>NZ_JBASJU010000142.1:0-5562 GCF_049655485.1 Daejeonella sp.
AAGGCGCGTCGTAATCAACAGGGTCAGCGAAACAGGATGAAATAAGTATCTCTTCTATGATTTTAAAGCGGCCTTTCAGGCCGCTTTTCTTATTTTTACAAAAAAAACTTGAAGGCGATCAATGAATATATTTCTGCCAGCTTAGCGGAACGGAAAAATAAGCAGTCTTTGCGCACGCTCAAGCAGGAAACATCACTTATAGATTTTTGCTCCAACGACTACCTGGGTTTTGCCCGGTCAGCAGAGTTAAAATCACTTTATGAACATGAAGTTAAAAAATACCCTGAGTACCTTTTAGGATCTACAGGGTCCAGGCTCCTTGCCGGCAATGATAAATTTACCGAAGAACTGGAATCTGAAATCGCTGGTTTCCATAATTCGGAAGCCTCTCTCCTATTTAATTCCGGTTATGATGCCAATATTGGAATTTTCTCAAGCCTCCCCCAGCGTGGCGATACGATTATCTGCGATCAGTACATTCATGCCTCTATAATCGATGGTGTTCGATTAAGCCACGCTACCCGTTACGTGTTTATACATAATGACCTGAACAGTCTGGAGGAAAAGTTAAAACTTGCAAAAGGGAGGATTTTCATAGCCATTGAAACCGTTTATTCCATGGACGGTGACGAAGCGCCGCTGAAAGAAATCTGTGATCTTGCGGAACGCTACAATGCAGCAATTATAGCCGATGAAGCTCATGCGACGGGCGTTTTTGGCCGGCAAGGCCGGGGGCTCATTGATGAGCTTGGACTGGAATCAAGGATTTTAGCCCGCATTATTACTTTTGGGAAAGCTCTTGGTGTTCATGGCGCCGCCGTACTCGGAAGTAATCAACTTCGTTCTTACCTGATAAACTTTGCCAGATCGTTCATATACACTACGGCCTCGCCGTTCCTGAACCATCTTGCAGTGAAAGTTTCCTACACCTACTTGCAAACCGGTGATCATCAGTCCAAATTAATTGAGAGAATACAGCTTTTCAAATCAAAACTTGATTCGCATATAAATAGTATTTCCAGCAGGTCAGGAATTCAGGCCTTGATTGTGCCCGGGAATGCTAAAGTGAGAGAAAGTGCGAAGGAACTGCAAAATTCCGGTTTTGACGTCCGGCCAATTCTTAGCCCGACTGTACCAGAAGGTGCTGAACGATTGAGAATTTGTCTGCATAACCACAACTCGTTAGCGGAAATAACAAACCTGTGTAACAAACTAAATAACATACTTTGAAACAAAACCCCATCTTTATTACCGGAATAGGAACAGGTATCGGGAAAACTGTAGCCTCCGCTATCATGGTTGAAAGCCTTCAGGCGGATTATTGGAAACCTGTACAATCCGGAGATCTTGATTATACTGACACCGATAAAGTCAAAGAATTGGTGTCAAATAAGAAATCAAAATTTCATTCTGAAGCATACCGCCTTTCACAACCTTTTTCACCGCACAAATCAGCTGAATTGGATGGTATTCAAATTGAACTTGCAAACATAATACTGCCAGAAACAGACAATCAATTGATTATTGAAGGAGCTGGAGGATTATTGGTCCCGTTGAATGATACCGATCTGATGATAGATCTCATCAAGATTTTCGATGCAGAGGTAGTGCTGGTATCACAACATTATTTAGGAAGTATAAATCATACGCTGATGTCTGCTGAAATTTTAAAATCAAGAAAAATAGACCTTAAGATGGTTATATTCTGCGGAGATGAAAATAAAAGCTCAGAAAATATAATTTCAAAACACCTGAATACAAGGATCATACGAATTCCCTTTTTTGAAGAGCTAAACAGAAGAAATTCAGCAGAATTCTCAAAAACAATATCCTTTGGATAAATGTCGCTTATTAAAAACTTTTTGCACTTTGATTTATGATGAAATCATAACGATTTTAATTGCACCAGAGGGTTATCGATACCACCAAAACGAACAAAAAAAATTAGGCTGTCAACACCTTTAGTGACAGCCTAATTGATAAAAATACTATGCTAAATACAAATTTAAAAATGCACGCTCAAATGAGAGAGTCCATTAAATTTTAATTAATAACCTGGATTTTGAACCAAGGCTTTGTTCTGATCAATTTCACGAAATGGAATAGGCAAAATTGTAAAATTCCCTCCGAATGTCGCTTTAGAAGCCTCAGGACCAGTCGTTCTCAAAGCTTTGCCCTTTCTTAACAAATCCATTCTTCTATGCCCCTCAAAAGCTAACTCTTTTCTTCTTTCATTTAAAATCGCATCAATAAAAGCAGGTTTAGTTAGAAAAGTTGCGATTGTCCAGCTTGGAAGTCCAGCACGAGTTCTCAACTGATTTATTAAAGTAATGGATTCTAAATTAATACCTCTTTGTTCCGCTATGGCTTCCGCTAAATTTAGAACAACTTCGGTAGTTCTTATAATAGGTGAATTATCTGTGTTATTAATCGCATCGGGAAATTTCAATGTAAACGGTCTGGAAACACCGTCTGCTGCTGCACCCGTTGCATTTAATGAAGTAAATCGTTTGTCTCCTGGTTCTTCATTATAGGCTGCCACTAAAGAAGTCGAAAATGGCGCATCCCCACGACCACCTTTGGCGGCTGGTTGATAATAACTTGCCCATCCACCACTTCCAGTTCGTCCATTATCAGTAGCGGAATTTTGAATTGAGAATACATCTTCTGGTGTATTCCCATCATAAAACGAATAATTTGAAGCCAAGACATATAAAGGCGAAGCTAAAACTTGTCTGGCAGAAGCCTCAGCATTAGCCCAATCATTTCTATAAAGATGTACTCGAGATAATAAAGCTTGGACAGCACCTTTTGTTGCACGCCCACGTGTATCAGCTGGTAAACTGTAAGATGCCGGTAAGTCCACAATAGCTTCTGTAAGATCCTTTTTTATCTGATTTTGTACATCATTTAGAGTTGCACGAGCTGGAAATGAAATTTCACCTTCAAATGATTCAAGGACAAGAGGAACTGAAAGATTCGTTCCACCGGATAATTGAAATGGCTGGGAAAATAGATTTGATAATTGGAAATAAGTTAGTGCACGTAAAAACTTAGCTTCAGCCACAGCCTGCTTTCTTTGAGCGTCTGTATAAGAAACATCCGCAACTCCAGGAACTTTTGCAATAATCTTATTCGCTCTTAATATTGCACGGTAGTGCGCAAGCCAAATAGTTTCAATAGTAGCATTAGAAGAAATGACATTATAATTTGTAATTTCCTGCAGAGTAGGGAAAGATCCGACAAACAAAACGTTGTCCGCCTGGTAGTCCCCTATTATCTGTGGTTGCCCACCGAATGCCTCTAATGTTTGTAGTGAGCTATAAACACCTAATAAAGCACTTGTTGCTGTTTCCTTAGAACTTAAGGCCACCTCGGCTGACAAGCTTTGTTCGGGTTGTAAATCAAGCTTTTTTTCACATCCAGAAAAACCAAATAATGATGCTCCTGTAATTGAATATATAATTAATTTCTTTTTCATCTCTTTAGTTTTTTTTCTTAAAATCCTAGGTTAATTCCGAAAGTGAGGGTTCTCGCTTGAGGAAGTGCGAAAAAGGATTCACCTAATATTAAGTTAGAACCTCCATTTGCAGAAACTTCAGGATCTGGACCTCTAAAATCTTTATTTTTAACTGTGATTAAGTTCTGTCCTAAAACATATACACGAGCGTTAGTTAAAATTTTGCTCCTATTTATTAAACTTGAAGGAATTGTATATCCTAAACTCGCTGTTTTTAATCTTAAGTACGAACCATCTTGAAGTTGTAGTGTAGATAACTGCTGGAAATTAGCTGCTGTTGGACTACCCAATCTAGGAGCAAATGCATTGTCACCCGCTGTCTTCCAGTAATTTAACAAATCTGTGCTTTTGTTAAATCCTGCGGTATTTACGTTCTCAGTAAATCTAAGACCGTCAATAAGCACCTTATTTCCGTAAGCAAAATTAAAGAACACATTAAGGTCAACGCCTTTATAGCTAAGATTATTGGTAAAACCACCTGTGAAATCAGGGATTGCGCTACCTACCACAACACGATTGTTAGGGGAATATGTAGTTGTTGCGACTCCATCCTTAGTTAGCCATTCTGCATCCCCTGTAGCTGGATTAACCCCTTTATACCTCACCATGTAAAATGTGTTCAGACTTTCACCCACTATTGCTCTCTGTGCGGCAGAGCCAACCAAAAAATCCCTGCCTTCTGGATCTTTATTCACAGGTAATGACTTCACTTCATTCTTAACAAATCCCATGTTTAACGAAGTTGTCCAGTTAAAATTAGGTTTACTGATGTTACGGGAAGTTAAAAGTAAATCTATTCCTGTATTATCCATTTCACCTACGTTGATTGTTGCACTTGTATAGCCTGTAGTGTAAGGATAAGGGACGGCAGCCAACAACCTATTTGTTGTTTTTATGTAGTAATTTGCTTCGACGTCAAACACGTTAAAGAGAGTAGTACTTAAGCCAACGTCAAACTGTGCCGTCTCTTCCCAACTAAGATCCGAGTTCGGTACTTGAGTAGGAACTAATCCCGCATTTCCGTTGTAATCTGCTCCAACACCTCCTCCAAAAAGCTCCTGGTAGCTGAAATTACCAATTCGGTCATTACCAGAAGTACCATAACTGGCGGTAAACTTTAAATTATTAATAACCTCAGAATCTTTCAAAAAGCTTTCTTCAGAAACAATCCATCCTGCGGAAAGTGCATAAAACAAACCAAATTTTTGGTTTTCTCCAAATCTAGACGAACCATCTCTTCTT
Organism: Daejeonella sp.; assembly: GCF_049655485.1. Lineage (GTDB taxonomy): Bacteria > Bacteroidota > Bacteroidia > Sphingobacteriales > Sphingobacteriaceae > Daejeonella. Next base: position 4,763 of record NZ_JBASJU010000142.1, read on the forward strand.
CCTAAACCTTGGAATAGATACTTATTTTTAAAATTATAACTTAATCTAGCAAATTGGGACTCCAACGCCCATTCCGTGCCTGATGCGAAAGTTGTAGTTGGTGTTGATGCGGAACCAACGTTAGGCAATTTGTCACTGGCGAAACCCGATCCGCCAACTGACATATAATCATTACGGGAAGTCTCAAAACTATAACCAAGTAATCCACCAAATGTATGATTATTCAAAACTTTGTTATAATCCAAAGTATTTGTTGCTAACCATTTGTAATCCTTTTCGTTATCCTTAAAACCTGTTCCGCCTGGGACAAGTAAATTAACACTTCTACTTTTTGATTCAGTTTGGACGTTATCTATACCAAAGTCAGTCTTGAACTTAAAATCTTTTAAAAATCTGAATTCAACAAACGCGTTACCGGTACTTCGTTGTAAATTGAAGTCATTGATGTTCAACGCTTCGATGGCTAATACATTTTGAATAAATCCGGTATTTACAAAGTTATTATTAGCATCAAAAGGTGTTACATAAGGTAGCTGCAGATAAGATGATGTAAGGGGAGCAAATGTATTGTTTTCTACTCCTATTCTATCACTATTAGCTCTGGATAAGTTGTAGTTAACTCCAACCTTAATATTCTCTGATATATTATGATCAAAATTGAACCTTCCAGATAATCTTGCCAAATCATTTCCGATCGTAAAACCACTTTCTTTATTGAAATTCCCTCCTACAAAGAATCTTGTTTTGGCATCACCGCCGGCAGCCGATAAGTTGTAAGAATTTGTTTCTCCAGTTTGAAC
>NZ_JBASJU010000143.1:0-12851 GCF_049655485.1 Daejeonella sp.
ATATCAGGAATACCACAGACATGTTCACTGTTGGGTTAACAGCACCGGCTACTTTTGGAGCAACAGTTCCAAAAGGGAATTATGCCGACATGGAAACAAAAGGATGGGAGCTTTCAATGGGCTGGCAGGATCGTGTCAAAAGTATGGCTAAGCCAATTGGTTATAATATCCGCCTTACTCTTGCCGATAATATTTCTAAAATCACAAAATATAATAATCCTGATAAACTGTTAAGCGATTTTTATGAAGGTCAGACCCTTGGTGAGATCTGGGGATATGAAACCCTTGGTTTTTTCAAAGATCAGGCAGATGTCGCTGCAAGTGCAAAACAGAGTCCTCAAATGAGAGCTTCTCCGACCAATCTTTGGTTCGCGGGTGACATTAAATTGGCCGATTTAAATAATGACGGGTTCATCAATATCGGAACAAACAGGGTTTCAAATCCAGGGGATAGGAAAATCATCGGAAACAGTGCGCCAAGATATACGTATGGGATAAACCTGGGTGCAGATTGGAACAATCTATATTTCAGTACCTTCTTCCAGGGTGTAGGAAAACAGGATTGGTACCCAAGTACTGAGGCAGAGTTCTTTTGGGGTCAGTATAACAGGCCGTATAATAATATACCGAACTTCCATTTAGGAAATATGTGGACCCCTGAGAATACCAACGCATACTTCCCTCGTACCATGTCACGTGCAGCATCGAGCAGCACTGCCAGGACGCTGGGAGTGGCTCAAACCAGGTATCTCCAAAATGTTGCTTATCTAAGGATGAAAAATATCCAGTTGGGATATAATATTCCGCAGAAGTGGATTTCTAAGGTTAAAGCTACGGGTGCGCGTGTTTATTTCTCCGGAGAGAATCTTTGGACATACTCACCTCTTTATAAACTTACCACGGGGATCGATGTGGAAAATACAGTGGCATCAGATCAGGTATTTACCAGCGGAAATGCTGGAGACGGATACAATTATCCTATGTTAAAGAGTATCTCCATTGGATTGAACTTAACTTATTAATAGTATTTAGAAGATACAGTTATGAAAAAATATTATTTAATGCTCCTGCCACTTATATTATTTGTGGCAGCTTGCGAGAAGCTTGAGCAGGAACCTGAATCAACCGCGAATAAGTCGGCTGTATTTGGAAGTGAAAACGGATTAAAATTGTATTCGAACTCTTTTTACCAAATGCTGCCGCGTCATAATAACGGCCCTACCACTCTTGATGCCATGTCTGATTATCTGGCGGTGAAGTCGGTGCCTACATTTATTCAGGAGAACGCCTTTGCTCCAAGCAATTCTAGTGGCTGGACATGGGGTGACCTTAGAAATATCAATTATTTCATTCAGAATAACAATGATCCCGATGTTCCCGCCGAGGTAAGACAGCACTATATGGGCCTCGCGAGATTCTTCAGAGCTTACTTCTACTTTGAGAAAGTAAAAAGGTTTGGAGATGTGCCCTGGATTGGAAAGCCGCTGGATGTGACGGACCCTGCACTCTACAATGCACGTGATCCCCGCACTCTCGTGATGGATTCAGTGTTGGCAGATATTAACTACGCTTGTGCAAACATAAGAAGCCCGCTTGACGCAACGAGAAGTACAATAACGCGTGATGTGGCTTTCGGGTTTAAATCAAGAATAGCGCTTTTTGAGGGAACTTTCAGGAAATACCACACCCAATTGAACCTTCAAAGTACTGCTGCTGCGTGGCTTAATGAGGCAGCTTCGTCAGCTAAAGTATTGATGGATAAGAAAACTTACTCGATTAATACCGCAGGCGGACCAGGTAATTCTTACCGGCTCGTCTTTACAAGCCCCCAACCATTGGCTAATGAGGTTTTATTAGCTTCAACAGCTGATCTGGCATTAAATGCATTACATGATGCTAATTGGTGGTGGACAAGCGGGACATATGGTGCTAAAGCTAGTTTCACCAGAACTTTTATCAATACTTACCTCAATATTGACGGAACGCCGTTTACTAATAATCCAGCTTATCCAACGATGTTGTTTAAAGATGAGGTGAAGAACAGGGATTTAAGGCTGAAACAAACGATCCGCTCAGGGGACTATAAAAGGATAAATGGGGGAGTACAAATTGCAGCACCACCATTGTTCTCCTACACATTTACAGGTTATCAGCCAATCAAATGGACCCTTGATGATATGCTTTATGATACAAGGGATTTGAATATTAACTCTGTCGCACTGATGCGTTACGCAGAAATCCTGCTAAATTATGCAGAAGCTAAAGCTGAGTTGAATACACTAACAGATGCAGAATGGGCGACTACAGTAGGAACTTTGCGTGCAAGAGGCGGGATTACTGGCGGTCTTAGTACTAAACCAACGTTTGTCGACCCTTACCTCGTCGCGAATTATTTCCCCGGTATATCGGATGCGACAATTCTGGAAGTTCGGCGTGACAGAGGAATCGAGTTAAGCCTTGAAGGCCTTCGCTTTTCTGATATTCTGCGTTGGAAAAGGGGACCTCTCATGTCGATGGAATGGAATGGCTTTTACGTTCCTGCGCTTAACACACCTATGGATCTCAATGAGGATGGTGTACGGGATGTACTATTCTTTTCTGGTACAAGGCCAGCAGCTATTGCCGGGGTGACATTTGTGGACGTATCTCCAAAAATAGGAAATGCAATAAATTCTCAACAACTTAAAAACGGCACATCTGGCGAGTTGATCTGGATGAACGAGATCTCCAGAAAATGGAATGACAAGCAGTATTTTTATCCGATTCCACAAACCGATCTTCTGAGAAACCCTAAACTGGGCCAGAATCCGGGATGGTAATAATTGCTAACTAGAATTAAAATCATTGAGATGAAACTGAGAATATTATTCCTTGCCGTATTTCTTTTTACAAGGGGTCTGATTGCAGGCGCGCAGACCTTCAAAGTTGCGTCGTTCAATGTCCGCTTTGATAACCCGCGCGATTCGGGAAACCTGTGGGTCAACCGTGCTCCTGTGGTAGCGAATCTTATCCGTTATCATGATTTCGATATATTCGGTGTACAGGAAGCATTGAAGAATCAGCTAAATTATATTAGCACAGCACTGCCTGAATATGCCATTTATGGTAAAGGAAGGGATGATGGTAAAGACGCCGGGGAGCATTCCTCAATTTATTTCAAGAAGGATATGTTCAAGCTTCTGAAAAGCGGCGATTTCTGGCTTTCTGCAACTCCGGATGTTCCCGGCAAGGGCTGGGATGCTACCTGCTGTAACAGGATCTGTTCATGGGTTTACCTGGAAAATACAAAGAGCAAAAAGCGGTTTTATGTTTTCAACGTACATTTTGATCATCAGGGAGTTGTGGCACGTAAAGAAAGCGGGAAACTCATGATTCAAAAGATGAAAGAGATCGCTGGAAATGCTCCGGTTTTATTAACCGGCGACTTTAATGGCAACCGCGAAAGTGAATGGTATCAAACCCTTGCAAATTCGGGTATTGTTAGAGATTCTTATGCCGATGTAAAATATCCATATGAGAACAACTCTTCCTCAAACGGATTCCGCGTTCCTCGCGGCATGGGAGTTATTGATCATATCTTCATGTCGAAGCATTTCTCGGCAAGCAAATGGGGAATCCTTACGGATACGTACTTTGGTAAGTTTCCGTCGGACCATTTTCCGGTAGCAGCTACTGTGACTTTGAAATAGCACGATACGAGATAAACTGAATTGATAATTATGAAAAGCTGGCCATTTGGCCAGCTTTTTTGGTTTTGAAAATGTGCAAAGTCGCTTTAGCGCGTGATGAGGATCATTTTCTCCTCCAGTGTTTAAGCATATATTTAATCACTTATGAAACCATCATGAGCATACCGCTCACAAACCGAGATGAATATGCTCATGATAGCTTCATCACCTATAAAAAACAAATTATATACTGATGAAAAACATCGAAATCTTTATTAAAAGCTTACTGTATATGCATCGGAGACCACAAGTCAGGTTTGCTTTCAGTATTAAATATTATTTGATACTGGCCCTAGGCTTAACACTCACTTTCGGCGAGGTACGGGCGCAGAATTACATTGTCAATTATTATGGATTCAATTTAGCTGCACAGGACCTTGTCTATCACCCTGCACAGAAGCAGTTCATGGTTAATTCTATTCGGGATGGCCAGCTAGGTTATATCAACAGTGAAGCCCAGTACAGACCAGTTCTGAAAGATAGCCTCCTGATAGGTACAACGGCGATGAAAATTCGCGGCAATACATTATATGCGGTTACTAACCGCTTGAGCGTCTCAAATAGCAAGTCAGGCTTGCCAAGACTGGTGAAATTTAATTTAACAACTAAGAAAGTTGAATTTGTATACGAACTCGGGACACTGTTTAAAGGCCCTCATTTTGTAACAGATCTTACGATTGACCCTGAAGGAGGGGTTTATATTGTTGATGCCCTATCAGCAGTTATATATAAAGTTGATCAAGCCGGACGCGGGTCTTTATTTTTGGAAAGCAATTTCCTGCAAAGTGAAACTGGCCAGGTGAAAGCCATTGCTTACCATAAACACGAATATTTGCTGGTAGCTGTGGACCGGGAAATATTAAAAATAGACATTAAAACAGGAACGGTGTACAAGGTTGATATAGAAACCGATTTCGATTCAATAAACACCCTCCACTTTACAAAAGAATATCTTCTTGCTGTGTCTGAAGGTGGTCCCAACGGAAAAGTCCATATTCTTAATACCTCCAACAGTTGGGTGGCCGGTAAAGTATTACGTACCGATACATGGCAATACAAAAACCCGATAAATATCGAGTTTGTGGACAACCGGATTTATATTCTGGACTCTGAAGCTGATAAACTTGCTTCGTCCGACTTTGCAGTGCGGATCATCGATCTGAATAAACTTCCTAGCAGTCGAAAAAGAAAGGCGAGAATCCTTGCCGGAGATGTGACCATACTTAGAAAAGATTTCTAGGGGAATCGCGTTCTCTGAAATTGTCGTGAACGCCCTCTGTTTTTGTCAGCTATCCACCTTTCAGATTAACCGATGTTTAGTAAATTTATCATAGCAAATGCCTTGAGCATATGTAGATAAATTTGCTAAACGTCAGTTTATGGGCACAATCGATACCAATTCCGTTTTAGATACTAAAGTTTCTATTTGGCAGCATATAAAAAATGCGCTTTCTGGAACTGAGGCAGACTATACAGAGACTCCAATGAAAAAGGCCATCTTCCTGCTGGCCGTACCTATGATACTTGAACTTGTCATGGAGTCGACCTTTGCTGTAGTTGATATTTTTTTCGTCAGTAAGCTGGGAGCTTCAGCCGTAGCAACTGTCGGGCTGACAGAAACCTATCTTTTCCTGCTCTATTCAATAGCAATGGGTCTGGCAATGGCAGTAACCGCAATTGTTGCGCGCAGGATTGGAGAGAAGGATAAGGAAAGCGCGGGTATCTCTGCTGTGCAGTCTATCATTCTTGCGATATTAGCATCCATTCCTTTTTCCCTGGCGGGGATATTTTATGCTAAAGACCTTCTGGCTTTAATGGGCGCCGACCAATGGGCGATCGACAATGGTTATCGTTATACGCAATGGATGCTCGGAGGCAATATGGTAATCATGCTGCTTTTTATTATCAATGCCATATTTCGGGGAGCCGGTGACGCTGCTATCGCTATGCGCGTTCTATGGATCTCAAACGGAATGAATATAATCTTATGTCCTTTGCTGATTTTCGGCTGGGGGCCGATTCCTCCGCTAGGAATTGAAGGGGCAGCTATTGCGACCAATATCGGCCGTGGAACCGGGGTTCTGGTACAGCTATGGATGCTTTTCAGGGGTAATAAACGAATTCAGGTGCGTCTTTCGGAGCTTTATTGGGATGCGAAAAGCATGCTGGGGATTCTGCGGACCTCAATAGGAGGAATAGGACAAATGATCGTAGCAATGACTTCCTGGATTTTCCTGATGCGGATTCTGGCGGAGGTTGGGAGCGAAGCTGTTGCTGGCGCTACAATCGCTATCAGGCTTATGATGTTTACGATGATGCCTGCCTGGGGGCTTTCCAATGCCGCGGCCACGCTGGTTGGACAAAACCTGGGTGCTGGAAACCCCGACCGCGCGGAATCTGCAGTATGGAAAACGGGGAGTTATAATATGGTCTACCTGCTAATTGTTTCGGTGTTGTATTTCGCTTTCAACGATTCGCTTATGCGGATCTTTACAGAGGATAGCCGGGTAATAGCAATCGGCGCCGAATGGCTTCGGATACTTTCCTTCTCCTACTTTGTGTACGGCTGGTGGATGGTCTCTACAGCGGCTTTTAATGGAGCAGGCGATACCAAAACCCCAACCTACATTAATCTGGTATTTTTCTGGCTGATCCAAATCCCCTTGTCGTGGTACCTTGCTATATCCTTAGGCTGGGAGCAATCGGGTGTGTTTTGGGGAGTGTTCTTCTCGGAGACTTCGGTGGGATTATTTACGCTTTGGTTGTTCAGCAGGGGGAAGTGGAAGACCGTAAAGGTTTAGGTGAAAGTTGAAAGGTGGAGAGTTGAGAATGGAGAGTTGAGAATTGAGGGCTACTTCTTGTTTGGGTGGGTTTTCCTTACGGGCATGTTGTAGATATACGGCGATTTGGCGTCAAGTTTCCTTACAGGTATGTCAGAAGTTCTTCCTGGCTTAACCACTGGCATGTTATTATCGTAATCTGGATTGGCTTGAAAAGTTTCAATGTTAAGATTTCGGTTTTCGTGAGGTACAATCCCTGGCAGATGGTTCATGAAAGGCAAATGTCGAATGCTGTCTTTAGAAGTTTCTGGTAGAAGTTCAAATTCGTGCTTAGCTGCCGGATTGAATGTTTTTTCGTTAGGTTTCAATGGTGTTACCACATTGCCAGATTGCTGTGCCATCAACGCAGATGGAAAGGAAATAGTTGCTGTTAAAGCCAGTAATTTGAAGACGTTTTTCAAGTGCTAAATTCCTATTAACGTAAATATAGAAATATTTATTTTTTAAGACCGACACTTGTCTTTGTTCCTTGTTCCCAAATCTTTTCTCTTATCACCGGACCCTCTTCACATCAATAGCTTTCACCCATTCCGTATAAGTACATTTTTTGCATTTGTGTTCTTTCGTGGGTTTTAATTTTTCGGTATTTCCGCAAAACCGGCAGGCATAAATGCCGGGAGCAATTATTTGGATGATTGTCTCTCCAAAAAGCCTCGGAAGTATGGGTAAACCAGGTTTTACTTTTTCGTCAGGATAGAAGTAGATACTCAGTGTTCCCGAGGTCTCGAGAATGGCGGCGTCGATTTGTCCAAGATGGCTTACGCCCTGCTGGCGTAATTCAGAGAAAAATTCGTCTTTTGCCAGCCCCTCTTTCCCGAAGTCCCCTATATTAAATTCTCCATTTTCAATAAGGTAAGTGCTTGTTCCTTCCACGAGATCGTCGAACTTCTCGCTTTTAGCCATCAAGTAGGTGGTTAAGCGATAGGATCCTACAATCACCGCAAAAACTATTACGGGTACCAATAAGCCAACTTCTTTATAAAACATGGGATCACCTGCTGCTGAGCCCAGACTTATAATAACTACCAGCTCGAATACAGATAATTGCCTGACGCCTCTTTTACCGAGGAGTCTCAGCCCGATAAGTATAATAATGAACATCGTGAACGTCCGGAAAGCTATTTCCAGCATAAACATCCAGTTCTCTTCGCCTACAAGTATTTGTTGCCAATCTATATTCATCATAAAGTTTGATTTAATCTAAAAGCAATTTCTGGCTAAATAGTTTGACGGCCGGGGATTGTACGTTTTACGTTATATGTTTTACGTGGAAGCGTACCATAGCGGAAACTAAATAGTGAACTGGAAGATCAAGTTAATGGGGAATTTTATACGCAATAAGGGATACCCATGCAGAGCACGCTATCATAGTGGTGCGACTCCAACTTATAACATACAACGTATAACGTACAACGTACAACTAAGCCACGTTCTTCCTATTCAAATACTGCTCTATCTTAACCGGATCGTATCCAACAACCTCGATAGCGGCGTTAACCAGTTCCCGTCTAATCCGAAGTTTATCTTCATTTGAAATTTCTGCGCCCTCGTTTATTGAAACAAGCGGGCGTGCAGCCTCTGTTTGTGTGTTTCTATTTTTCAACATCTTAATAATTGATTAATATTTGTCTTGCCGCTGTTTAACCCATTATGTAACCTCGGTATAGAACATAAACAAAAATGTTGCCATTTTATTTACATACGATGTACAGGCTCACAGCGATTTACAATATAGCAAACTGCATTTTAAATAGATGAAAAGGCAAGGTTAGCAAAATGTTAAATTTGAATGCTTAATCGGTCTTTGTACATTGATCATATATTTAGTTTATAACTGATGATCCTTGTCTGAATGGAAATGTTATATGTTTGTTACACAAGAATCGTATAGCTTCATCTTCTCTTCATCTTTCCTCCCGACCTTGTCGTCACAGCCTTAGAAGGTTTAGAAAATTAAAAATGTATCTATGAAAAAGATCCTAATTATTTTAGCCCTTTTTGCAGCATCAGGGACTATTACAGCACAAGCGCAATATCGTCAGACTGAAACAGTTTGGGGCGCAAATGATGGTTCAATCCAACGTGATGAGCGCGGTGAGTATCGCTGGGAAATGCGTGAACGCAGGGTATGGATCCCGGAACAAAGGACTCGTGGTATTCTGGGAGTAGGCGGACGTACTATACCAGGTCATTACGAAATGAGAAGGGAACGCGTTAAAGTTTACCTCGATAGAGATAATAACAAGAAAAATAAGAAAGGTCATCCGCACGGAATGCCTCCGGGACAACGCAAGAAAATGGGCGAGCGTTATGACGACAGGTATGATGGCCGCGACAGAAGGGATGATGACAGACGCGATGATGATCGTCGCGACAGACGTTATGATAATCGTCGTGACCGTGATGATGACCGTGACTAGTATTAAAGTTTGGTGTTAGATTAAGTTTTGTTTGGTGGTAAGGAAGCCTTCTCCGGTCGGGGGAGGCTTTCCTTTTTTGCGTGTGATGATATTCAATTTATTAAAACATCTTGTTCCTGCTCCTGTTAAATTTTAACAGACTTATCGTCTGTCATCACCAATAAGATATTTAATATGACGAATTTAAGTAACCGCAGAATTGCCATTCTAACCGAAAATGGTTTTGAAGAAGTAGAACTTACCAGTCCTAAAAAAGCATTGGAGGATGCAGGGGCTAAAGTGGATGTAATATCTCCGCAGAAACATAAAGTGAAAGCGATGAAAGATCATCAATGGTCTATCGAAGTTCCGGTTGATAAACATATATCGGAAGTTAATGCAGAAGATTACGATGGACTCATGCTTCCTGGTGGGGTTATTAATCCTGATCAGTTGAGGATGGATCCAGATGCTATAGATTTTATCAGAGCTTTTTTCGAGGCAGGAAAACCAGTCGCCGCTATTTGTCACGGCTTGCAAACCTTAATAACGGCCCGGGTCCTTGCCGGAAGAGAAGTAACATCTTATCCTGCAATACAGATTGATATCGAAAACGCCGGTGCACTCTGGATCGACCGCGCTGTGGTAGTGGACCAGGGTTTAGTTACCAGCCGTACCCCTGAAGATCTTCCTGCTTTTAATAAGAAAATGTGTGAGGAGTTTGCTACGATGAAAGTGGTAGATTAGGTGAAAGGTGAAAGGTGAAAGGTGAAAGGTGAAAGGTGAAAGGTGAGATGGGCCATCCCGATTTAGGATATATTCAATGGAAAATTGATAACTGGGGTAGTAGGGCAGGGGCAGCAAGAATTAGTAATTTTCCAAAGGTTTTGCTTTACTGGTTAAAGCGGCGCCGGCGCTGGCGGACATAACTAATATAATAGCCAGCCATTCTGTTAAATTGAGAATTTCGCCTAGAAAGATTAATGCAAATATCCCTGCAACTGCCGGTTCCATGCTCATCAGTATACTGAAAGTGCTGGCTGGTAGTTGTTTAAGCGCTTTTATTTCCAACAGGAAGGGTATTGCGCTCGACAAAAGCGCCAGTGCGCAAACAGCGATAGTCATATCTGGGGTAAATTTACTTAAGCCACCAGACATTACCCCAAAGGGTACAGCCAGGCAGCTGGCAAAGACCATCCCGACAGTAACGGCCTGCCTGCCGTCCATTATATTTGAGATTCTGCCGCCCTGGACGATGTATCCTGCCCAGAAGACGCCTGCTAGTAAAGCAAGGAAAGCTCCCAGCGGATCAATGTTTTGCTCATTCCACGGAGCTATGAGCGCGATTCCTGCACCAGCAAGCAGTATCCATAAGATATCTGATTTCCGTTTGGAGCTAAAAACCGCCAGAACCAATGGCCCTACGAATTCGAGCGTTACTCCCAGGCCAATGGGGATGCGCTCAATCGCCAGGTAGAAAACCAGGTTCATCGCCCCCAGGCAAAGGCCGTAAGGTGCCACGGCTTTCCACTGCGCAGTTGTCATTTTGCTTAAGTTCGGCCTGAATAAAAGAAGCAAAAAAATTGCAGACAAACCTATCCTTAAAGAAGCTGTTCCTGCTGCACCTAATACCGGAAAGATGCTCTTGGCAATTGAAGCCCCACCCTGGACACTTATAATCGCCAGTAAAACGGCCAGAACTGGGGGTATATCAGGGAATTTTATTGCTTTCACGGTTGAGGATAAGGCTGGCAAACATACTCAATATTTTAACAGCTAGAATCCTGACTCCTGGTTCTTCACCCCTCGTTCAAATATGCGCTTTAAAGCAGCCTTATTCCCACTAATTGGACATCTGAGTCGATAATCCCGCTTTATCGACTGACAATTAGTTTATTCCGATATTTAATCGTACCTTGCACACTTATTAATAAAAATATAATGCAACAAGGAACAGTAAAATTTTTCAATGAAACTAAAGGTTTCGGATTTATCACACCTAGCGATGGCGGAAGTGAAATCTTTGTACACACTTCAGGTCTAACTGATAGCATTCGTGAAAACGATGTTGTTAATTACGACGTTGAAGAAGGCCGTAAGGGTCTGAACGCAGTAAATGTAACAGTAGCTTAGTATACTATATAATTATTTCGTGAAGCATTCTCCCTTATGGAGGATGCTTTTTTATTGAATTATATTATTTTTAAACTGAATGCTAAACTTAAAATGAAATAGCAGTTTAGGAATTACATATAAAGGAAACAAACGGGCGTCAAGCACGTTGAACATTGTAAATATTAACCATTAAAAATCAAGAGGAGTACGCTAATTAAAGTATGGCTAGATCGACAGAAACATTTAACAAAAAAGAAAAAGAAAAAAAGAGGCTTAAAAAGCAAAAAGAAAAGCGTGAAAAGGCTGAAGAGCGGAAAGATAATGTGGTGAAAGGGAAAAGTCTTGACGAGATGATGGCTTATGTTGACGAAAATGGAAACATTACCTCAACACCACCGGACCCTACAAAGAAAAAGAAGATTGTTATGGAGGACATTCAAATTGCAACTCCGAAACAGGAAGCCATTCAGCCAGGTGATTTGATCCGTAAGGGAAAGGTGACCTTCTTTAATGAATCAAAAGGATATGGATTTATCAAGGATTCGGAAAACCAGGAAAGCATATTTGTGCACATCAATGAATTGTCTGAGGCGGTGACTGAAAACGATAAAGTGACGTTTGAAGTTGAACCCGGACAAAAGGGTATGACTGCTGTCAGGGTTAAGAAAGTCTGATTGCCTTACAGGTTTTGTAGTTAAATACGGTTTTCTTCTTTAGAGAAGACAAATCGTTTTTGTAAATATGTCCTGCTTGTACCTCTCGAAAAATTAGTATGATTGGTAAAATACCAATCATACTAATATATTTCCCGCTTTTTTGAGATTTCTAAACGGTTTAGGCTTTAAGCGTTAAACTCAGTGTTTTTCCAAATGACCCCGCCATTTTGGTGTCTTTATCAGCAAATTCTTCATATTGTTTAAAATTCTCGCTGAAGAGTTCTGCCAGTTTATTTGCCTTTTCGTAATAAGCTTCCAGGTTTGACCAGGTTTTAACCGGATTCAAAATCTCTGAAGGAACCCCGGGGCAATTCTCCGGCATCATTAAGCCAAACACTTCGTCGGCATGATAAGAACAGTGATTTAGCTTACCTTCCAGCGCGGCCTTTATCATATTTCGAGTGTAGGATAGCTTAATCCGCTCTCCGGTACCGTACGGGCCGCCTGTCCATCCTGTATTGATGAGCCAAATATTTACTTGGTGCTTATGGAGTTTTTTACCAAGCAACTCAGCATACTTTACCGGATGCAGGGGTAAAAAAGCCTTCCCAAAGCAAGCCGAGAAAGTAGATTGCGGTTCATTGATTCCCTCTTCAGTTCCGGCAATCTTTGAGGTATAGCCTGAAAGGAAGTGGTACATTGCCTGGGGAACGTTCAACTTTGAAATAGGGGGCAAAACGCCGAATGCATCTGCTGTCAGGAAAAATATATTCTCCGGGATCCCGCCTATCGATGGTATAGCGGCACCTTGTATGTGATCCATAGGATAGGATACACGTGTGTTTTCAGTAATTGAAAGATCGTTGAAATCAGGCACCTTACTACCGGGAACAAAACCAACATTCTCGAGTAAAGCTCCGGGCTTAATTGCCTGAAAAATCTGTGGTTCTTTCTCCAAGCTGAGACCCGCGGTTTTCGCGTAACATCCTCCTTCGAAATTAAAAATAGAATGCGCACCCCAACCGTGTTCATCGTCTCCGATAAGTTCCCTGTCCGGGTCGGCCGATAAAGTAGTTTTTCCTGTTCCTGAAAGCCCAAAGAAAATTGCAGTAT
>NZ_JBASJU010000144.1:0-4588 GCF_049655485.1 Daejeonella sp.
TGAAATGGGATAAAATCCAATCTGTAAAAATCTCTCAAAGTCCATATCAGCAGCGAAAATTTCTCGCAGATCTATCCTTACACACAGCAGGCGGCACAATCACTGCACCTTATATTCCCCTGGAAGCAGCCAGAGAATTGCAGAATTTTGCTTTATTCAAGATTGAGAGTTGATAAATACACTCTATATAAATTGTAATTTCTGTAGTACGAGTTTTGAATCCGTATTTTAAAAACTATATTTAATACTTAATCTAAAAAACATGATGAAGTATTTATTTATTATTTTTTCTTGCCTTTTTATTTCAGCCGGTGCGAACGCGCAGGGATTTAAAAAGCTTTTTAATGGCAAAGACCTTACTGGCTGGAACATTCATGGTACCGAAAAATGGTATGTTGAAGACGGACACCTTGTTTGTGAAAGCGGACCCGATAAAAAGTACGGTTATCTTTCAACTGAAAAAGCTTATAAGAACTTCGTACTAGAATACCGGTTTAAGCTTGAAGCAAATGGCAACAGCGGTGTTTTCATCCGTTCAACAATTGACGGGACGAAGATTAGTGGATGGCAGGTTGAAGTCGCCCCTCCGGGAAACAGCACCGGTGGTATATATGAATCCTATGGAAGAGGCTGGCTGATAAAACCAACTCCTGAAGATGAAAAAGCGTTAAATCCAGATGGATGGAATAAAGGTAAGATCCGGGTGGTTGGCGATGAAGTAACAACCTGGTTGAACGGCAAACAAATGGTTTTTCTTAAAGACTCAAAGATTGGTGCAGGTGAAGGCTCTATCGCACTTCAGATACATGATGGGGGTGGAATTAAAGTAAGATGGAAAAAAATTCGAATATCAGAACTTCCATAAGATTAAACTATTCCTATAAACAGATCTGACATTTAAATATGAAGAATAATCCAGAATCCTCGCGCAGAGGTTTTATTAAGAAACTTGGAGCCACTACCGCTGCTGTTGCAGTTGGCTCAAATGTTTTTGCAAGTAATGATACCGAGAACAAGGCCGTTGAAATCAAAATCCACAACCGACAGTTTATCGGCCCGAACGATAACGTTAATATCGCTTTGATCGGTGCTGGTATAATGGGTACTCAAGACACAGTAGTGGCGCTGCAAGTTCCTGGTGTAAAACTTGTGGCTGTTTGCGACCTTTACCAGGGCCGCCTGGACAGCGCGAAAACGCGTTGGGGACAAGACATTTATACAACACGGATCTACAAGGAAATTCTAAACCGCTCAGATGTTGATGCTGTTATTGTAGCAACTCCAGATCATTGGCATCAGCAAATTTCCATTGATGCTATGCGTGCCGGAAAGCATGTTTATGTTGAAAAGCCAATGGTACACGATATAACTGAAGGCCCGGCAGTAATAAAAGCACAGAAAGAAACCGGGAAAATTTTACAGGTAGGGAGCCAGGGAGTATCTTCACTTGGGAACGAGAAAGCCAAAGAACTGTTGAAAGATGGTGCAATTGGTCAACTTAATTTCGCTGAAGGATTCTGGGCGAGAAACTCACCCACAGGCGCATGGCAATATCCGATTCCGGAAGATGCTTCTCCGGAAACTGTCGACTGGGAAACCTTTGTTTCTAACACAACAAAAAGACCATTCGATGCTACCCGCTTCTTCAGATGGCGAAATTACCGCGATTACGGTACCGGTATGTCAGGAGACTTATTCGTTCATCTTTTCTCCAGCCTGCATTTTATAACAGACTCTTTCGGGCCGGAAAAGATTTACGCTTCAGGCGGATTACGGTATTGGAAAGATGGGCGTGAAGTCCCGGATGTTTTGCTTGGTATCTTTGACTACCCAGAACAGGCGAAGGCTCACCCTGCTTTCAACCTTTCACTAAGATGCAATTTTAACGACGGCACTAGCGGGAGTACTTTTCTCAAGCTTGTTGGAAGTGAAGGATCGATGGATATCGGCTGGGATTCTGTGACGTTAAAACGTAATAGACCTGTAGTATCAGATGACCCGTTCTTTATTGAACAAATGAAAAAAGCAGGAACTCCTGTAGACGGACGTAAGCGTATTCTTCCTCCGGAGGAATTTACTTTTGCAGCGGAAAAAGGATATAAAGGCGGACCATATGACCATATGGTGAATTTCTTTACTGCTATTCGAACCAATGGAAAAGTAGCGGAGGATGCTATTTTCGGATATCGTGCTGCAGCACCAGCTTTGTTATGTAACGACAGTTACAATAATGACAGTGCCATGTTGTGGAATCCTGAAAAAATGCAAGCGGTTAAGAAAAAATGATAAAGAACATTGCACAGACTGCTGGTTACATCCTGGCAGTCTGTGTTCTTATATCCTGTACAAGCAGCAAACGGACACATAGAAACGCTAATAGTAATTCAATAATTAGTGAAAAAACAATGATGGGAACAAGTGAGAGTTTATTTGATGGTAAAAGCCTTGCAGGCTGGCATGCATTCAACAAGCCGGGGGAAATAGAAAACTGGACAATTATAGACGGTGCAATGGTTTGCTTGGGTGCTGCAGAAGGAGATACTGGTGGTGATATCGTATCGGATAAGGAATATGAAAATTTCGAGCTAAACTGGGATTGGAAAATTGACCAGGGCGGCAACAGCGGGGTAATGTACCATGTTATAGAAGACGTTAAATATAAGGCACCTTGGGAAACTGGCCCGGAATATCAATTGATTGATGATCTTAGTTACCCTTCGAAACTTGAAAACTGGCAACTGACTGGTGGGGACTACGCAATGAACCCCCCAAGCGAAACTAAAAAACTAAACCCCGTTGGCGAATGGAACTCCAGCAAAATTATATTTAATCGGGGTCATGTTGAACATTGGCTAAATGGTGAAAAGATCGTAGAATTTACCGCCTGGGATCCTAAATGGGAACAAGAAAAAAATACAGGCAAGTGGAAAGATTATCCAGATTATGGTTCGGCTAAAAAAGGCAGAATATCTTTACAGGACCACGGCAATAAAGCCTATTTCAAAAACATCACGATCAAAGAACTCTAACATTAAAAAGTCCCCTGAAATTCAGGGGACTTTTTAATACTTGATACCTGCCTGCCGGCAGGCAAGCTTAATTCTTGATACTTTTTTATCCAGCTATCCAACTAAACTTATATTCCAAAGTAGGAGTTTTCATCCGATCAGCTACCCTTAGCAAACGATCAGGCAGATTCATCACATAGTCCCTTGCCTTTTCTCCTGCTTCATTCATGCCAGTTATTTTATCAATCTGCCATTCATCAATTAGTTGTTTCATGATGTCGACGTAGTCGATAGCTGTATAAACACCTAATCTTTGTGCAGCATCCGTGAAGTGTCCAAAGGTCTGACCGACTTTCAATCCCATTTCACGTAAAAAGTGAGCTGGCATTACAATTTTATTACGCATCATATCTTCAAAAGCAATCATCGCTTCGCTTGGATCCACCTCAAAGATGCGCATCATAAAATCTTTATATGCTTTAGCATGTCGAGCCTCATCAGATGCAATAACTCCGCACATTTTAGAAAGAAGCGTATCACCTTCCTGCTTTGCGAAAGATGCTACCCGGCGGTGTGAAATATTTGTTGCAAGCTCCTGGAAACTTGTATAGATAAAATTTCGGTAAGGATCATGCCCGGTGCCTATATCGAATCCATCAGCAATAAGATATTGCGTTGAGATTTCCATCTGGCGCATATCAACACGACCAGAAAGGTAGAGGTATTTATTAAGCAAATCGCCATGACGGTTTTCTTCCGCTGTCCAGTGACGAACCCATTTCATCCATCCACCCTGTTCGTCCTTGGAAATCCCGTCGACCATACTTAGCCACGACTCATACGTTGGAAGCGCCTCTTCTGTGATTGTATCGCCAATCAGAACAGCAACAAGGTCATAAGATAGGTCCTTTGCATTCTCCCTGAGGTCCTTAATTTCTGAATAGAAATTGTCCCGAGTTGAATCAGGCAGGAAGTCAGAAGGCTGCCAATTAGTATCTATAGGTTTAAGGTATTCGTGCATCTTTTCCAGCATATACTTCTCGATATGCCTTAATACTTCCTTACGGGATCCTATATTGATATTCATATGAATTATTAATTAGGCAAATATACGTAAAATGCTGGAATTGCGGTCCAAAATTTAGTTTAAGTGGCTTCAACAGCTGGTTCAGCACCCTTTAATAACCGATATAGATGATAAAAGTTCTTTAAGAATAGTCAAAATTAGTTCTTCTCAAATGTGTTAAATATAGCACAAATACGAGATAACAATGTTGATATGTTATTATCAGAGTAGGATAATATAGAACGGTATTATGTTGACTAATTTTCGGAATAATCAGAAAGTGAATTAAGGGAAATTATGTTTCGAATCGACTCTGCGCTCTCTGCCCCAACTTCTGCGAACTTTGCCCTAAATTCTGCGCCCTCTTCGGTAAGAAACTCGTTTTACATCCCGCTGTGCATTCCAGCTGTGCAGCTAGCCCTTGCTCTTGGTTCTTTATTCAAGGCCTTTTTTCCTGTTGAAAACCCTCTTCCACAAAAAAGCCCCAATCTTTCGAAAGGGGCTTGTTTAAAAT
>NZ_JBASJU010000145.1:0-9094 GCF_049655485.1 Daejeonella sp.
TCATCATGCGGGACATATTGGATGCTCCTCTACCCATTGAAGAAGCAGCGGAGGTAATACCAGAGGTGGAAACGATCCATGTGGATATACTGGGAACGGTAAGCATGGTCAGTGCCCCGATGATAAACGTTCCAATAACAATCCCGAAAGAGAGGACACCATTTCCTGCAAACACACTAAGTTTCTCCATGCTAGCTCCTGATGTACCAACCAGTTCCTGGTAACGGGTAATTTCTGCTTCCATAGCATATTGCTGAAAAAGGGATGCAACATACATTACCAAATACGCAATGCCAGAGTACAGATTGACAGATATAAAGCGTGCCACCCATGTGCTAAACGAATCCCGAAAAGCAGGCAGAATACTGACCGCTACTGAAAAAGGCCCGAGAATGATCAATATTGTTGAAAAAATGATCTGGATAATAAAGATCACATAAACGCATATACGCAAGAACCACAAAGCAATCGTTTCCAATAAGGAAGTTGCAAGCAGTTGCAGACCGACCTGTAAACGGTTGCGCATCTCTACAATCGGGTTCCAAACTTCGGAGAATCCTTCCTTTACAGAAGACCTGACGGATTCCCAAGCATTTTCATACCAGGTATCTGCCTCCTTTTTGGCCGTTTCCGTTTGGGCCTGTATAGTGAGCAACTGATCAGACACTTCAACCATGAGCTTGGCACGTTGGAGGCGAAGGTCATTCACTGCCGTCTGGCTACCGTCAAACATGGCTTCGGTTTTATTGGCAATCACATCAGTCGGAAAAGCAACCACCCTTGTAAAAGTCGACCACCAGAGAATAACCATTACCAGGCCGAAAGGCCGTAAGAGCGGCATAATCTCCAGCTTTTTATCGCCCGACATCATCTCATACGATTTGATAGCAAAGAAAATGAGCATAAAGATTGCTGACAGTGCCTGTGCATCTGCAACGAAAGCATCGTAATGCGTCCACATAGTGTTCTTCATCTGTTTTAAAAAGTGCATTGTTCCTTCCTCATATACTCCATTCCCTTGTAGAAAATTAAATGTATCCTTGAAAGAGTCCGGGACATTCACGGGCTGACCCTGCACAAAAAAACCGGCGAGGCCGGTTATTATTTGGATTGTTGTCATAGCTATTCGTTTAAAGCTTGGATTTGTTCAGTACATCATCTGCGATCTGTTTATCCGTTCTGTACCCAGTATTTTTCTCAATCGGGACGCCCCGCCCTTTAACTTTATCCGCTGACTCCGCTAGAGAAAGATATAGTCTTGCATTTTGCTTCTTGGTGTCCCATGCTGCAGCCAGCTTGCGGTATTCGGACAGGAGGCGATGATAAGCTAACATACGGGATCCTCTATCTACAGTAGTATTACGTGCAGCATCCAGCCGTTCATTCAAGGCATGACTTTCTTCCTGGTACCAACTCAATACCCCGCTACGGTTCAGATAATCCTTTTCTTTTTGGGTAAGGCCGTTTAGTAATTCGTCATCCTGTTGATTTATTAGAGGATCGAATTCATGCCGATAGTACAACAACCATAATGGGTCGGCAGCAGAGGTTATGCCGGAATAGTTGACTGCTTCGGTGACTGCCGTATTTCGCAAAGTGTCTGCTTGTAATTTATAAGTATTCTCCGTGTTTTGCATCGCAGCAACAAAAATCAGACGTTGAGTCTGGGGCCCTATTGGTCCCAAGGGGCGCAGATCTTTTTTCTGGTAATCAGGATACCAGGCCCAGGTTAGCCAGTACAAGGGATTAAGACTTAAAAAACCAGGTTTTGGAGTAAATTTATTCTTATCCCACTGTTTAAACACCATCCGCTCTTGCTGATAACGGATAGATTCATCATTGATCACCATTTGTGCAAAAGCGAACCTGCAGCCTAAGAGGAGCAGGATTAATATTCGTATTATTTTCATCGTTATTTTTTTAGGAGGTTATATTTAAACAGGATATCATTTACCAGTCTGGTGTCCTGGTTGATAAAATCACGGTATGGGTTGGCTGTCTTCAGTACTCCATTCACTTTTGCCCAGTACATGGATCGACTCATACTGTAACATAAAGCCCGCATTACCCTTAGCTCCAGGATAACTTTGCGGAGAAGCGCATCTCGTTTTTCAAAATCCATCAGAACATTATCACCTTCTTTTAAGATGAACCCGGATACTTCGCTGACCAGGTTAACGCCACGCGATTTCATCTGCCGGGCAACATCTTCGGCAAACAAAAGCAATACAGGATTTGACTTTGCAATCGCAATCATATCGTTGCTTTCCTGAATGATTTCGTTGGAGATCTGCCCGATCTGTATGACTGTCAAACCGCTTTTGAGCGCCTGGTTTACTTGAGTTAAAGAGTTACGGATGAGCGTTTGTACCATTACAACGGAAGTGATATTAAGGTTAATATCATCCAGCCGGTTATTGATCGTATTCAGGTAGTTATTGTTTGTATTTTCGGCTACTAGGCGGACTGCTCCGTTTTCATTAACCGTTGCAAAGTGCCTGGGATCAAAAACCACAACCTGGGCAAAACCAGACAACCAGCCAACCCATAGTAAAAAAAAAAGAAGGTGTTTCATAAGATCAGGGGTTTTTAAGAAGCTCGACTTTTCGCAGGATGTCATCAACTAATCGTTTATCCTCATTGATAAAGTCTGCAAAGGGGTTTATAGATTGAAGTGCTTTTTTCCTGCTGGCGTAGTACATCGTTGCTGCCAGCCCTCTCGATGCCCCGGCGATCCTACGCAACTCTGTCAAAACATGGCTGAACAGTATTTTGCGGTCGCTGGATTTCATCTGGTTTAGATCACCGAAACTTATTGCCAGTCCGTACAAGTAGTTACTTAGTAAATATGCCTGATCAGCCATGTCCATTTCAGCGTTATAGGCAAGCAATATCAATAATGGGTCGTTACCTGCTTGCTGGAAAATAAGGTTTTGCTGCTGGATGATTTCTGTGATAACAGGCGCAGCTTGTAATCCAATCTGTGTAGCATCTATTGCCAATCCGAGCGTTTGGAAGCGGCTCTGCAATTCGCGGTATTTGGTTTTAAGCTTGCTCATTTGAGAACGGTTCACTTCTTCATTTGCAGATGTAATGGCTTGTTTATTTCTAGCTTCCTCTTGCTTGCTATGCTCTGATTTGCTTTCGGCCACTAACTGATGCAAGAGTTGTACATTTATCTGGGCTGATCCTTCAGACACTATGCCCAACAAGATCAAGAAGAGAATAAAATATTTCATTGCTTCAGGTATTTGGCATTTCGGATAATATCATCAGCGATCTGTTTATCGATATTGATATACCCCGCATAGGGGTTCAGAGAATTTAGTATCCCACGCTGTTTTGCCCAGTACATGGAGCGGTACATACCGTAGGCCACACCCCGTAAGATCATCAATTCATTAACGATCCTGTTCAACAGTTTTGCCCTTTCCCCCGAATCCATGAGGTTACTCTTACCACCTTGTAATACAAATGAACTGACCTCTGCGGCCAGGTTTGTAGCCCGTGTTTTAAACTCCCTGGCACCCCCTTCCGCAAATAGCAACAGCGCAGGATTGCTTTGGGCAATAGTGACCGCCTTGTTTACATCTTCCACTATGTCAATACTGATTTCGGTAATATCCTTTACCGCAAGTAATGATCGGACCACGCCCGATACCTCACTCAAACCTTTATAAATCTGGTTTTGCAAGTCGTTTACTATTACCAGTTGCCCTGTTACCGCCAGTTGTCCGCGCTGTATCAGGGTCAGGTTATCGTTGGTTTTATTAAGCTGGCCATTAATGATTCCTGAATGGGCTGCCGTTGCACCGGCTGTCGCCGGATCGATGTAGATCTGGGTAAAACCTGGCAAAACCAGCAGGCAAAACCCTAAAATTGAGATTAGCTTTTTCATATAAAATCAGGTTTAAAATATTCTAAAGAACCAACTGGGAGTATCCCTTCCAGATTAACTTTTCGGACAAATGTTTCAAGCTTCAAGCTGCTTCGCTCCAGATCGGAAACAAAAGCTTCCAGCCCTGCCTGGTAAGATCCGTAAGCCCTCATGTAGGTTTCAACGGCATTTTTTTCCGGCTTTTCGGTGGTATACGTCAGGTATTGAAATAGCGATACTTCCACACCATAAACTTCGCCGGTTGATCCCCTGCGGATATACACTTCCTTAAATTTTCCACGACCTTCCTTGTTGTCAAGTTGATTAATGGTGAAGATCTTTTTCTGTTCAATTGGTGTTAATGAAAGCAGTTTTGCGATATCATCGTAATTCTCCTTGAACTTGCTTTGATCCAGCAGGCAAATGGTATCAGAGTTATTCAGGATACTGTCTTTGACCACCGCATTACCCAAAATATCTCCAAGCTCCTGGGTGACCACAATAGGTTCCCCCCAGAATTTGCGCATGGTTTTATATAAATAAAGAATGTACCCTGCCATTAAGGGTGATGCAATAGCTTTCCAGGCCTCTTCAAGGATCAGGGCTTTACGTTGTCCTGTGCGGTGGCGCATCTTCTGTAAAACCACATCCATAATGATCAGAGTCACTATGGGAAATAAAACCTTATTCTCCTTGATGGAATCTATTTCGTAGACGATAAACCTTTCAGTAAATACGGAAGCATCAGAGGTTTCATTTAAGAGCGATCCGTATTCACCGCCTCTGCAAAATTTCTTTAAAACATAACGGTATTCATCAAGGTCAAAACTGATCTTTTCATGATCTTTGATCTCTCTAATCTTCTCTACCGAATAATGATAAAAGGAATCAAAATTTAGAGCATCTATTTTCTTTTTAGATTCCGGTATGAAGTAGTCAGAATAAAATGCTGAGATCACATTGGAAAATATGGTATCTTCTATCTGAGAAATCGAGCCTTCGGCTCCTTTAAGAAGCAACCCTATCAAGGTTTTTAAAAAATCTTTTTTCTCAATGTTATATTCACTTTCGCTGATAGCGAACGGGTTCATCGTAATAGGGTTCTTTTCGGTATAAGTGTAATATTTACCACCGAAGTAGGCACACAAACCGGAATATGAATGGCCTACATCGACAATGACCACATCCATATTGTAAAGCATATACTGTTCAAGAAGCGCACACATAAAAAAAGATTTTCCGCTTCCACTGCCTCCCAGAACAAATTTTGAGCGATTATTTATTCGGTTAGTACGCATCGGTAAATCCGCCGGGTCTATACCTACCGGGATTCCCTGGCGGTCGGTAAAACGGATCAGAAAATCCGAGTCCTCATCTGTCAGCATGGATTCTTTGAAGAAAAAGCATAGCGCAGCGTCCGAGGTCGTTAAAAACCAGTCGTATTTTTTCAATTCTACCGCATTGCCGGGAAGAGCAGAGCGAAAAAGCTCCAGTTGATTATAGGCATTGCGTGAAGGGATAATACCTTGCTGGAAAAGTGCTGCTTCAATAAAATTGGCGGCCTTGCTAATTTTGGAAGCCTCTGCGCAAACTATAATATTATAATGAGCATTTACCAGCAGCTGATTTTCCCTGGCCACATCAACAAGAAGCTGATCAATATCCTCCACACAAATCAGGTTGGCCGGATCAGGCACACCGGAATGCCGTTTACGTTTTAATTCCAGTTTATTCAGTGTAAGCTGTTGTCCGGGAATCTCAATCACCTGATTATAAACGATGCATTGATAACCGGGTACCTGATGCAGGAAGGAAAGGTTATCAACCGGGAATTCACGAAGGTTCTTACCATCATGCTTTTCAGTATATGTGCCGAGCTTTTCCGGCAGGTCTATCGTATCTGTATTGATTAAACTAATACTACGAACTGCCCTTGTACCAATTCCTAGTTGCTGATCCCCGGAAAGGATGTTATCCAGGACAGCGTGTCCGGATGAAAACTCCATACCCAGGATAGCGGTGATATAGCAATTGATCTCTGTTTCATTCAAAAGGTGAGGGCTCAAACCTGAGCCGTTCAAAAGGTCAGATATTTTGCCCCGGTGCTGATGAAAATCGTTCAGCACTTTCTTATCGTACACATAAAATGCCCCTCTTTTAACCTGACGTGTCAGAATAAGGTAGGTGCTAATGTTGGTATATTCCCTTCCCTCAAAATGTTCATTATATTTCTGTTGCAGGAATTCTGTGGCAGGCTTAGGCTGATATTTTTGACGGGAGAATACATCCTGTTTCTGGATGATATATCCTTCACCCAGAATTTTGATCATGTTAAGCAAGAGGTGATGGTAAGCTGAATAAGCGTCAGGATCTGCACCGTACTGCAAAACAGGGTTACGTATCTGAAAGATCATTGAGAAATCACCTCTTTCCCCATACAGTACAGCATGACCATCATCAGGATCAATACCGGCATAGGGCATTTTAAATGCGGTCTTTTGATGTGTTTGCATATTTTATTTTTAAATTGATGGGATGTATAAAGACTCCTTTGTGGCGAGTTTTTGAATGCAGGCCATTCTTCTGTTGGAAAAAGGTATAGGAAAGTCCTCCGGTAATGGACAGTATGGTTACGATCCCACCCAGATACATATTTGTCAGGGCACCCAGCAGGCCGCCTGATACCAACCCTAATGCCAGCGACCCGATACCCCAGGCAATAAACTTTCCTTTAAATCCCTTATATACAAGAGGCTTCTGCAGCCCCTTGTATATGGAAAATTTGCGAATCATCAAACACCAAAAAATGCCTTAATGACCACCGACACCAAAACCAGGAAGAGGCACGATCCTCCCCAGCCCATAAGTTCTTTGTTGATGTCGTTATCGCCGGAATTCCATTTGATGTATACGCGTACACCTCCTATGATTCCAACTACAGCCCCAATCGCAAGGGTTAATGTTGATACTGGATCTATGTAACTTGTCAGCGAAGATGTTGCTGCATTGATTCCGGTTGTGCCGCCGCCTCCTTGAGCCATGGCGGTTTGTACTGCTACAGTAAACAGCGCAGCAAATGATAACAGTTTTTGAGTTTTACTTGTCATAAGAGTAAGAATTAAAAAGGTTAATGTTTAAATGAAGAGTTAATTGACCCTGAAGAGAGCCCTGAGAAAGACACCGATCAGCGTTAGGAACAGGCAGGAAAAAAACCAGCCCATAACCTGGGCATCTATGTGATGATGTTTGCCGGATTGCCAGTTGGAATAGATTCTCAGACCTCCGAGTATTCCGCTGATCGCACCGATCACCAAAACCAGATCGGACAGACTGAAATACCAGCGGTGCATTTCGCCGCTTACCTGGTAGAATTCATTTATACCGGGTGGTTGTTGAGCAGAGCAAAAAAAAGGTAATGCAATAAAAAAGGCAGCCAAAGCTGCCTTCAAAAATTGAGGAATGGTTTTCATCCTGGAATTTGATTAAGGTGAACGTGAAGAAATCATACGTAGCAATAAAGTTTAATAAGGGATCGCCCTGGTATATTCGATGAGGTCATCCTTTGCCAGATTGAATAACTCTTTAATGCCAACGGCGCCTGTTGATCTAAGCAGTCCCGATGTAAAACTGGACTGTTTTGGAGTGTCCGGCTCTAGATTTTCCGATACAGATGGAGGTGCTGGTGTTTCCAACTCTTCTTCATAAGTAATCAGCTCAGGGCTATTATCTTCATTGAAAAACAATACATCCTGATCACTTTCGGACCCTGGTTGTTTGCGAGCCATAAAAAGGTCAAAGATTACATTCAGCCCATAGTAGGTGAGATAAGTCACTAATAAAATCAATAAAAAATTTGTCCATGTCATAAGTCAGTGTTTTTAAGGGTTTCTTTAATATAAGAGCTGAGCCAGGGATGCTGTTCCAGGAAAACTTGCAAACTGTATGCAATGAACTTGTTCATGTCAACACCTTTGGCCAGCTTTAGTTGCTTCAGCAAATTGGTTGTTCGGGTATCGAGGCGAATTAGCATTTTGTCAGAGCCGCAAAGCTCGTAGGCAGCAAGAGCATTAAATAGAGATGCAATTTCCTTATCCGTTACTTTAAGTGCAAAAGGCTTTTTAGTTTTTTCAGGAGGGTTTTCTTTAGGTGTTATCGGATTTTCTGCGTCCTGCGATCGGATTTTTTCCCTCAGTTCATCAGCAAGAGATTTAATACCAGTCATGGCTGTTCCTCCTTCAAAAGATAGGCTTCGTAAACCAAATCAAGGATCGGAAGGATTACCGGTAATAGGATAAGAGGCGTATGTACCGTGCTGATCCTTTGGAAATCTACGCGGTCAGCAATGCCAGGTGTTATGACACCAAAGCGTTGTAATACCTTTTCGACTTCAAGCCTGGTTTCGTATTTCACCGTGTTTTTGATACGGTTGGGAATAAAAATAAATGGTGCATGGTTATTAATCTTCCTGGCGACCATCGCAAACAGTAGTGTTGAGTCAACAGAGAATTCATCATAATTAAACGGGCATAAGATCATATCTCCGGCCAGGAACACGGGGATCAGCCCGTCATCGTCCATCTTGCCTGGCAAGTCGATGAGTACGATCTCGCCTTTATTCTTGTTTAATACATTTAGCAGCATAGGAAAATGCTTGAGATCTGAAGGGATCACTTCATAGTCCGGCTGGTTTTCCAAAATTTTCGCTTTTTCAGATTTGGAGGCGATGGACTGCTGATAATCCATGTCCAGTACAGTCACCCTTCGCTTGCGAATGGTAGCTAAATAATTGGCAAATAGCAGGGTGAGCGTACTCTTACCTGCGCCGCCTTTTTGATTGCCTATTAGTATAACCATTTCATGAATTTTATAAAGTTATCGGGTATTTGTTCTTGATTTTCTTTTCTTGC
The DNA here is from genome assembly GCF_049655485.1 of Daejeonella sp. Lineage (GTDB taxonomy): Bacteria > Bacteroidota > Bacteroidia > Sphingobacteriales > Sphingobacteriaceae > Daejeonella. Next base: position 8,785 of record NZ_JBASJU010000145.1, read on the forward strand.
GCCGGTTCCGTCCGTGTATCGCTTCATCGTCAATGTCATCAGCAATATCTATTTGCAATTCAGACATAACAGGTGATATTCCTGTACCATCCTGTTCGGGTGAAGGTTCAGTAGTTATAGCATGGGTTTCATCCGGATTTTGATTTTCACTTGAATATTCATTAGGAGCTTCCTCATCAAAAGCCAGATTGTCCTGGGATATCTCTTTCATTATTCCAGAAAATTCAGGGCTGGTTTCCTCTTTGACTCCGGGTTGTAAGGGGTCAATAAACTCTTTTAAGGACATGACTTCGCCACCTTTAAAAACAGC
>NZ_JBASJU010000146.1:0-4595 GCF_049655485.1 Daejeonella sp.
ATGACGATGTGATAAATTACACCGCTGGCCAGTCGCCTTTTATGGCCAAGCTCTCGGCCCTGAATGAGGCAGCTGAGCGCCAATCGCAATTGGGTGTGCCGCTGGACTCCATCCTTAAAATGTACCAGCCATCCATGAAGGAAGCTGAAAGGGAACTTGCCGACTATCAAAAGAATTATGTCGCGAAAAACCCTTCAGCATTTATTTCGGTGCTACTCCTTCCGGAAATGACGAGGTCAACGTATAATTTCTTAGCAGCCGATTCATCTTTCAATAAGCTGGATTCCAGTGTCAGATTAAGCCCGACGGGAAAGGCCATTAATGAATACATCAGTAAGGAAAAAAAGACGTCCATTGGAGCTTTTGCCCCAGAGTTTGCTGCGGCAGATACTGCGGGAAAGGCGGTTGCCTTGTCATCCCTCAAAGGGAAATATGTTTTGCTTGATTTCTGGGCAGCCTGGTGCGGGCCATGCCGGCAGGAAAACCCGAATGTGGTGAGAGCCTTTCATAAATACAAAGACAAGGGCTTTACAGTTATGGGCGTATCGCTCGATCGCGATCGGAAAGACTGGCTTAGAGGAATTAAAGATGATCAGTTAATTTGGACGAACGTGTCTGAACTGAAGTATTTTCAAAGTCCGACAGCGATGTTGTATAATATTGTCAGCATCCCGAGGAATTTCTTGCTTGATCCTACAGGTAAGATCATTGCACGTGATTTAAGAGGACCTGCCTTGTTGGATAAACTAGAGGAGATTTTTAATGTTGATTGATAGCTATTAAACTGCGAATCCCACCGATGCCGTTTGTCTGTAACTGTTAGCGGGATCTGCGTCCTTAGCGTTTGTTCGCCCTTAGAAGAACGTTGGTCGACCCTTGCTACACCTTTGCTATATCGCTATAAGGTCCCTATAAGGTCGCTATAAGGACCCTATAAGGTCCCTATAAAGTCAATATAAGGTGATATTGAAGATCCCTTGTCTTTGTTCCTTGTTCTTTGTTCCTTGCTCCTTACTCTACATGAGGTCCGCCCCAATATCCTCCCTAAAATACCTTCCATCAAAATAAATCCTCCCCGCATCTGCAGTGGCTTTTTGCACGGCATCAAACAGATTGTCTTGCAGTGAGGTAATCGCAATTACACGCCCGCCGGTCGACTTAACCAGCCCGTTCTCAAGTTCAGTTCCAGCGTGGAAAGCACGCGAATGACGTAGGTTATCAATACCCGAGAGGGTTTTGCCTTTAAGGTATTCGCCAGGATAACCGCCAGCTACCAGCATAATTGTGGCTGCTATTTTGGGAGATATGATCAGTTCTTTCTCTGAAAGGTTTTCTTCAGCAACCCCTTTAAACAGTTCAATAAGGTCGCTTTCGATACGAGGTATTACACTTTCAGTTTCCGGATCGCCCATACGGACATTATATTCAATAACATAGGGATCTTTACCATCAGTCGTATCTGAAGCCATCAGGCCGATAAAAATGAAACCCTTGTACGGGATATTGTCTTGTTTTAATCCCTCAATAGTTGGAATGATGATGCGGTCTTCCACTTTTTTCATAAATGTAGCGTCCGCAAAGGGTACCGGAGATATTGAACCCATCCCTCCCGTATTTAATCCCGTGTCACCTTCACCTATCCGCTTATAATCTTTCGCTTCCGGAAGAATCTTATATGATTTACCATCAGTTAGTACAAAAACTGACAGCTCTATCCCCGTAAGGAATTCCTCCACAACAACCATTTTGCTGGCCTCCCCGAACTTCGCGTCGGCGAGCATGGCCTGCAGTTCCAATTTAGCTTCTTCCAGAGTTTCGCATATCAGTACACCTTTCCCCGCAGCGAGGCCATCAGCCTTTAACACTATGGGAAGTTTTTGTGTCTCTAAATAATGCAACCCTTCCTGCAAAGTTTCAACCGTGAAAGATTTGAAAGCAGCAGTTGGGATACCGTGCCTGATCATGAACTGTTTGGAAAAATCTTTACTGCCTTCTAGCTGGGCACCTTCCTTCTGTGGGCCGATAACCGGCACATGCTGTAAATCTTCGCGGCCCAGAAAATAGTCGTGAATCCCTTTTACTAAAGGCTCTTCCGGACCAACAACTACCATCTTCACTTCATTTTTGAGCACAAAGTCGCCTATAGCTTCAAAATCAGTGGCCTTCAGGTTCACATTTTTTCCGTAAGCACCAGTCCCTCCGTTTCCCGGAGCAATATATAATTGCGATAAAAGCGGGCTTTGTGCCATTTTTGATGCGAAAGCGCTTTCGCGTCCGCCCGAGCCAATGAGAAGAATGTTCATACTGCGAAGATAAAGATTTTAGGGAATGTGCGACCCAATGAAACCTAGCTATTCGATCTTAAATTCTTCCAGAGGCTAAACACCGTATGAAATAATCATTATTTAACAAAAGGTCAAAGGATCATGATATTTCATCCATATCCAATAGTGCCGGATGAGAGGACCGGTATTTCAGTCCTGGTACATAGAACTGCTCGTTCTTCTTGATGTAATCAGTTTTCTGCCATAGCTAAAGCCCTGAATATCACATATCATTTTCGGTAACGTTTTCGATAACGTTCTCGCTCTTTTATTCCTCAGATTGCGATGTTGGATACCATTTATGCCTAATTTGGTGAAACAAAAAAGCTAAAATTTCGTGGGGGTACACAATTTCAATACATAAAGAAAATACTGAGAATTAACTTTTAATGATGAATAAACTAAACTAAAAAGCACGACGAATGAAAAGTAAAAAACCTCAATGGATTATCTCGCCCTATCTGGGTGTAATGATTCTCGCTCTGATTTTGTTGAATCCTATTCGGCTCCAGGCGCAAGATTTAAGAGAAATTAAGGGAACAGTATTGGACAACGCCACACGTACTAGTTTGCCAGGCGTAAGTGTTATGGTGAAGGGGACCAACCGGGGGGTCTCTACGGGACTGAACGGAGAATTCGTAATTAGTGCCAAGACAGGCGATGTCATCGTGGTTTCCTTTATCAGTTATGAGAAACAAGAAATTGTTGTGGCCGACCAAAGTGTTCTAAGCATCTTGTTAAAGGAAAGTACATCCCAAATGGATGAAGTGGTAGTTGTTGGTTATGGTACTCAACGAAAAGCAACCTTAACAGGTGCCGTTGCGAATATTTCTAATAAGGAGCTTAAAAAGAGTCCAAATACTAACCTGAGTAATTCTCTTGCAGGGCTCCTTCCTGGAGTTATCACTGCTAACAGATCAGGTGAACCCGGCAGAGACAATTCGACGATTCTAATTCGTGGAAGAAGTACAACCGGTAATACCAGCCCGCTTGTAGTGGTTGACGGAGTACAGGGAGTTACCGGTTGGGAGCGGATCAATCCCAATGATATAGAATCTATTTCTGTATTGAAGGATGCATCTGCCGCCATTTATGGTGCTCAGGCTGCAAATGGGGTAATTCTTATTACCACTAAAAGAGGTACAACAGGAAAACCTTCCATTAACTATTCATTTAACCAGGGTTTAAGTCAACCAACCAGGGTACCGGAGATGGCCAGCTCAGCAGTTTTTGGAGAGTATGTAAATGAATTGCTAGCTAAGGATAATCAACCGGCACGCTGGACTGAGGCGGAATTAAAGATTTTCAGAGATGGAAGTGATCCCATTAATTATCCGAGCGTAAACTGGTATGATGAAATCTTAGAGGATAACACGTTTCAAAGCCAGCATAATCTTGCGGTGAGAGGCGGCAGTGAAAATGTGAAGTATTCTGTATCTGGATCATTTTCTAATCAGAATGGAATATTTAAAAACGGATCTACGAACTTTAAAGCTTATACTCTTAGGTCAAACATCGATGCTAACATTAATAAATATATTAAAGTTGGTTTAGATGTAAATGCGGGACTTGATGACGGTAACTATCCGACAGCAAGTACGTCGACAACCTTTGGTCGTATGCTGGTTGTGCCATGGATGCCTGTTTACTGGTCTAATGGTTTCCCGTCTGCGGGAATCGAAAGAGGGGATAACCCAGCTGTAATGGTAACCGATGCCACCGGGTATAATAGTGAGATGATGCAGCGTTTTCAGACTAAAGCTTCATTTGATATTGCTGCACCATTTCTTGAGGGATTAGGTGTGGATGGCTATTATGTTTACACAAACAACCAGGGTGTAAATAAACTATTCCAAAAGCCTTGGACTGTATATGACTATAACAAAACGGCAAATACATATATTCCCATCGGTGGGGGTGGTATTTTACAACCTCAGCTAAGACAAGCTTATAACAGGGGTAGAAGTTCACTAATGAATTTTAGGATCAAATATGAAAAAGCATTTAGCCAGCATAGAGTAAACACATTTATTGCCGTAGAGCAGGAGGAAGGTTATAGTGATGGTTTTTCAGCCTTCAGAAGAAACTTTTTATCCGCTCAGGTCGATGAGTTATTTGCTGGTAGTCTTGCCGGACAGGAAGCGTCTGGTTCAGCATCAGAAAGCGGCAGACAAAATCTATTCGGTCGCTTAGGTTATGGTTTTAAGGATAAATACCTGGTGGATTTCAATTTCCGGTATGATGGCTCCGCTAACTTCCCGGAAGGTAATC
>NZ_JBASJU010000147.1:0-3120 GCF_049655485.1 Daejeonella sp.
CTTCCGACTGCAACAATTTATCTTTTCTTCCTTCCAATTTCACCTTTCAATTTCACCTTCCACGTTTCACTTTTCACCTTCCATCTTCCACCTTTCACCTTTCAACTTTCAACTCTCTTTCCTCCTCCCTATAATTTACGAAAAATCCTTGTAATTCCACCCCTAAATGCACTTTTACCATATTTTCAATGCCGGTGAAGGCGCAATTATGAACTTCACAATGCCGGTGCTTCGGCAAGTATGAGATTCGCAATGCTGGTGAATAAGGAATTATGAAATTCGTAATGAAGAATTCGCTTTATTTCGAGATTTATAAAATAATTGGGCAAAATTCTGCGTGAAATTTGCTTTTGTGTGTTAAAATTTACTCAGCCTCCTGTCTTCAGCTTTTTGCCTTCCGACTTCAGACTTCTGACCTCCGATCTCAGACTTCCTGCCTCATACCTCGGACTCCCTAACTCCTACTTCATTCTTACCAAGCATGAACCCGCAAATCTCCTCGCCGTTAAAGCCAAACCCGTACAAAGACGCGATATTTTATCCGCTATTTTCTAAGTGTTATGTCAGTGCTTAGACAGGGTTATCTCAGTGCTTAAACAGCGTGAGAGAAAAGCGAAAAGCACAATTAACAGAGAACTTTGTTTTTGATAATTAATGTGGAAAAATGTTGTTTGTACAGAAATTTATACCAGCCACCGTTCAGCACGATTTTGCGAATCGTGGCGAAGAACGCGCCGGCGTACTGAATTTTTTGTCCCGGTGGTTTTGAAAGGTATATGCCTGAAATTGTGAAGTGGTTTAAGGAAAAGAAAGCGTAGCAGGTAATTCTGCTGGCTTCGTGGGCGACTTCCACTGATTTTTCTTATTTTCACAGCACATGAAATTCCTTTTCCGGTTCGTCCCGTTTTTCGGCTTGCTTTTACTTTCTTCCTGCTATTATATAACAACTATCAATGACGAGCCAGATCCCACATTTACTCCGGTAAAGGGGATCAAATACAGTGAGGTATATCGCCGATTCGGTAACGGTCTTTCTTTTCATGAATCGGGTTTCCAGCTTCAACCTGAGTGGGAACTTTATTTTAGTGCTGAGGATTCTGTAAAAATCTACAGCCCTGAAAGGCAGAAGTATATGCCTTACCGCATCTTTCACAGCCATAAAGCACTCTTTCATTTTGCGCGCGACTGGTTCCGGGTAAAGCATGTCAGTAAAGATAGCCTGGTATTACAGGCAATGGTTTTGGAATCCAGAGTGGTTAAAGAAGACCTTTCAAACATCTACATGACGCTGTATGCGAAAGATTACATCGAAAAGGTCCTTAAAACGACTTCAGAGAAACTACGGCAGCCAAGCGCTAGCGACAGCTTGTTCATCAGATACCGTGCAATCCAGGCAAACAGCAATCCGGACAGTGTCTTTGCAGCCCGGAATCCGGTAGTGCTTAAAAGTCGCAGCAAAATTTTAACCGTCGAGAAAGTTAAGTCCAATGCCGACCCATATTTGGGATACATAAGCCGATCTGACGAATACCTTTTTCCGGAATATAAAATCCACATCAGCAAAGCCTATCAGGATTTCCAATACTCATTCAAAGTCATTGTCGACCATAATGGAAAAATGACTTTTAAAGGTTTCACCGTTGAAGTAATGCCCGAATTCTTAGAAACCAAAACCAAAGTGGTAAAAGGTATTATCGACGTTTACCTGAAAAACTTAATGGAAGTAACTCCCGGAAACACATTGGGCTACCCCCATTCGAGTGTAATTGATCTCAACGTAAAAGGGGACGCTAATTAAATGGAGAATCTCCCCTTTCACCTTTCCCCTTTCACCTCTAATGTATTATCTTAAAAAGCAGCTCCTTCATCAACTCCCCCTGCTCCGTATTACCACTGGCATCAACCCCCTTCGTTTTAAGGTCGCATTCGCGGAGATAACTGATTATCTGGAAAGTTTTTTGTTTGCTGTAGTTCCTCCCTGCGCTCTCGTAATCCTTAACAAAAAAAGGTGCAACACCCAGCTCCCTGGCTAGTCCCTGCTGACTGCGGTCGGTGGCATAATGGTATTTTAAAACCTTAGTGAAGTAATTATTTAAGTTCCCGAGCACTAACTGGATCGGGTTATTTTTTGGATTGGCAGCAAAGTAATTGATAATCTGGTTGACCTTAAAAGCATCCTTCCGGGCGATGGCTGCTTGCAGCTCAAACACGTTGTATTCTTTGCTGATCCCAATATTATTCTCTACATTCTCTGAACTGATCTCTTCCCCGTTTTTCACGTTCAGCATCAGCTTTTCAAGTTCGTTAGCGACTTTGGAAAGATCATTCCCCAGATACTCGGCAAGTAATGCGGAAGCTCGTGCATGAATGCTGTAACCTTTCTCCCTGACGAAATCTTCAATCCATCCCGGCACCTTGCTATCATATATTTCAGCCGACTCATAGACTACCCCCTTCTTCTCAATCGCCTTATACGTTTTCTTGCGCTTGTCGAATTTGCCATTACGATAGCAGAAAACGAGAATAGTACTGGAAAGCGGGTTCTCCAGGTACGACAACATCGGATCTACAGATTTCTTCCCTTCATCGTCCTTACCCCATTTTAAATCCTGTGCTTCCTTAACAATCACAACCTGGTAGTCGCTCATCATCGGGAAGCGCTTAGCTGAATTGATGATGCTCATTACATCGCTGTCCTTCCCATAAAATATGGTTTGGTTAAATCCTTTCTCCGCATCCGATAGTGCGTTCTGCTCGATATAATCACTGATTTTATCGATATAATACGACTCTTCGCCGTGAAGCAGGTAAACCGGTTTAAACTTGCGGCTTTTGAGGTCTTTAACTAGGTCGGAGATGTTCATGGAGGGGGGCAATTTACGAATTATTGCTTCTGTCTAGAAAACTGCAAGGGGTAAAATTTTATATGGATAATTTAAGTAGGAAAAGGCCATTTTTTACCGCAGAGGACGCAGAGTTTAACGCAGAGGACGCAGATTTTGGATGACTCGTCCTGAATTAGGTTGACAGTTTTTTTATAAAGATAAATACATTTATTGTTGTTGTCGTGTTAAGATGTGGGGAACGCGTAGCGTTGTCAACATCTTAACACGTTTTACT
>NZ_JBASJU010000148.1:0-2579 GCF_049655485.1 Daejeonella sp.
CAACTAATGTAATATCTATTCCTAAAAAGGGTATAATTCCACAAATAGAAAATATTTATTATGATTTTGATAAAGATAATATTACTTCAGTCGCTGTATTGATATTGAATAAAATAGTCGATATTATGAATGATGATCCAACCCTAAAAATAGAAATGGCAAGTTATACAGATGCGAGAGGATTGGATAAATATAATTTAGCTCTTTCAAAGCGCAGAGCTAAAGCAGTTTTCGATTATTTGATTATTAAAAATATAAATGGTGATAGAATGCAATATAATGGATATGGAGAAGCTAATTTAGTTAATCATTGTGCAGATAAAGTAAAGTGTCCCCCAGAAGAGCAACAAAAAAACCGAAGAACTGAATTTAAAATATTAGTAGCTCCTTAATTGGGAAGCCGTTTACGAAAATCTGAGACTTAATTTTAAAGTTTTAATCAACTTAAACAGGATATTTGAGATGTAAAAAGCGATCCTAATAAATTTGACATAACAAGCACTAAACAACCACATGCCTTATTCTACATAGGCCTACTCCTTCTATTCCCCATCACCATTTATCTATTCTTATTTTACATCCCGGCAACTTATTCTTCATTCTTTAAAATTTTCGCAGACGACCAACTCTCCTCAGCCATATTTGACGCTCAAGCTTTTACTAATGCTATGAAAGCAGGAACTCTTGAAGGAATTCTAGTTTTCACCATCCCCACGGTTTTTTTAGGCCTGGGTTATATAATTCACATGGTTCAGAAAGGGAAAGGTATAAAAAACATGATTCGTGTAGCCGCACTTATCATATTGACCTTCCTGTTTGTCAAATTGCAATTTTTAGCACCAATATGAAGATATGGAAGCAATTAGGACAATCTACACAATCGATGCTAGAGATAATATTTATCTGGAATCTATGGCCGAGGCTATGAAACTAGACCATGAAACGGTTTACGATGTGATTGGAAATATGTTTGACGAACTATTGAATGAACTTAAGAAAGTAAAGATCAATTATCCTGACCTAAAAAACTGTCTTACTCCACAAAAACAGAAACGGGAGATTGCATTTCTCCGCAAAGAAATGCTGTCCGCCCTCAGGCGGATGGCATTTTTTATTTCAGGCGTTAAGAGCGCAGCTCTTATAAGCATGGAATAAAAATTGACAAAGCGGAGTGAAACGAAGCGACAGCATTTCTTTGCTGGCCCCCAATGGGATCAATGAAATTAATCCAACCCTCTCCGCAATGATTTACAAATATTAGCCTTTTACATAGCGTAAGAGGCTAATTTGTTTAAAATTAAATCCATTGGTGCAATTAGTGGTGCAATTTTCAGTGTTTTACTTGCAGAAAATGGCCGTATATTAGATTTTTCCTTTGTCGTTCCAGAATCGTGAGATGACTACTATAAAGCGATTTTTTACGGTGATCGAGATAAAGCAAAAGAGTTGCTAAAAGAACGGTTGTGGCTGGAAATACAACATATAAAGATTATAAGACGGACACTGACCAAAGGCTGAAGGCATACGAAAATATAAAATTAGTGTACGCCCAGGATTTTAAAACCTTAGAAATGCACTTTCTAACATGGAGTGGCGGTGACACCTGGTAAAACAGGTAGAGATGCGGTAAGTAATTTTATAGTGTAAGTAAACCGCTTTCCAAGTTTAACATCAAGGATCTATTTTTAATCTAGGAACGAATTTAAAGGGATTTACTGAATATATAGAAATCTTTGAGAAGTCTGGGTGCTCTACGTTCAACAAGTAATTATATTCAAACTGAATTATGGCAGAGGGGACTTTTAGAACCACTGTCGCTAGACCTTTCAACCATTCGTCACCTTTATACTGTGTCATAAGGCTATTCTTTGGTTTGTACCAATCGGGATTTACATCTGTCAGCTCATCGATGGGCACTTCTTCTATTTTTAGTGAGTCTGGTATATCAATTACTGTGACGGAAAAATCTCCCGATGTTAGACTCGCGCCACTTCTATGTACGGCTACTTCTAGGCAAGATAAAGCAGCTGATCCCCCGGTGTATAATACTTTCATACCCTCAGAGTTCCATCTACCATAAAGGCCTGGTGAATTAAGTGATCGAGAATATTTTGTTTGTGAGATCCTATATACATGCATCGTTTCTATGCTAGAACACCATAGTCAAGGCGCAGGAGGGCATTCTTAACCATATTTATGCCAGTGATTGTATCAAGTAATTTCACCGGGCGTTCGTTAAAAATAACGTTAGGTGAGTCGATCCATTTTTTAAACTCTTCAAGTGATCCAAACGTATCGACGCCTTTCTCAAACAGTTCGAACAACTCTATTATGTGTTCGCTTTTATTGGTATCTAACTGCTTCCGCTCTTTTATGTATTTTCTTAAGGTAGGCTGAGTGATGGAAAGTAAGTCAGCCATATAAGCCTGATTAGACCCAAACAAATCACCTAAGTCTTTTATCGCCGATGAAAGCAGGCCCTTTTTAATGGCTTCAAGCTTCTTAATAGGAGATTCCAAGACCGAATGATAACTAATAAGTATATCGAAAGCCATTTGAGTATCTGGCGTAAGTTGAAG
>NZ_JBASJU010000149.1:0-8160 GCF_049655485.1 Daejeonella sp.
ATCGTAGGCTGGCATATCATTGAATATCCCATAAGGAGAAAATCTGACTCCTATTTTCTCTTTACCTATAGCCTTTGCTGTTTGCTCAACAATTTCAAGCAGAAAACGGCTTCTGTTTTCAATATTACCACCATATTCATCGGTCCTTGAGTTGGTGCCGGGATTAATAAATTGTTCAATAAGGTAGCCGTTAGCTCCATGCAGTTCTACACCATCGAATCCGGCTTCAACAGCATTTTTTGCAGCTTCAACAAATTCGTTGATGGTACTTTTGATCTCTTGTGTTGTAAAAGCTCTTGGAACAGGATGATCTTTCATCCCTTCTTTTACGGTATAAATCTGTCCGGCGGCAGCAATGGCAGATGGTGCAAGTATTTCGGCTCTATCAGGTAGATTAAGCTGGTGACCTACACGCCCGGTATGCATGAATTGTATAAATATCTTGCCTCCTTTCTCATGTACGCCTTCAGTAATCTTCTTCCAGCCCTCAACTTGTTGATTATTAAAAATTCCCGGAATATTTGAATAACCTAATCCGTTGGGAGAAGGGGATGTTCCTTCAGTGATAATTAATCCAGCTCCCGACCGCTGCGCGTAGTAAGTTGCCATTAAATCCGTGGGGATATTATCTAAGGTTGCCCGGCTCCGGGTCAAAGGAGCCATAACTGTTCTGTTTTTTAAGTTCAAAGACCTTGAACTGAATGGTGAAAATAATAGTGTATTGTTCATTTGATTTACATGTTTAAACAAATAACTTAAAAGGTGCCCAATTGTTGGTCACTAAAAAGACATTTCGGGAACTTATGACTTTCAACCGACCATCTTCAGATTAGTTTTTTATCCCGATATTGGCTTTATAAAGTGTAGAAGATGAGAATTGCCACATATAATGTAAATGGTATTAATGGCCGCCTACCCGTACTGCTCCGCTGGCTCGAGGAAACAAAACCAAACATTGTTTGCCTGCAGGAACTGAAAGCCCCGGAGGAGAAATTTCCTTTGCAAGCTATAAACGATGCGGGTTATAATGCGATCTGGCATGGTCAGAAAAGCTGGAATGGGGTTGCTATCCTTGCGCGTGGTATGGAAATAAAGGAGTTGAGAAGAGTTTTACCTGGTGATCCTGAAGATAGTCACAGCCGTTATATCGAAGCCTGGATTAATGATATTGTCATAGGTTGTCTTTACCTGCCTAATGGAAATCCTGCACCGGGTCCAAAATTCGATTATAAGCTTCAGTGGTTTGAACGGTTTAACATTCACGCGCAAGAGCTGTTTTCAAGCGGCCTGCCTGTTATTCTTACCGGAGATTTTAATGTGATTCCCACCGAACTTGATGCTTATAAACCCGAGCGCTGGGTGGATGACGCCCTGTTTCGACCTGAAACCCGCGTTGCCTTTCAGAAGCTGATGAAGCAGGGCTGGACAGATGCTATCCGTAAGCTCTATCCGGGTCAGACAATCTATACTTTTTGGGATTATTTCCGCAATGCTTATGGAAGAGATGCCGGTCTCCGTATCGATCATTTTCTTCTTAGCCCCCTCATAGATAAAAGGCTTAAAAGTGCTGGCGTCGACCGCCACGTGCGGGGTTGGGAAAAGAGCAGCGACCACGGGCCTGTTTGGATTGAAATAGAGGATTAATAAAAGCATCTTTGTATTTTCCTTTTTTCGTTAAAGCTTATTTCTATTTTTGAAAGAATCCTTGATTAGGCCAATACCAAATTTGTGAACAAACCAAAAGTCTTAATTACTGGCGCAAGCAGAGGCTTGGGCTTAGCCATCGCTAGAAAGCTTAACAAGGATTACTGCCTGATTTTACACGCTTCCAGGGAGGAGAATATTACCGAACTCCTGGAAGGGAACTTTGTTCTGGCAGCGGATTTGAGCATTCCGGAAGAGCTGGCTGAATTTTGTAAAAGGTTGAAAACAGAGCATGGCAGCGATCTTTACGCAGTAATTAATAACGCAGGCATTTCAATAGATAAGCCGCTATCTTTTCAGCCGGAGCGTGATATTGATAGGATGATCATGGTAAACCTCAAAGCGCCGATTATGATCTCCAAAACAGTCATCAAGATATTTGGTTTAAATGGCCGCGGTGTTATACTTAACATGAGTTCCTGTATTGCTCAATCTGGAAATGCTTTTCAGTCGGTTTATGCAGCAACTAAAGCTGGCCTGATTGCATTTTCAAAATCACTGGCTAAAGAAGTGGGGGAGCTTCATCAGGACCATCAAATCAGGGTTTTGAGTATATCGCCCGGATTTATTCAAACTTCTATGACCGATGAGATACCGGAAGGGCACCGGGATAAATATTTGAAAATGATCCCCGCAGGGAGATTCGGGAAAGCAGAAGAAATTGCTGAGACAGTAGCATTCTTGCTTTCTGATAAGGCGTCTTATATTAATGGAAGTAATATTGAAGTGAATGGAGGATTGTTTTAATATAGAAAACTTAGTTGGGTTTGAGCCTTCACAGATGCTCCTGCATGGGCCCACCAAGTTATTGCTGGACAACTTCCACTGGCACGAACCTAAGATCGGGATTATAGCCAGTTATACGCCTAAATCAAGGGATGTACAGGACCATTTCGGAGTTTTTCGGGGCGTCGATCAGATAGAAGCATTTGCACAGGCTACCATTGTTTCATGTGGCACATTTCTCGAGTGTAAAAAGTTGAATTGTAGCCCGGAGCAGCTAAAAGAACGGTTCGTTCCTGCGTTTATCAGTGTGGGAAATGTGAATTTTCATAATTACCTGGCAGAGGGCGAAACATTTGTCAGTGTAGGCAAGATCAAGTTTTATAAATTCAGGCAAATGGTTAGTGATGGGAGAATATATAAAGTGCCATCCGATTTGGATCTCACCAAATATTTCAAGGATTTTAACGAATCACAGCTTAATAATTATGATCTTGGCGCGGACTTCAGCCTGATTGCCGAACTGTTTGACATTACCGGCCGGGCTTTAAAAAAAGAAACTTTTACAATAGATAAATAATGGAGAGACAGGAAATTATCAATGGCCTTGTTGAAATTTTGAGGACGGTGCGGACAATCGATCCGGAGAAACTTGAAAATATTACTGAGGAGACCGACTTCATAGCAGACCTTAATACCCCATCGACCGAACTGATCAATATTGCTGCTAAAGCTGAACAGAAATTTGACGTTGAATTCGAAGATGATGATATCGACGATATGGGATCGAAAGTAAAGGACATCGTGGATTTGGTCATAAAAGTCAAGGATAGAGCTTAAAAATGGAAGTAGAAGGAAGAAGAGTTGCAGTCGTCGGAATGGGCGGGGCTTTCCCAACCTGTTCGGATATAAACGACTTTTCGGACAAGCTTTTTTCCAATAAAAGCCTGATCAGGGTTTGGGATCAGGCCCTTGCATTTGATAAGCAGGTTCGGTCGAAAGTATCTGGATATATTACCGATGCGGAAACGAACCTTGAAACAATTTACTCCACGATTGTTGCAGGTTATCCCGAAGTACATGTAGACCTTTTAAATCGAATTCCGCCCGGAAATCTCGCTACATCGGATATGGGGAGTATATGGGCTATGCTTGGTACCATGGACGCGATCAGGATGGCTGGCTGGTCTGTCGAAGAAACCCAGTCCGAAAAAACAGGTGTGGTTTTAGGTTCAGGTGGTTGCGGACATGCACTGCTGCGGCCCGCATGGCACCATATCTTTGAAGTAGGGGGAAAATCGCGTTCTGCTGGAGCACACACCGTTGACCGGGCAATGGTTTACCGTGAAGCTGCAAATGTTTCCTGTCTGATTAAAAACCGCGGCGTATGCGAAGCTGTCGTTTCAGCTTGTGCTACAGGTTTAGGTAATATTGGTTACGCCTACCGCCTGATAAAATTTGGGATGCAGGACCGCGTCGTTGCTGGGGGAATTGAAACCACCTCCATTGAAACCTTATTCGGGTTTGACGGCATGCAGGTTTTAAGCCGCGGGTTTGCTCCCGAAGAAAGTTCACGGCCTTTTGATATGAAGAGGAATGGTTTTGTATGTTCATTTGGAGCGGGTATTGTTTGTCTGGAAGAGTATAACTCTGCGAAATCCCGGGGCGCTAATATACTTGGTGTCATCGATAGTTATTTTAATAATTCTGACGGAGATGGAGATATGTTTTATCCTTCGTTCGGCGGTCAGCGAAGGCTTTGGAAAGGCCTGCTGGGAAGTTCAGAAATTAAGCCAGACGTTGTAAAAGTTCACGGCACATCTACGCCAGCAGGTGATCCAATTGAGCTGCTCAGTGTTGTCGATGTATTAGGAGAAGATGGTTTTCATATTTCAGCTCCAAAATCTCAATTTGGACATATGCTTGGAGCGGCTGGTGCAGTGGAGTTCATCACAGCTATACTTATGCTTAAGGAACAAGCGGTATTGCCCTGTCTAAATTCTATTGATCTTAATCCTGAACTTGAAAATATCCAGAAATCACCTAATTGGGATGGGCCTAATGCTCCGCTGCAGAATTTCAGGCATTTGCTGCCCATGCAGAGCTTCAAAAAGGAAATAAATACAATTGCTTGTTTGAACTATGGTTTCGGCGGAACCAATAGCGCGATGCTGGTATCAAAAGATTAGTCATGATCGACAATAAAGGCAAAGTAGCGGTAATATTCGGGGTCAGGAATGATAGTTCGATAGCATTCCATGTAGCGCTCAAATTACATCAGTCGGGTTGTAAGGTGGTAATGAATTATCTTCCGGAAACCCGGGAAGAAGTTCTCCATCTTATGGAAGCACATGGCATGGATGTAACGTATGCAGACCATGTGGATATTCGTGATGAAGAAGCTATTAAACAATTTCTGGACAAAATATACCAGGGTTTAGGGCCAATTGATTACATCCTCCATGGCGTTGCCTTTGCAAGTCAGAACGTCATGTGCTACAGTTTACCAGGAAGTGATGAGGCAGCCCCGTCTTACATTAATATTCCTTTTGAGGATCTTATGGACTCTTTTAATATCAGTGCCTACTCTTTGCTGAGGATTTGCAGAGTTGCTGAGCCATTATTTGCAAAAAATGCTTCGGTTCTAACCCTTTCCTATAACGCTTCACAACGTGTTTTTCCGGGATACGCGGGTATGGCAGTAAATAAAGCAGCCCTTGAAAACATCATGCAGTACCTGGCAAGTTATTTCCGCAAAAGCGGGATTAGGGTCAATGCAATATCCGCAGGCTTAGTGATGACCACTTCTTCTGGTGGGATAAATGGCGTTCGAAAACTCCGCAAAATAGGTAAATTGACAGCACCGCTTGGAAACATAACGGCAGGCGATGTGGCTGATACGGCCTTATATTATTTTTCTGATCTTTCGTCCAAAGTAACCGGGAATATCCATTTTGTCGACGGTGGATTTAATATTATGGGAATTGCAATCGATGAAGAATAGTATTAAAGATTCGGTTTTAGCTTTAGCCCTGCAGGATTTCGCCGTAGGCAACGACCTTGTGTTTGTGCCCGACTTTTCGAAATCCTTTAATGAGCTTTTTAAAGGCAAAGTTTATACTTTAAATGAGCTGGAGTATTGCGAACAGTTTGATCAAGCAATTCTCAGATATGCATCCACCTGGGCAGCCAAGGAAGCTGTTTACAAAGCGGTTAAGCAATTGTATAAACAGCCCCTGGCATTTAAGAATATCGAGATTATCCGTTCCAAAATAGCAGGCATACCACAGGTTAATATGCCCGAAGACTATTCTGACCTGGAAATCAGCTTGAGTATCACGCACGACGGGGATTACGTCTTTGCTATCGTCCTAGTAAAACGAAAAAATGACTAGTCATTACTTTTCTAATGATCTGGTCGAGATGCACTACTATCGTTTCGGCACCGGCCCTAAAAGCATGTTTTGCTTTCATGGTTATGGTATGCATGGCAGGCAGTTTAAAGTGCTGGAAGAAACTATGGGTGATCACTATACTTTCTATGGTTTCGACTTGTTTTTTCACAAGAAAACTAAATTGACAGATCAAAGTGTGGAAGCAGTAAAGAGGGGCATCTCAAAAGGTCAACTTGCTGATTTATTTAAAGACTTTTGTAAAGATGCCGGAGTTGATCGGTTTTCGATTATTGCCTATTCCATGGGATCACATTATGCGACAAGCCTTGTGGAAGAAATGCCGGAATACCTTGAGGAATTATTTATCGCAGCTCCGTCAAGTTTAAAGCCGGGCAAGATCCTTACTTTTTTAAGCGGGAACCGAATCGGGAACAAGGTTTTGGAGCGGATGGCACTGAGTGATACCAGTATGTCGCGACTTTTATTCGTTTTGAAAAAGATAAAAATCATTGACCAGAAAGGCTACGATATACTTTTCAAGGAAGTCGGGACCCCGGAACTTCGATTTAGCTTTTATGCAAGCGCAAGTTTTATGCGTTTTTTAACCCTTAATGCGGAAAAGTTTATTGCTAACCTTAATCAATATCAAATAAGGAGTGTGTTTATTTTCGGTGAGCGCGATAGGAATTATCCACCGGCAATCGGCAAGGCCATAATTCCAAAGATCAAGCTGGCCAGGCAGCTTGTAATAAATGAAAATCATGACATGATCAATCTTAACTTTGCACAGGCTCTTTCACGGATAATTCATGATCATTAAAGCAAAACAAATACCTTGGCTGATAAGGGCTACTGGCAAATTCCTAAGCTGGTTTTTAAGAAGGCGCTTCAATAAATTGCGAATTAGCGAGGTGGATATTAGACCAGACCATTCCTGTCTCCTAATGTGCAACCATTTCAGCTTCTGGGATGGTTTTTGGGCTGCCTATCTCTGTTGGAATGCCATTCACAAAAAACAGGAGCTGAAGGGCTTTTACATTATGGTTTTGAAAAAGCAGATGGAGATGAATCCCTGGCTAAAGTATTTTGGGTGCTTTTCAGTCGCTCCGGGAACTACAACAGTGAACGAAAGCCTGGCCTATGCATCTGAGTTATTAAATACTCCCGGCAATGTAGTCTTAATGTATCCTCAGGGTAATCTTGAATCCAATCATGTTCGCCTTATTGTCATGAAAGATGGCATCAACCATATTGTCTCAAAGATTAAAGGGGATTGTCAGTTGATTTGGAGCAGTAACCTCATCGAATACTTTGAAAGCCTTCGACCATCAGTCTTTTTCCACATGCTCGACTGTGGCACAAACCATGATTTTAAATTTGAAACCCTCGGTGAACAAATAAACGCCCATCATAAAGCCGCGGTCAAAAAACAATTCCGCTTTACGTTCGAAGACTAGCCGACCGGGCTCTTAGTTCTTTACTCTGTGTGTTAGTCTTAGTTCTTGGTTCCTGGCTCTTGGTTCTAGTGCCCCATTCTCTTCAACCCATCCTTCGCCTTAGTCTCAATACTATTCTCATATTCATGATTCTTCATCGCGATCGCCTGTTTGTAAAAAGAAGATGCTTTCGATTTATCACTTCTTTTCTCGTAGATGTTCCCAATACTTAATGCCGCATTTGCTGCATAGTAATACGATGTGAGTTTGCCTGCATTGATCGCTTTCTGGTAGTTGCCAATCGCATCGGTGTCGCGACCTGACTCATCATAAATTCGCCCCAATCTGTAGAAATATTCAATTTGATCACGTTTCAATTTGAAATCGGAAGCATCCTTGCCAGTCAGCTCGGCAAGCGCTTTGGGGTAATATCCTCCATCAAAATAAAGACGGGCTTGCAAGAGATCTTTATTTGGCGCCACTTCATTGGCTTCTTTAAGGGCCTGCTTGTCTTTTTCGTCATAGAGGCTTCCCTGAGTTTTAACCATCTTCACGAAAGTAGCGTATTTGGCATTGTCACCCCGCAGGTAAAAGTAGTAAGCCAGTTTTAGGTATGCATCTTTCACATAATTGATTCCTTTATAATCTTTCAGGTAATTTATCAGGTATATGTTAGCATCATTATCTCCCCGGTTTAATTTGGCATTTCCCAAATGATAGTTGAGAACCGGGAAATTCATGTAATCTCTTCCTTTAGGCCTTTTTAAAAGATAGTCGATAGCACGGTCGTTTTGTGCACTTCTTGCTGATACATAGCCCTGCAGATAAGACTTTAGAAGACTACTGTCGTTCATGCTTGCTGTCAAACTCATGATCTTGTTATAATTGGCTTTGTTATGGAC
>NZ_JBASJU010000150.1:0-9081 GCF_049655485.1 Daejeonella sp.
GAGGCAAGGTACAAAAGGCTCCGTTTCGGTATTTTTTCAGATACCAGATGATCCCTGTTACAAAATTAATCGGGGATTCCACGAAGAAATCTCCCTGCTTCTTGATCCATTCCCTGTTTAAACCAAGCATGATTGTTCTTGCAGCTTCGGTAGCATCAGTGATATCAGTCATGCTTTCCGGGTCGAGTGGGTTACAGCGATGGGTACGGGATAAGTCTTCAAAGTTGATTACATAGAACTTCGCTGGATTCCTGCTTTTCAGAAGGGTATTGTAGGCAATTCGGGTCAGATCATCATATTTAAAATCGTAAATGAACATATTGAATCCCTTGGTAATATGCTGCGTAATGATATGCCGAATAGCGAAATAGGATTTACCTGATCCGGGAGTTCCAAGTACCAATAGCCCTCGAAAAGGATTGATAATGTTTATCCAGCTCTGCCTGATTTTGCCTTTGTATTTATATCGTGCCGGAAGATTGATTGAATATTCATTTTCGATTTTGCGCTCTTCCTGGGGAAAGGTCTCGTTTTCACTATTGAATATATCGCCGGTTAAATTTAGCCTGAGAAATCGGGATAGCCTTGTTCCACTGGTTAGGATGAGGATATAACCCAAAGAGGATGTTAAAATATATATTACCGACTTGATAATTATAGTCCGGAATATTTCTCCTATGAAATTGCAGCCAAAGTATAGACCAATGCCTATCAGCGCCCAGACTATCCATTTATGCTGAGTTGATTTTTCATCTTTCCGGCCTTTCACTCCTATAAGAGATATCAAAAGCAACAGTAAGGCACTGGATTTTGCCAACAAACCCGATGCAAAAACTCGGGTATGCATTAAATTGTCTGCCAGCCTATCCGTGATGCTGCTGTTAAATCCAATTTCTCTGAACCATGAGAAACAAGCTAAATAGATGTGAATTGCTAAGATCGATATGGATAACATTCTTGTGAAATCCATGATTTTCCTTAAACCTTGCTCATTTTCCCCTGTAGCCATGTTGAATAAATTTTAATGAGTTACTTTTCGCTTTTTCTTACGCCTTCTGAGTTGACTGTCTGGCATATTGTCCTCTTGATACTCGGATTTTAATAAATCATCAATGAGGGAGGGCTGATCTGGGTTTTGATTGAAGGTGGTATTCGACCATTGTGATGCTTTTATTGAGTCGTCAGGATGTCTAAACTTGATAGTATTTGCCGGCTTATTAAGCTCCGGAGATGTAAACCAATTGCTTAGGCCCGCTGCGCTATAAGCTTTTCCCAAATCACTTCCATTAAAAACAACCTTTGATTTATGATCTACAAAAGTTACTCCATATAAACGTCCCTGGTCATTTTTACGGTAGATTACCTCAATACCCTTTTGCTGTAAAGCTTGTTTGAAACCAGACTCACTTGCTTTCACAGATAGGAGTCGATCAATATTTTTCTTTAGTGTCTCCTTGAAAGGAGTGCGCAGAGTTTGATTGATATTGAATTTTACTTCCAGCGTTTTCAATGTTGGAGACCCGTATATATTGCTCGCTTTAATGGGAATGCCGGTTTTTTTACCGCCACTATCTAAAGCCCAGTAGAGTAAACCGTTTTTTGCATACATGCGTGATTCTTTTGATCCCCGGTCTGCTGTAACATTGTAATAACTTAGAGCAGCATTCAACTCCGGCAAGCTTGTGAACTTATAGCTGCTGATAACCCCACGGACGACGTTAGATATCGCACGCTTAGTATCATCCTTGCCGTAAACCACTTTCCTTAGCTGAGTTTGTTCCGCTTTCTGAATTTCAACTCTGCTGGCTGGTACTAGACCGTATTGCTGCTCAATGATTTTACGAGCCTCTTCAGATTTTGTCCGGCCCAAATTGTGTAGAGGTATTCGTTCACCGGTAGTTTTGATATTAGTGCTTACAATATGAATATGCGGGTGGCCAGCATCATTGTGCTTATAAACAAGGTATGGTTGATCTCCAAATCCAATTCCTTCCATATAGTCAATCGCAATCTGGGTCATTTTGTCTTTTTCCAATTCTTCATCCACAGCAAAATTTAAGGAGATATGGATTGTATTAGTTTTTGTAATTGTATTTTTTGAGGCTAATTTTTTGAGCCGTGAAAGTTTGTCGTCAAAATTTAATAGATGGACATCCTTTTGAAACTTGTTTTCCCAGATCAATTCTGCTTTGTCTTGGGCGACTTTATTTTCGTTGTATTTTAACGCTCCAATTAAGCTTTTTCCGCTGATGATCTTTGAGACCATATGTCTGAATATAAATGAATCCGTTCTTTGATTTCCTTTATGGCGGGCTCCAACTGATCTCTTGAAACAGTTAGCATTGATTGCCATAGGTGAGCCTCCGGCATCTCACTAACACTGTTCAATTTCTTCACAGCCTGGTTGAAATTTATACCAGCATAGTTAAGTTCCTTACGCAATTGAATTAGCTCTTCAAGTATGTCATCCAAGGACTGGTCACGATAAACTACCTGGATTTTTTTTTCTAATAATACCTCCCTGGTGTATTCACTGATCTTCCGAAACATGCTCTTTTGAAAGCGGTCGCTGATTACTTTAAATTCGTCTGGTGTTAGACGAATGTTTACCCATTTCGTTCTGTGTACTTCTTTCTTAGCCATGATCTTAATCTTTAAAAATCCGACTTCGGAGGATTTTATTTATGACCGCCGACCGACTTTGGAGCGAGGAGCAAGATCCATTTGTGTAACAAATGTACATCTTGCTGACTGCTTCAACGAGGCGGTCTACTCCATACAGTGATCCTTCCAATCATCAGATAAATAACTTTGCTTTAGTTCTCAAATAGGGACAAATTCTTTGTCTTTGCCACATCCAGTCAAGCGCTTTCGCTCTCCAATTTTTAACCGGAATCCCCTTACTGCCCTTCCAATTTCGGTTACTATACTCCCTGAAAAATTGCTCGGCATCTATAGCTTCGAAGCCCTTCTGAATGAAGTAAATCGTTGCCTGGTGGATTGTTGGTTTAGCGACTAACGGTTCTTTTATCATGACGATTTCACAACAAAAAGATCTTCCTTAGTTACTTTATGAGACTCCATCATCAAGCAAATATCCTCAATATCATAATAGATAGCTCCTCCGATTTTCGAGAAGGGGAGTATGCCTGTGTCTCTTAGTGTTTGAAGAAAACCGTGTGAAATTCCAAGGAGCTTCTTAACCTCACTAGATTTTAACCATTTCTTTCCTGGCTGTCCAATACATTCTTTAATGATACGCTTCAGTTCATTTAGCATTTCATCTTTGAAATCTTCGAGGTCTCCCAGAGTTAATAACTGGTCTTTGGTAGGGATGAGGGATCTGACCCCCTTGCCTTGTTGAGATATTGCTGTCATAGTTCAAGATTTTGGAACTACAAAGGAGGGTATCATTTATTCCAGTAATACACAACCTGAACATGAGTTGTGTGTTTTGATCTAATCGACATGACTAAAGGACCAGAAATCGGATGATCTATAGCGTTGGAATTGTTGTTACCACAAGTCTTTGATCCTGTAGTACGAGTTCATAAGATTTTGGAAATTAAGAGATTGCGGTTGTTTATTTATTGAATTACACCAGGACTTTCTAATATTACAAGGAAATATTTCGATGATAGTGATTTTTTATCTTTTTATTATTATTTTCATATTCTCCTAACTATGAAAAAGAAAATTTTAATAATTGATGATGATCAGGATATCCTCGATCTTACCGAATTTCTGTTGCAAGAAATTGGCTACAAAGTGGTTGCATCGTTAACGGCAAATATTTTAGATGATGTGTTGCAGGTAAACCCTGATCTGATCTTGTTAGATGACTGGTTAGAGAGCACAAGTGGACATCAGCTATGTAAAGTTTTAAAAACAGAACAGGCCACGAAACATATTCCTGTTGTTATTTTTTCCGCTTCAACAGGTTTGGAAAAAATTGCTAAAGATTGTTTTGCAGACGACTACATTAATAAACCTTTTGATATAAATTATTTGCAGGATGTGATTGCTGATCTTTTACAGTCGACGAGTAAAGCTTCCCTTAATCAGTAGAACCTCCCATTAATATCTTGGATTTCACCCATCCAGGATTAATCGGAGTCGATAGGAATACTAAACCAAAAAGCTGAACCTTTTCCGACCTCGCTATCCACACCAATTTTACCCCCGTGCTTTTTTATGATTTCTCCACTGATATACAGCCCAAGGCCTAAGCCTGAGTATTGGCTTCCGCTACTATCCACCCGGAAATAGCGGTCGAACAGGTGCGGAATTTTGTCGGCAGGGATACCGATACCTTTATCGATAACAGATACCTTGGCCATATCACCTATTTTTTCAATAGTGATCAAAATTTCTTTTGAATTAGGGGCATACTTAATAGCGTTGTTCACGAAATTCACAATGACCTGTTCTATCCGTTGTACATCCACTCTAACTCGCAGATTCATATCACCTTTTGTTATTATAGAATAAATGCCTTCGGCACGGATATGTGCACAACAATCTTCTATAATCTCAGACAACATCATTAAGGATTTATTCAGACTAACCTCCCCTTTATTAAACTGGGTTACACTAAGCAGATCGCTTATTAATATATTTACTTTGTTCAAGCTTTTATTGGCACGCTCAACCAGTGACGGTAATACTTTAGATGGGTTATCCTTCATCTTATCCAGAATCTGCAACGAAATAGTTAGCGTAGTAATAGGGGTTTTAAGTTCGTGGCTCGCAATACTGATAAAATCATCTTTCTGCTTTAAAAGTTGACGGGTTTGTTCCTCTGCTTGTTTTTGCACAGTAACATCCATTAAGACTCCGATCACCCGGTTAACAGCATCACTAGAATTAAAATAAGCCTTCCCTTTAAATCTTATCCATTTCTGCTTTTGCTTACCCGTTTCCAGAATACGGAACTCCTTTTCATATTCTTCTTTATTTTTTCCGGAAACGATTTGCTTTAAATATTCTTCTATGTTGCTCCTATCATCGGGATGGATCATAGTTATAAAATCCGGATAGTCAATCTCAGCAGTGTGCACAAGGCCAAACATCTTTTTACACCCATTGTCACATACTAGGTCACCGGTCAATGGTTGGTAGTCCCAGATGCCAATATCGGCTGCATCAACAGCCATTTTTAACCTTTCCCTGCTTTCCTCAAATAATTGCTCTACTTCCGTCAGGCCTTCCTCGATCTTCCGCCTGTCGGTGATATCCTCTATGGCCATCAGGATCAGTTGATCTCCGTGTACATTGTCCAGAAGACGGGTATTTAAATACATTATTTTGCGTCCTATACCAGGAAAAACATGAGAAACCTCATAATCGACCAGCACTTTCTTTTGCGGGACAATATTTTCCAGTAATTCCCGAAGTACGGGAATATCCCATTGCCGGTTACCCAATTCATAGAAATATTGCCCTTCTGTTTCTTTTTCAGTGACTTTAAATTTATGGTAAAATCCGTCTGTTGCCCGTTTCACTTTCAGATCCGCATCAAGTATGATAAGCGGATCACGTATCGTATTAATAATGCCTTCCGTATAAAGACGGGCATTATTTAGTTGATCATTCCTGTTGATAAGTTCATTATTAACAATCGTTATTTCCTCGTTAGTGCTTTGCAGTTCTTCCTTTGAGGTTTCAAGTTCTTCATTTAGGCTTTGCAATTCCTCGCTGCTGGAAAGCAGTTCCTGATTGGAACTCTGTAATTCTTCGTTAACCGCTTCCTGCTCTTCGGTGATTGTTCTCATGTCCGCGCGGTTTTGCATCAGTTCCTGTTCCAGTTCCGCTATCCGGATATCTTTTGGGTCTTTGGCGGAATTTTTCTTTTTACCGGAGGGTAAGGAGGGCAAGATGGCAGCTTCTTTTTCAAACTGAACCAGGTAATGGGGATCGTCTGCATCTATAATGGGCCAGACGGTAATGTTTACATAATGTTGCTCACCGTTTAAATTGAACAGAACATTTTCTTTTTTAGCCGGGGCGCTGCTTCTTTTGGCCAGGTGCAATAAATTGCGCAACTCAAAGGCCAGGCCTTCACGTGCCATCTTTAATACATTAAGGCTAGCCTTTCCCGGAGGCGGAACAAGCCAGGTTTCCGTAGCGCCGCGAAACTGAACAATATCAAACTGCTCGCCCACCAGAACGCCCGCAGGCGCGGTGGCAATAACGATATTATCTGTTAGTTTAAACACATCGTGTGTACCGCTTTCTTTTTGGCCGCTTTTATCAATGTCCTTAAAATTTTGTTCCCCACCCTGCGAGGTTACGGGCATAAAGCGCCCCCTGCCGCCCTTGCGTTTAAAAATTTTTTCCTGGCTATTATAGGGAGCGAACATATCGGTCTGGCCGCCAATATTCTCTGACTTGCCGAGCATTAAGAACCCCTGTTCATTCAGCGCATAATGAAAGGTTGTCAGTGCTCGTTTTTGTAAAACCGGTTCCAGATAGATCATTACGTTTCGGCAGCTGATTAGATCTATCTTTGAAAATGGAGAATCTTTTAGCAGATTATGGTGTGCAAATACACAAATGTCCCGGATGATTTTATTCACCTGGTAGCTACCATCCAGTTTGGTGAAAAACTGAGCCAATCGAGATGCAGACAGTCCTTCCAGATCTGAGGGGCGGTAAATTCCCGTCCGTGCTTTGTTGATCGCCGTCTCAGAAATATCGGTCGCAAAAATCTGTATTTTCATAGCCGCCGCTTTGTCGCCCAACTGTTCCTGTAAACAGATGGCCATAGAATAGGCTTCTTCACCCGTAGCACAGCCGGCGATCCAGATGCGCAACGGCTCGTTTGCATCTTTTTGCTCCACTAAGGCGGGAAATATAGTATTGCAGAGAAGCTCGAAGCTTGCCTGGTCACGAAAAAAATTCGTAACGGAGATCAGCATGTCATTGTACAGGGCGTCCTGCTCGTCCATGTTTTCGCGCAGGAACTTCAAATAAGCATCGGGTTTATTTATATTGTTCAATGCCATGCGCCTGATGATCCGTCGCTTTAGGGTACTTGGCTTATAATAAGTAAAATCAACGCCGCGGCGTACCCGCAGCACGGTGAGCAACTGCTTAAAAATTTGTTCGTCCTGTTCCGGAACTGTGTTTGCTATCTCCTTTTTTGAATAATCGGCATGAAAAGGGTGGTTAATGGTCAAAAGATGTTCTGCTATCTTTGCAGGCGGAAACACAAAATCAACGGCGCCGATCCGAACAGCGTTTTTGGGCATGTCATCGAATGCCGCAGAGGCCTCATCCTGTGCAAAAGTGATACCCCCATGTGTCTTGATGACCTGGAGACCGAGCGTACCATCGTTCAGCATGCCCGACAAAACGATCCCAACAGCATAGCTCTGATGGACTACTGCCAGCGAGGAAAAAAATATGTCAATAACCTTTACTTTATGGTGTTTATCGTTCAAGGGGGCGAGTTTGAGTACCCCGTCTGTAGCGGTAACTATTTTATTTGCCGGAATGATATAAAAGTTATCCTGTTCAAGATGAATATCGTCAGTGATCTGATGTACGGGGATCTTTGCGGACTTTTGTAAAATTTCAGGAAGGGCACTTTCATGTTCAGGGTTTAAATGCTGCACAAACACATAGGCCATACCTGATTTTTCCGGTATAGCCTGTAAAAACAGGCTTACTGCTTCCAATCCCCCGGCAGATGCCCCGATGCCTACAATTGGAAATTGGAGATCAGACACCGAACCACTATCTGATCCCTTTTTTTTAAGCATTATTTTGTTTTGTTATAAAATACGGTATAAAAATAATCAACAATTCTTATTGAAATGTATTAATTGAACAACCTAAAGACAATAATAGTTTTTTTGCCATATAACATTGTGAGATTTTCAAACAAGTTTATTTAAAGTTTTAATTCATCTTTTTACTTAGAGATCTCTATTCTTTTCAATTGTTTCCAACTACCAACAATGGGAGACTTACAGGCGCGGTTTCATACCGAATGGCCTCTGAAGATGCTTCCATATATCTATTGTCTTAATTCCTTCTCAAAGAAATTTCCACATGTTTCCACATCGAATATAACTACGGACATTATAACGTTGACGAACCAGTTCGATAGCATAGTCATCCCGTACAAAGAACAGAACCAAACAACATATCTATGACTTTCACTATGGTTTAAAAACTCCAGCACATATGGAGACTTCAGAGCGTCTATTGCCGTCCGAGTTCGATTAAAAAAATAGAGATTAGATATCTGTTAGGCGTTATATTTAATTTCCATGAAACAGTTGTCGGATTTCGCGTTAGGGATTGCAGTGTAAATCCTTTTTGTCTCTATCGGCAAAAAGATTGCAACGAAAAGCCCGCCCGAACGCCCAAATACAATTATTTATAATTATCTATAGCCAAACTCCGGTTAGAAGCTAAAATATATTCTGCTCCTTTTGATTGCAGCAAAGGTCTCCCGCTCATTTCAGGAGTAAAGAGCTTTCACGGCATGAATTCTCCCTCATTCTTCTGTCCGATTTATTCCATGCTCTCTTGACACCTTCATTCACTAAGAGATGGGTGGCTTACCAAAAGATGGCTGAAAGTCCGTTTGAATAA
The DNA here is from genome assembly GCF_049655485.1 of Daejeonella sp. Classification (GTDB taxonomy): domain Bacteria; phylum Bacteroidota; class Bacteroidia; order Sphingobacteriales; family Sphingobacteriaceae; genus Daejeonella. The sequence goes on from NZ_JBASJU010000150.1 coordinate 8,608, forward strand.
TAAAAGTTACAATTCATCCGGTTTGTAGCCAATTCGTTTTCTAGGTGGAAGAGGACGTTCCTTTTTCTCAAGCAATTCATCAAGATAACGAAATACAATTTCCATGTTTTTGTCTTGATTGTCTAATTTGTTTTTGATCTTTTCCACCTCTAAACGTATCTCTGTGTTGTCAGTAAGCATTAATCTCAATCGGGTAAAAATTCGTATGATTTGAATATTTACATGAATCGCTCTTTCACTATTCAATATGCTTGATAACATAGCCACACCTTGTTCGGTAAAAACAAAAGGGGTTGAAGGGCTAAATTTAGCCGTCGGGGTTAGGTTATCACAAATTGTGATAAGCTCCTGCCATTCCTGTTTGGTTAACTGAAACATAAAATCAGCCGGAAATCGTAGGATATTACGTTTCACAGCCTGTTTTAAAGATCGGGTCTCTACCTGGTACAATATTGCGAGATCAAAATCCAACAT
>NZ_JBASJU010000151.1:0-8779 GCF_049655485.1 Daejeonella sp.
GTTGTTAAAATCCTAAGTTCGGGTATTACCGAGAGCGGTTCCCTGCCTTTTATTGAAATGGAGTTTATAGAGGGGCCCGATCTGCAGGATATGTTGCTGGTGCCGGATAATAAAGTGTTCACAATTACTGAATCCATACGTGTAGCTGAGCAACTTTCAGCTGCGATAGCCCACTGCCATAAGGTGGGGGTAAAGCATGGCGATATCAAAAGTAATAATGTCAAATTAAACCTGCGGACCGATAAGTACATGTTGCTGGATTTCGGACTTTCGATTATGTCGGATGAACAGCGCCGGACCAGTTTAAGGCATGCCGGTGCTATCGAGTTTATGGCTCCCGAACAGAATGAGGGGGAAATGCTTTTGGAATCGGATGTGTACAGCTTTGGTATCATAATTTATGAACTGCTGGCGGGAAATGTCCCCTTTCCATTAAATAATGGCAGTGAAACTTCCCGCAATGCGGTAATGATCTCTCACATGGAGACAGCGGTACCTGATCTATCAGAGACCCGTAAATCTAATTTGCCGGAGAGCTGGGACGAGAGTAAAATAAATGCGGAGATGCAGATTCCATCCTGGCTGCTGGCCATTGTTGCTAAATGCCTGGAAAAGCTTCCCGTAAACCGCTTCCGCGATGGCGTGGAACTACATGAGGCTATCGCGAAAAGCATTTCTTCGAAAGAAGCTTTTGCATATATTCCGCTTGCTGCAGCGGTGCCTCTTGCGACGGCTGTACCAGTGGAAGCTGCTGTGCCAGCTATAACCGCTAGACCTGTTAAAGCACCCTTAGCAGGTTCAGCGGAAATTCCACAAGAAGATCTGGTGTCTCTATCGGCACCCGAACCTGCACGAAGTTTCAAGAAGCCTCTCATTATAGCTGCGGTTTTCGTTTTAATATTCCTGGCCTTATTTGCAGGATATAGAAGCCTGAAGTCGACCGGAGTTGACCCTGCTGATTCGGCTGCTCTGGCTGCTGAAAACCAAAGGATAGCGGATTCTATTTTGGTTACGGACAGGTTGAATGAGAATAGGGTTCAGGATTCGTTGGATAATTTGGCGAATAATGAACCGGTGCAGAGGGGGAAGGGGAAAGGTAAAGGGAGAGGGAAGAAAAAGAAATAAGGAACTGCGTTTAAACTTACCGTACGAAACTTAAACGCAAAGAACGCAAAGTACACGCAAAGGGCGCAAAGATGCCCGATAAACGGTTAGAATCAAATGGAATCTATGTTCGTAGTACCTTTTCCATCACCCTGCCCTTTGCTAACTCATCTACCAGTTTATCTAAATAGCTCACCTTTTTCATTAGCGGATCTTCAATTTCTTCAATGCGGTACCCGCAAATCATGCCAGTGATTTTGGTGACGTTGGGGTTAAGTTGCGGTGCTTCTTCGAAGAAGGTTTCAAAGGTAGTTTGGCGGTTGATTTGATCCTGAAGGGATTGGGCATCGTAGCCAGTGAGCCAAAAGATAATGGTGTCGACTGCTTCTTTTGTCCGGCCTTTTTTCTCAGCCTTTTGGATGTACATGGGGTACACGCTGGAGAAGGTCATTTTGTATATCCTTTCTGTGGAGTTCATTGTATATGAAGATAAAATTTATTTGGGAGGAAATGAAAGAAGGGATAAGGAGCAAAGAACAAGGAACAAGGAACAAAGAACAAGGAGCAAAGAACAAGGATAATGCCCGGGTTGATTCGACGCCCAAACGTACTACGTAAAACGTACAACTTCCTTACGTCGGTATCCTCTCCACCAAAACCACATTCCCACCAATATCGAAATAAGTACAGGTAATCTCTCCCTTAGATACCTCCCATTTTTCAATACCGGTTTTCATAGCCTGTTACACCTAAGGCTTTGATGTCCTGAATGTATGCCGGGAAGTCAGCGCCGGATTTTACCTTGCTATGGGCTGCTTTAATTTGTTCTGCTGTGAACATAGATGTAGGATTGAATGGTAGCATGATTTGCTTAAGGTAAGTTATGAATTAAAAGTTTAAGGGTGATGAAGGATTATTTGATGGTGAGTTAGGGGTTGGGGTTGGTTGTTGATTGTTGGTTGTTGGTTGTTGGTTGTTGGTTGTTGGTTGTTGGTTGTTGGTTGTTGGTTGTTGGTTGTTGGGGGGTTGTAAATGAAAAAGGGCGCCTTTTTGGGGCGCCCTTGTATTATTTTCCAGCCAGGTATTAGTTCCAGCCTGGATTTTGAACCATGTTCGGATTGGCGTTCGTAACGGCTTCAGGAATAGGGAATGTCCATTCTCTGGCAGTAGGAGCCAAAGTACATTTACCTGCAGGTGAAAGTGCAATATTTCCGCATGTGCTTCCTCTGGTGATTGTTCTGGTAGTACGCTTAAGATCAAAGAAACGATGGCCTTCGCCGATAAGTTCGCGTCTTCTTTCGTCAGCTATGGCAGTTTGTAATGCAGCTCCTGTTAATACTTGTGGAACATAATTAGAAATTCTTGCCGTTCTTAATGCGTTAAGATCGTTCATTCCTAAAACATCCTGGTTATTTCTACCGTATGCTTCTGCTCTGATCAGGTATAATTCTCCTGTTTTCATCGCAAGGAAGTTTGCATTTCCATCAGAAACTGTACCTTTTCCTCTATACTTGGTTAAGGCCAATCCTCCGCTGATGGGGGTGAAATAAGCCGAGTATCTAATGTCATTGCTTTGAACCAGGCCTGTAGTACCGGCGATAGTAGCAACTTCAAGAGCAGGTCTGAAATAACTACGATTATTAGTTGCAAAGAATACCAGGAATGTTGGTCCGCTTTGGCCAGCATCAAACTGAACGTTCCAGATTGCTTCACCTGCAGCGGCACCATTATACATCCCGCTGAAGGTAGTCTGATTGCTTACAAGAGCGGGCGCTGTTGCAATACCTTTGTTGGCAGCTGTTATAGCTTCTGCCCATAATCCGGCATATAAAGAAACCCGTGCTCTAAGAACATGAAGTGCAGTAATGCTTAGCCGTGGACGAGTAACAAGACTTACAGAATTTATGGCCTTATCAACATCTGACAAAAGCGGTTCAGCAGCAGTCATATCAGCAAACAGCTCATCATAATATACTTTATTAGATACTCTGGATGGTTTTTCATCAGCAGATACCGTGAAAGTCTTATTATAATACAATGCCAGAGTAGTTGTGCTGTTCCGGTCGTAGTTATTCGCAAAATATTTGAATAAATCAAAGTGTGCGAGTGCCCTGATAGTTAGTGCCTGACCTTTAATACGGTTGATTGTTTTCTGGTTAGCCGGAGTAGCGAATTTATCCACATCTCTCAACACAATATTGGCTACAGATATTACCTTATACATGGCATTGTATATGTTATTTATCTGAGGTGTATTTTGCTGAAAGGTCCAATCTGCCATAGCTCTGGAATTTGCCAAAGTCAGAGTAGTCTCATAAAGATTATCACTCAATACATCAGGCATCATGGCTGCACCACCGCCTGTACCACTTCCGGAACCGTAATAATCGGCTGCACGGAAATTGGCATAAGCTCCGTCTAACACTTGTTCAACCTGTGCAAGGGTAGACGGGTTATTCACCGCATCCAGGGAAAACTCCGGTTGAAGTTCGATAATGTCTTCTTCCTTACAACCTTGCGTGGTCAGCAGGCCTGCAAGTAATAAGATTGAAGTACGTTTTAATATGTTGATCATAATATTTTCTATTTAAAATTAAAAACCTAGTGATAAACCAAGAGTTACTTGCTTCAATGCAGGATACTGAGCACCAGTTAGAGATGTTCCAGTAGCCTCAGGGTCAAAGCCCCTGAATTGAGTTGAAGTCCATAAATTTTGTCCCTGAACAAAAATCCGTGCTGCTCTGACCTTTACTGCATCTAAAGCAGATTTAGGAACAGTATAACCCAAAGTTACATTACGCAATCTCCAGAAATCAGCATCTTCCAAAAATCTGGTTGTTTGCGACTGGTACGTATTACCACCTGAAGCACTTGGTCTTGGCACATTGGTAATCTGACCCGGAGTTCTCCATTCGTTTAACACATCAATATGCATGTTGTCAAAGAAATATGCAGGATTGGTTATGTTGTTCAGATCATTATTATACATCTGTCTGTCAAGGAAGAAAGTGAGCTGACCACTAAGATCAAAACCTTTGAACCTGAAATCAGTTGTGATTGCTCCGAATAGTGGTGCATCAGATGTTCCGTAAATAACCTTATCTGCTACACTAAATGTTGGAGTTGTTGTTCCATCAAGTTTACGATATAAAGCATTTCCAGTTGCAGGATCAACACCTACATAAGGAACAAGGAATAAACTATTTACTGGTTTACCTTCTTTCAACACCGTAACACCTGAAATCACGTTATCCGTTGGGATATCCAGGATCTCATTTTTATTGTAGGAGATATTTCCTCCGACATTCCATGTTAATGAAGTAGATCTGATCACATCACCACGAAGTGCAAACTCAACACCTCTGTTCCTTAAAGAACCAAAGTTACTGGTGATTGAAGTAAATCCTCCTGCTGATGGATCGATAGGCACATTATATAACTGATCAGTTGCTTTACGATCATAAACCTCCACGGTACCTGTAATACGGTTGGTCAGAACTCCAAAATCCAACCCGATGTTTGCAGTTGTACTGGTTTCCCATGTTAATTGCGTATTACCTGGAGAAGTAGGAGTAAATCCACCAACACCAGCATAAGTAGTTCTACCAAAGATCGCAGTAGGATAATCATCCGTACCCTGATTACCAGTCGAACCATAACTAGCACGTAATCTCAGCTCACTGATTGCATCAATGTTCTTGATAAATGCTTCCTCTGAAATCATCCAGGAAGCACCAACAGAACCAAAATTAGCCCATCTGTTTCCAGCTCCAAATCTCGAAGAACCATCTCTTCTGCCTACCAAATTCAGGAAATATTTGCCGTTATATCCGTAATTCGCCAAAGCAAAAAAGGATAATAGTCCACTCTGAGTACCGAATATACCATTCCGAGTACTGGAACCGATAATTGGCGAGATAAGATTTGGTGTTGTAGCCGTACCAGGAGTGATACCTGCTTCATTTTCAAATCCATTGGTAAAACCATATCCTGTAACACCAAAGGATCTGTAGTCACTCTTTACAACCTCAGTGAATAAACCTCCACTGATATCATGTTTATTAATGGTTGTTCCATAGTTGATGGAAGTAGTACCCGTATAACGGAAATTCCTGTCGAATGCTCTTGTCAGGGAACCTTGTCTGGCCTGAGCGCCAGAAACACGTGGGTTTACAAAGTTGTCAAATTCATTCTGTGTATAATCTCCACCCCAATTGGTTCTTGCGAACAAGCCCTTAACTGCAGGGATGTGATATTCAAGGTAGGTTGTTACCAGACCTTTAAGCTGCTTGCCATCGTTTCTATTCAAAAACAACTCCATTGCACCATTAGGCTGTCCAGAAGTTAACTGGCCAGTATTGGCACCACCAGATTCGTTATATTCACCTGTTAATGGATCGATATCTCTTTCGTAAGGATTACTCCAGCGAATTGCATTTAACGGAGAACTCAGGAAGGTGTTGGATTCGCTGGTATTATTTCTGTTTGAGAAACCACCCTGAACACCTAATCCAAATCTGAAGTTTTTAACCCGGTTGTCCACATTAGCACGTGCGGTATATCTTTTCAAACCAGTAGTCTGAACGATACCCTCCTGATCTAAGAATGAAAGTGACGCGTAAAACTTAGTAGCTTCAGTACCACCATTGGCACTGATTTGATGTTGCTGAGTATTACCTGTCTGGAATAATGCATCTTTCCAGCTAAAATTCACTGCTTTTAGTTCAGCTTGTTCGGCCGCTGTCCATCCGTAAGGATTTCCTCTGGCAACTTCATAGTCAATTTTCTGAGTGCTGTTCATTACAATCAGCCTGTCTTCCGGCATCCTGCTCTGACCAACCTGTGCATCATAATTAAATTGAATCTGGCCAGTTTTTCCTTTTTTAGTATTTACAACGATAACGCCATTTGATCCTCTCGAACCATAAATACCTGTTGAGATGGCATCCTTTAGGATCTCAACGTTTTCGAAATCGCCCGCATTCAAAGTTTGGAAATCTGCAGCGTTGATCTCAATCCCGTCAACAACGTACAAAGGCACATTACTTCCATTGATTGACCCGTTACCACGAATCCTAACCACAGCGTTTTGTCCTGGTTGACCCCCGCTAGCCGTTACATTTACGCCTGATGATGCGCCCTGCAAAGCCTGGTCAAATGATGCAAGAGGTTGTTTGGCAACCTTCTGGCCACTTACATTAACCGTTGCGCCAGAAAATTTGGAGCGGTCAATAGCGCTATAACCAGTTACAATTACTTCAGAAAGCTGACTCGCGCTTTCTGTTAAGCCTATTGACATGTTGGCCGATATCGGCGATTCTACTTGCTCGAATCCGAGATAGCGGAATACAAGTGTAGTTGCACTGGCAGGAGCTGAAAGCTGGAAATTACCGTTTCCATCAGTCTGCGTACCTATGTTAGTGCCTTTTACGGTTACACTTACACCTGGTAATGGTAATCCGTCACTTGTTGCTGTTACTTTTCCTGAAATAGTTCTGTTCTGAGCTATCGCGGTAAAAGTTAAAAACAACATACAAATTAATAGTAGGTTTTTTTTCATAGAGTTTCCTTTGATTAGTTTATGAATTCTTTGTAAAATTATTAAAAATTCACATAACACAGTTGGAACATTGAATTATGAGATTAGATTGACGAATTAAAGCCAATTAAATAAGCTTTTTGATGTCCTGACTAACGATTATACCGGCTAATCTCTGAAAACGAGAGTAATGACCATAGCGATTGGGACAGAGGTAAGTGAAAAGCTGATTTTTGCGCGCAGTTGAGGTCCTATGCGGGGATCTCAAACCAACTGATTGCATGTTTAAAGGTCATAGGATGAGAGATTTAATTCATATAGAAAGATACAAATTTTGCATCACATGCGATGTGCTGATAATATCATAAATTAATATTTGCCTGAATAGAAACTAAATTTCTAAATTCGGTAAAATCCTACCGAATTGAAACGAGCCGCATCCGTTATACTTATTGTTCTACTGTATTGTTCCTGTTCCGACAAGCCTCAAAAGGCCGAAAAAAGGGCCATAAACCCATTCTTTGCGACGGCAAACGAGCATCTAACCAACGGCAGCAGAGATTCTGCGTTTCTGTACTTCAATCAAGCTAAAGACCTTTATCTCGAGCAAAAAGACAGCCTTGCCGCAGGAATTTGCCTGATTAATATGGCCATTATCTCCACTGATTCCGGCGATTTCTTTGGAGGGCAGGAGCTTTCTTTGGAGGCAATTCCTTATTTCGACGAAGCAAATCCCCTGGACCATGTGTACCTGGTGTCGAATTATAATAATCTTGGAATTGCAAGTTCCAGCCTGAAAAGATATGACAAGGCTATAGAGTTTTATACAAAAAGCCTTCAGTTTACGGCCGACAGTGCTTACACACGCATCCTTAAAAATAATATCGCTAATTCTTACAGGAGGTCCGGCGATTTGAAGAAAGCCATAGCGACTTTCAAGCCAATTCTTGCTAAGGAAACCGACACGATTAGCCGTGCCCGGATTCTTTCCAATTACGCTTACACCAGGTGGCTGTTCAACCCGGCTTTTAATCCGGAACCGGCTCTGCGTGAGGCATTAAATAACAGGATTGCTGCTGGTGATCGATGGGGTGAGATCACCAGCTATTCACATTTGACGGATTACTTCCTGACCAAACAGCCCGACAGTGCCTTGCTGTATTCAAAGAAGATGTATGAGCTGTCGCAATCGCTGAACGGTTTTGACGACCAGCTGGAAGCCCTGCAAAAGTTGATATCCCTTAGTCCGCCGATGGCTTCCCGTGTCTACTTTAATCGCTACCGCGTGCTCGACGACAGTATACAGAATGCCCGCAATAGCGCCAAAAATCAGTTTGCCCTGGTCCGGTACGAAACAGAGCGGCATAAATCCGAAAACCTTTCGCTGCAGCAGAAAAATACGACGAGGAACTCGTTGATCATTTTACTCGGAACACTAATAATCAGCGGCAGTATTATCGCTTCTGTCTGGCATCGGCGAAGGGAAAAACGACTGGCCCTGGAGGCCGCAAACGCTGTCCGGGAAAGTCAGCTCAAGACGTCAAAAAAGGTTCACGATGTCGTGGCAAACGGCTTATACCGGCTGATCTCTGAACTGGAGAATGATGAGCAAGTCGACCGGAACAGGATCCTCGATGACATGGAAAACCTGTATGAAAAGTCAAGGGATATTTCATATGATGACATGAGTATCCGGACCGAAAGCAGCGAATATCATAGCTCCCTCAGCGGGATGCTGATGTCATTTGCCGCACCCGAAACCCGCGTGGTAATTGTTGGGAACAGCAGGGATCTGTGGCAAGGCTTGAACGAGGACAAGCGAAATAATCTCTATTATGTGCTGCAGGAACTCATGGTTAACATGACTAAACACAGTAATGCAGGTTCTGTAGCTATCCGCTTTGAAAGGGTGAAAGACCAAATTAATGTCACCTATAATGATAATGGTCGTGGCATCCGTGAAGATCAGGTATTTAAGAATGGGTTGAGTAATACGGGAAACCGTATTAAGAGTATCAGCGGCAGTATTATCTTTGGTAAAAGCACGACCGGGGGCTTAAATGTACAGATACAAGTCCCGGTGACATAATTGTATTCATGTTTGAAAAAGTCATAATAGCAGAAGATCACGAAAGT
>NZ_JBASJU010000152.1:0-48616 GCF_049655485.1 Daejeonella sp.
GTCAGTAAAATTGGTGCGTCGGATTAAAATATTTTCGGTAATTCTTCGCCACGTCTTCGGTAATTCTCTGACTCTTCTCCTATACAGATTTGCTATAGCACCGCTACAGTTCCGGTCTGTCTTCGAAGTTTTACTGCTTTTTTTTCGGTGTTTTTTCGCTATTTCTTCGCTTAGTCTTCGGTCGGGCTTCGGTATTTCTTCGGTCCGCTTTCGGTCGGGATGTCTGTAAAAGCCGATTTTTCTCTGCCCCGGCTTCGTCGGGCTCCAGCGTATTTCGAAACCAAACCGAAGAGAAAGCGAACGCCTGGCACTGAACACTCGGAATTATCTTAAATCTGTGTGAAATCTGTCTGCCTGCAATTGCTGTGGGCCTACTGATTGTGGAATGCAAGATGAGACCAAGCCACGGTCCATTCCCGGAATCGTCCCAGAATCGTCTCAATTCGTCTCAACTCGTCTCAAAATTTCGGTTGACCCCGGCTTCTGCTCATTTTTGTGCAATACCGGTACTTAACCTAATTATTAACCCTTAAAATCAAAAAAATGAGAAGAATTAGAAAAGGAGCTAATGGAGGCTTTTCCGGCACGACTGGGAGTTTAATGGCATTTAACATTATGTTCACACAAAAAAACAAACCGATATCAATTGCCTTTGTTATAACTACACCGATGATTATCTCAAAGGCAGAATTTGCTTAGCGTTTTATAGGTGACGGAGACAGGGTTTCCCTGTGGGCTATTTTAGAATTATAAAAAATGCAAGTTTTTATGTTAACATCCGAAGAAATACTGGATGCCGTTAAAAGTCATGTTTCTAAATTTTTAAAGGTTAATCTGTCTCCCGAATTAACCTTTCATAATGCCGACCATACTTTTGAAGTGGTGCGGGCAGCGAGGGAGATATCTCTAGAATATGACTTGTCGGATGAACAGCGTAATAACATTGAAATCGCGGCATGGTTCCACGACTGTGGTTATTCACAGTTATACACTGACCATGAGACCCTAAGTAAGTCGTTAGCAAGGGATTTTTTACAGGAACACAATTATCCCGAAAATGCGATTAGTCAAGTTTTGGATTGCATCGAAGCCACCCGCTATCCACAAAATCCCCAGTCAATTGCCTCCAAAATAATATGCGATGCTGATTTATACCATTTTACCAGGCCGGATTACCATCGCTACGAAAACGCATTGCGTTTAGAGCTGGAAACTTACTTCGAAAACCAGTATTCTGATATCGAATGGGCACGTACCAACTGTTTAATGCTTGAGAATCACGAATATTTTACGGACTACGGAAAGGAAACTTTGCAAAAGTTTAAAGACGTTAATATGGAACGTGTCAGAAGCAAGGCGCTTGAGTGCTAGACGCCATAAAGATCGGCTTAGACCTTCGTCAATAATATCTTATCAATCCTCTGATCATCCATATCCACAATTTCAAACTCAAAATTCTTCCATCTGACTTTTTCTCCTGTTTCCGGGAAACGCTGTAAGAGGTGAAGAATCAACCCGCCAATCGTGGTAAAACCTTCAGTTTGATCGGTATCTGGAAGGTTAAAATACTGGACAAATTCATAGAACGGAAATTGCCCGTCGAGGAGCCAGGAATTATCGCCCCTTTGAATGATAGCAGGTTCGATTCCGACTTTAGTGCTGATATCTCCAATAAGCGCATCCACCACATCGTTCACCAGTAAGATACCCTGAAAGGAACCATATTCATCTACCACGGCAGCGATATGGGTGTTATGCTCTTTGAATTGCTCCAGGACTTTGTACACCGCCATGCTTTCGTGAACGAATAATGGTTTCTTAACCAGATCGTTCAGGCTAAAATCTCCGGCTTCAAAGGTTTTCGGTAAAATATGGCTGGAGGAAACGATCCCCAAAAACTTATCGGGAGAATTATCAATTACCGGATAGGCGGCGTGAGGATACAAACCCATTTTATCTGAAATTTCTTTTATGCCGTCGCGGATATCGAAATAGATAATATCTGAGCGATGGGTCATTAATTCATTGGCCTTGCGATCGCCCAAAGCAAAAACCCTTTTCACAATGTCTTCTTCGATTTCCTGTATTTCGCCGCTCGTTGTACTCTGTGCAATAATTGATTTGATCTCTTCTTCTGATACAATTCCATCATTATTCTCTTTAATACCCAAAAGGCGCAGGAATAGGTCGTTCGTTTTAGCCAGCAGCCATATAAATGGTTTGGTAATGGTCGAAATAATTCCCATAGGTCCTGCCATGATCATCGCTATTTTTTCCGGGAAGCTCAATCCAATTCGTTTTGGAAGCAATTCTCCGAAAACAATAGAAAAATAGGTTAAGACAATCACTATGAGAACGACAGCCAGCGATTGAGCATAGGGTGCCAAGAGGGGCACCGATTCAAGCATAACGCGGAGGTCGTCGGTCAGTTTCTCCCCGCTGAAGATACCAGTCAGTATCCCGATTAATGTTATTCCGATTTGTACTGTAGATAAAAACGTATTGGGATTTCCAGCCAGGTCCAGTGCTTTTCTCGCATTCGTGTTCCCTTTCTTTGCTGCACTTTCGAGCTTAAACTTGCGTGCGGATACCAGCGCAATTTCACTCATTGAAAAAACTCCGTTCAAGAGAATAAGAAAACCAATGATCATAATTTCCATTCGACAAAGCTACGGGAATTTAGTTCTGCTCTGAATGTCTTTTCGAAAAGAACAGGTAATTTTAATGTTATTCCTAAATTTTCTGGTATGCACCGCGTGACTTCCGCATTATACAAATACAAGGCTTGGTACCTGTAATATTGACTTGCAAGCCTGTTTAATTAGATTTAAATATCTATTTTTACATCCAGTGTTAAAAAGCGCCACCATATCGATGATTCTGCTTGTAGCATTTTTTATGCTTCAGGCTCATAATCTAATGCCTCATAAGCACGAAGTTCCTAAAACTAGCACACATGGTCACGATGGTAGTGATCATCATCACCATGATCAACCTGCAAATCCAACTGATAATACTGATCATAACGCCGAATTCGGGAATGCCTTAGTTAAGCCAGTTAACACCAAGTACGAGCTGACGCCACTGAAAATTACTCCTTATCCTGCGCCGGCATCTCTGCCAGAAATAAGCGATTTATATAGTTTTATACCACAGCTTAGTTCTGCATTGCCAGGATATCTGCTACCTCCTGATCCCAATTTACAAGGGATCGCTTTAAGAGGCCCCCCTTCTTCGATCTGATTAATCTTGTCCCTGTCCGGATTTTAAGATTCGTTTATTTTTAATCTCTCCGAATTATTTGTCAAACTATGGCATTCCAATTCGTGTTGATTTTTTAACGAATTAAACCTGCCTGATCATTAACCAGGCTACATCATAAACCAAAAACGTAAAAGAAATGAAAAAGACATTTTTAATTGCAGCCTTATTTACCGCTTCATTTAGTATTGCTGCGTGCTCCAATCAAGAGAAAAAAGAAGATTCCCATATTCATGAGGACGGTTCCACGCATGATGACCATGCTACCGATACAGCTTCAGTGAAACAGGAAGAATTTAATGTAGACTCAGCACACGCGGACACAACGGGTGGCCATACCCACGAAAACGGGGAGAATCACTCTCACTAAGATTATATCATATGAAACGTTTAATAGTTGCCTGTGTGCTCTTCGCAGGTTTGATGTCGTGTACAAGAACTTCAACAGAAGAAGAACATGCGCACGCTGCCGATGGTAGTCACCCCGGTGAGGAAGCACTACAGGCACTATCTTACACCCTTTATACCGATAAGTCGGAACTCTTTGTAGAGTTCAAACCTCTGGTTGTGGGAGAAATTTCCAAGTTTGCAGCCCATCTTACGCATCTGGGCGAGTATTTCACGCCTTATACAGAAGGATACGTAACCGTAAGTCTGATTACCGGCAATACAGGGATTAAGCACAGCGCCGATACTCCAGCTTCGCCCGGGATATTCAGGCTAGCCCTACAGCCCACGAAAGCTGGATTGGGCAAACTGATATTCGATATCAAAACGAAAGACTTTAACGACCAGATCGTTATCGACAGCATTCCCATATATGCTAATGAGAAAACTGCGATCGCTGCACAGCCAAAGGAAGAGGCTGGAACAGATATTTCCTATCTGAAAGAGCAGGCCTGGAAAGTAGAGTTTTCTAATATGCCCGTGGTGCGTGAAACGATTTACGATGTAATCAAAACCACTGGCCAGGTTATGGCAGCTCCCGGCGATGAAGCTATGGTAATTGCCAAAACTGCGGGAATAGTTAAATTCCGAGGGACTAATATGCTCGCAGGCTTACCCGTTCGATCCGGACAGGCTTTATTTAATGTGTCGGGAGGTGATATTGCAGTCGACAACATTGATGCTGCCATCCGCACCGCCAGGGCCGAACAAAACGCGGCTAAGGCGGAATTTTATCGTACTTCGGAACTAATTAAGGATAAATTAATTACCCAGGCTGAATTTCAGCAGGCGAGGCTGCGGTATCAGCAAAGCCAGATTGCCCTGAGCAACCTTTCGCGTAGTTATGGTGCCGGGGGCAAAAGCGCTGTTGCACCGACCAGCGGATTTATTAAAGAACTATTGGTGACTGAGGGGCAGTATGTCTCGGCAGGCCAGCCACTCGCCACCATTACTAAAAATAACCGGCTGATGTTAAGGGCTGATGTGTCGCTGAAAGACGCAGGCCGGATGAATTTAATCAACCAGGCTAATTTCACGATTATCCAAAACAAACAAACTTACAGTACACGGGAGCTCAATGGCAGGCTGCTTTCGGTCGCAAAGACAACGGGTGATAACACACCCTATATCCCCGTACATTTCGAAATTGACAGCAAGTCAGGTATAATTCCCGGATCATTTGCCCAGGTTTACCTGCAAACAACGCCTATTAATAACGCTCTGGCGATTCCGGAATCTGCCTTGATTGAAGAGCAGGGGGTGTTTTATGTGTATGTGCAAACCGCAGGGGAGTCATTCCAGAAACGTGAAGTAAAAACCGGTGCCAGCGATGGTAGGAACATACAAATCCTGTCGGGAATTACTGAAGGTGAACGTGTGGTTGATAAAGGCGCTTATCAAATTAAACTGGCAACAATGAGCGGGGCCATGCCTGCTCACGGACATGAACATTAAGGAAAAGCAATGCTAAACCGAATTATACAATTTTCGCTGCATAACCGATTGATCGTGTTAACGGCAGCGGCACTGCTTATGCTGATGGGGGCTTATACTGCAACCAGAATGGAGGTGGACGTATTCCCGGATTTAACCGCGCCTACAGTTGTAGTGTTAACCGAAGCCCATGGCATGGCCCCTGAGGAAGTGGAAAGGTTGGTTACTTTTCCGGTAGAAACTGCCGTTAACGGCGCTGGCAATGTCCGGCGGGTCCGCTCTTCTTCATCAGCAGGAATCTCTATCGTCTGGGTGGAGTTTGAATGGGGAACAGATATTTATCGTGCACGGCAGACAGTCAGCGAGAAACTAACCGTTGTCGGCAATCAGTTGCCTTTGGGTGTGAGTGCCCCGGTTATGGCACCGCAATCTTCCATCATGGGTGAAATTATGCTGATCAGCGTCACAGGCACGAAAACAAGCATGATGGATGTGCGTACGATAACCGATTGGAATATACGTCCCCGCTTATTATCTATTGGCGGAGTTTCACAGGTTGTGGTTATAGGCGGCGATTACAAACAGTACCAGGTTCTGGCATCTCCGCAGAAGATGGGCTATTACAATGTTTCTCTAAATGAATTGCTGGAGGCTGCACAGCAAGCAAATAAGAACGCTGCAGGTGGTTTCATGAGTGAGTACAGCAACGAATATATTGTTCGGGGAATTGGACGTACCAGCGACCTGAATGAAATGGGCAGCTCGGTAATCAAAACCAGTAATGGGGTTCCAATAAAGATTGAAGATGTCGCAGAACTAAAAATAGGCTCATCAGTCAAGATTGGCGATGGCTCATTAAAAGGTGAACCTGCTGTGATCATGACAGTAATGAAACAGCCCAATGTAAACACGCTGGAGCTAACTAATCAGATTGACACTGCGATTGCTGATCTTAAAAAAACGCTTCCGGCCGATCTGGACATTAACACCAAAATATTCCGACAGGCAGATTTTATCAATGCATCCGTCAGCAACATTCAGAAGACGCTAATTGAAGGCTCCATCTTCGTGGTTATCATTTTATTCTTATTTCTGATGAACTGGCGGGCTACTGCCATTTCATTGATAGCCATCCCAATTTCCCTTCTTACGGCTGTACTTACTTTGAAGTATTTAGGTTTTTCAATTAATACCATGAGCCTTGGCGGGATGGCCATCGCAATCGGTGATTTAGTAGATGATGCGATTATCGATGTGGAAAATGTCTTTAAACGGTTGAAGGAGAATGCTGCCAAACCTCTGGCCGAACGGCAAAATAAACTGACGGTGATCTATGATGCTTCTGTGGAGATCCGTACCTCAGTGATCAATGCAACTTTTATCATCATCGTGGCCTTTCTTCCTTTATTCTTCCTTTCGGGGATGGAAGGCCGCTTGCTCGCACCGCTTGGTATCGCATTCATTGTTGCCCTTTTTGCTTCACTGGTTGTGGCTATCACCGTTACTCCCGTGCTATGCAGTTATCTTCTCACGAAAGATGAGATGCTGCTGCGCCAGCACCGCGACAGCTGGCTGGTACAGCGGCTGAACGGCTGGTATGAACGATCCCTTGAAAAAGCAATGAAAGCTAAGAAGTTAATTCTGGGAGGGGCGCTGGCCTTATTCGTATTCGCGGCGATTTTATTCTTTACGCTCGGAAGAAGCTTCCTGCCTGAATTTAACGAAGGTTCGCTGGTTGTCAGCGTTACCAGTATGCCGGGAATTTCCCTTCAGGAAAGCAATGCAATCGGTAATCGTGTCGAAAAAGCATTATTAACGGTACCAGAGGTAAGAACAACCACCCGCAGAACCGGCCGGGCTGAATTAGATGAACATGCGCAAGGAGTAAATGCATCAGAAATTGATGCTCCTTTCACACTTGACGAGAGGAGCCGGGAAGAGTTTATGGAAGCCGTTCGCGAAAAAATGGCGGGAATCACGGAAGCAAATATCACCATCGGACAGCCCATTGGCCACCGTATTGACCACATGCTTTCAGGTACCCGTGCCAACATCGCCATCAAGATATTCGGAACTGATCTGAACACCTTGTTTAACATTTCAAACCAGGTCAAAAGTGCGATAGAGGGCACTGAAGGACTGGTAGATTTAAGTGTTGAGCAGCAAATAGAAATCCCACAGGTCCAGATCAAGGCTAATCGTGCTATGCTGAGCAAATACGGCATTACCATCGGGGAGTTCACCGAATTTGTCGACATCGCCTTTGCTGGCGAAAAGGTATCAGAAGTATATGAAGGGGCACAACGTTTTGACCTTCTTCTGCGTTTCGATGATGCCAATCGGGGTAATATTGAGAATATACGGAATTCATTAATCGACACTCACGACGGTCAGAAAATACCATTAAGCTATGTGGCTGAAATCGTTTCAGCAACCGGCCCGAATACCATTAACAGGGAAAATGTCCAGCGTAAAACTGTGGTGTCCGCAAATGTCACCGAAAGGGACCAGAAAAGTGTCGTGGATGAGATTAAGGGTAAAATTGAGTCGAGTGTCAAGCTTCCGCAGGGTTACCGCATTGAATATGGCGGCCAGTTTGAAGCAGAGGCCGAAGCATCCCAAACATTGATTGTCGCATCACTACTGGCTTTGCTAATCATTTTCTTTTTGCTGTTCCATGAGTTTAAAGATCTGAAAGTTTCTTCGATCATCCTGTTGAACTTGCCACTAGCTCTGATAGGAGGGGTATTAAGTATTTGGCTGACTTCCGGCATCTTGAGCATCCCGGCAATTATTGGTTTTATTACTCTCTTCGGGATTGCAACACGGAATGGCATATTATTAGTATCTCATTATAAGACTCTTGGTACTGAAGGTCTAAACCCTTACGATACCGTCGTGAAAGGATCTAAAGACAGGTTGAGTCCTATTTTAATGACTGCACTCACAGCTGGGCTGGCACTGATACCTCTGGCAATGGGTGGCGCTCTTCCGGGCAATGAGATTCAGAGTCCTATGGCGAAAGTAATCCTTGGCGGATTACTGAGTTCCACCTTGCTCAATTTATTTGTTGTACCGATAGTCTATTACATGACGATCAGAAATAAGAAAGAAAATGAAGTTAATAGCTAGCTTATATTGCCTGCTGATCAGCACTACGGTGTATTCTCAAACGGGTATTGATAGTCTTCTGTCGCAGGTAAGCAGGAACAATAAAGCCATACAGGCGAAGCGGGAATTTGAACTAGCCAGAAAAGCAGAATTTAAAACCGGCCTCACACCTTACGACCCCACGGTGGAGTACGATTACCTTTCGGGATCACCGGCAGGAGCGGGGAACCAGCGTGATTTCGCAGTGACCCAGCAGCTGGATTTCCCATCGGTATATGGAAGCAAACGGAAACTCTCTGTCCAGCAGGGCATACAATCGGACCTTCAGCACCGCGTCTTTTCCCAGGATATTCTGCTTAAGGCAAAACTGGAAGCCCTGGAATTAATCTACCTGAATAAGCTGTCAGCAGAGTTGAAACACAGGTTGGAACGAACACAAGCTTTGGTGTCCGATTATCAAAAGAAGCTTGATAAAGGCGACGCCATTATTCTCGATGTAAATAAAGCTAAACTGCAATTGTTGAATATACAGCAGGATGTCCTGTTGAACGATAATGCCATCAGCCAGACACTAACACGACTGCAGGAACTTAATGGTGGGATGGAAATAAGCCTTACTGACACTATTTATCCCTTCGTAGCCCAAGTACCCAACTTTAGAACATTAGACAGTTTAATCGAAGCCAATGACCCTCTTCTTCAGGTCTACGAGCAGGAGCAGCTAATCCGGCAGCAGCAGATAACCGTTCAAAAACGATTGAATCTTCCGAAGATTGAAACTGGGTATCACTCTCAGGCGATCCTGGGACAGAGTTACAAAGGTGTACATGGAGGAATCAGCATTCCCCTTTGGGAAAACAGGAACCGGGTAAAGGCAGCAGAAGCAAATCTTAATTATGCCAACTTTAATGCAGTTAACCATAAACTGGAACATCAGCTTGAGAACAAACAATACTATGATCAGCTGGAGGTTCGTGAGAATGCAATGGCAGAATACCGCACTTTACTTTCATCTCTGAATAATGCCGCCTTATTAGACAAGGCACTAAAATTTGGGCAAATAACCATCATTCAGTATGCGCAGGATGAACGGTTTTATTTTGATTCCTATTTAAGGTATTTACAGATGGAAGCCGAATATCATAAAGCACTGGCAAGGCTATATAAATTTATGCTGAATTGATACGAAAATGTCTTGAAAATCTGGAGAGTATCCATTGCTTTATAAATTAATAACTTTCAGCGCTTCCATTCGTTATACATCACTAGAAATAGTTTGACCCATTTCCCAATCCGTAAATGCAAGAGAAGTCCAATACGCTGAGAAGCAAATATGTATTCATCGTTTTGTTTGCAATATTGATTAGCTCAATAAGGGCGAATGCGTACTCATTACTAACTCATGAAGCGATAATCGATGTGAGTTGGAAGAAGTCGATTGAACCACTGCTGCTGAAGAAATACCCGGGCTCGAGTGCAGAGGAATTGGTGAAAGCACATGCTCATGCTTATGGAGGGGCTGTAATGCCGGATATTGGATATTCCCCATTCGGGAGTATGCTTTATACAAACTTAGTGCATAATGTTAGTTCCGGGGATTATATACAGGCATTATTGGATGAGGCCCAAAACCTCAATGAATATGCCTTTGCTCTGGGTTCTCTCTCACATTATATGGCCGATGTATATGGGCATTCGGTCGGGACGAATGTTGCTGTGCCCATAACTTATGAGAAACTGAGGGCAGAATTCGGCGATCTGGTAACTTACGCGGATCATCATAAGTCGCATTCACGAGTGGAAGTCTCGTTTGATGTCCTGCAAACAGCCCGCGGGAATTACGCGACAAAGGCGTACCATGATTTTATTGGATTTGATGTATCACGGGAGGTCGTAGAAAGGGCGTTCTATAAAACCTATGGTTTACAGGTTACGGATGTTTTTCGAAGTTTGGCACTTGCCATAAGCACTTACAGGTGGGTTATTAAGTCACTGCTTCCAAATATTGTAAGAGCTGCATGGGCGACAAAGAAATCTGCGCTAAAACAGGCAGAACCTGGAATTAAGGCACAAAAGTTTTCCTTCAAAATGAAAAATAGCACCTATTATCATCAATATGGAAGAGATCTTCAAAAGGCGGGCTTCATACCAACCATCATTTCTTTCATTATCCCGATTTTACCTAAGCTGGGGCCGCTTTCTAAATTAAAATACAAACCCCCTTCCGCTGAAGCTGAACGATTGTTTATAAAAAGCTTTGACAGTACCTTAGTCAACTATCAGGCGTACCTGGGGAAACTGAATTCAAAACTACCGCATCTTACTAACAAGACCCTTGATACAGGAGGAGAAGCAATTTTTGGCAAGTATTCGATTACCGATGAAAGCCACGCAGATTTGCTGTTGAAATTGCATAAGAAGAATTTTGAGAACCTGAGTCCTCTGGTCGCAAGAAACTTGCTGGAATACTATAAAAACGCCAATCCAGTTTGGTCAAAAAAGAGAGACTTAAAAAAATGGAGTGAAATAAAAACAGCTTTGGACGGTTTGAATGAATTTACTTCTGAGTAAAGAAATTTCTCATCCAAACAGGTGTTGCACATTTAATAATAAGAGTGCCGGTTCGCTGAGGACCGGCACTCTCGTCAATTTAATTCCTTACTGAACCACTACATTAAAAGTAGCATCAATATCGGATCCACCAGGAGTTTCCGTACCATTTTTAGTTCCCGGCTGGTGGCGCAACAGTACCTGAACTTTTCCGGTCGAAGCTGAGCCCGTGGTTGCGTTACCCGTTAAACCGATTGGTAGGTTTTTTGCATCCTTATCGGTGATGGCAATGGCCAGGTTCAAGCCAGCCGTTGGCTTGTAAACAAACAAATGTTCGTCCGCTTCTTCAAGAATCTCGGCTTTGATGTCTTCTGCCGGAGAAGCCGATTCATTTAATACCGCGTCAACGGTCATCGTATACGAAGAATTGGCTGCCAGTCTGATTTCATCTATGACCGCTGCGTTGCCTCCATCACCATCCAGATCTTTATAAGAGAATGTCCGCACATCCGTTGCGATCGCTTTATTAACAAATTTCAGGCGAAGTGTGGTGATTAACTCTTCCTCCTCCACATCAGGGAGTGCTTGATCTTTTTTACATCCTGCAAAGCTTACTGCGGCTACCATAGCTGCCATAAGTCCGAATCTTAATTGTTTCTGAAACATAGTTTTAATTTAATGATTGTTGTTATTGTTAAGGTTATTTGCTTTTCCAAAAGGCATTTTCAGCCTGATTATAAAATTTCTCCCGGTGTCGTCGGCATAATACCTGAACCGGTTTAAGTAATCGCGATATCGTGTGTTCAGCGCGTTCTGGACACTAAAACTCAGGTTTAATGCCTGGCCAAAAACATTCATTGAGGTCGCCAGGTTCATGTTGATTAAAGTGTAGGCATTTGGCACTGGTGCAAAATCCTGGGAAGCCTGAATCAAATTCTGCTTCGCCACGTGAATGGCGGTTAGGTCAAATGAACTTGCTTTAAAGGCTTTGGTTTCCGGTAAATGAAAGCTCAGATTTCCAGAGAATCTATCGGCTGGAATAAACTCTAAATGCTGGTTTGTAACCGTGTTATAAGCCCGAACAAATGAATATTTAGCTGTCGCAGATACGTGTTTATTTAATTGCCATGAGCCAAGGAAATCTGCACCTGTGAAACGGGAATCTACCTGAACATAGTGGAATGCAGGGAATGCGCCTCTGATAGTCAACACCGGTGCCAGCCAAGATTTTAGGTATATATAATCTTCGATCCGGTTATAATACCCGCTGATTTCGGCACTAAACTTTTCACTTTGCTTAATAATTCCAGCCGTGAGGTTAATTGAAGATTCTTCCCTAAGGTTAGCGTCTCCTTTTTCATAGGTAGCACTACCATGGTGTACTCCGTTATTAAAAAGTTCATTGATGGCGGGAGGGCTCCATGCCTTTGCCAAAGTAGAGGTCAGGCGATAACCTTTCCCCATATGATAGGATGCGCCCACAGTTCCGGATAGCTGATTAAAATTGAATTGCGGCCTAATTTCCGGGATGGAGGAGTCTAAGACGTTTTCTCGCAGCCTCGCCTGCATCCATTTATAGTCATATCTTAAACCTGCTTCAAGTTCCCAGTTGCTGAAAACCCTCTTTTCAATAAGGAACAAACCCCCATTGTAACTATCAAAAAAGGGAATGAGGTACCTTCCGTCATAAAAGTTTTGCTGGAACATGTTGCTAACCCCAATCCTTCCGGTAAAACCAGCAACAGGTTCGTGGTCGAGGTATAAATCTAAAGCCTGCGTGGTCAGATCAAAACGGAGCTGGTAATTATCCTCATTTGATCGTCTAACCAGATCATACTCTTCCCGGTTATTGTTCTGTATACTGTACTGTAGATTTAGTTTGCCTAATCCTTCAATCAGATAGCCAGAACGTAATTTAAGTACATTGTGCTGTGCCACTTGGTTTGGACGCTCGATAGTATACAGCAATGTAGATTGGTCGGAAGGCAGGGGTTGGTCCCTTTCAATGGCATTAAGCAGATCTGTAGTACTTCCATTGTGCGATCCGCTGAAAATACCTAGTTTCGAATTGAAGGTACTGGCAATGACCGGTGATGGTGTAAACGACGCGCCGGCTTTAGCCATTGCGGATGTAGGTATCGCTGTAGGCAGCGGCAGTGATATCGCAGCGGAAACGGCCGGAATAATTTTAGTTAATAGTAATCCAAAGGATGTGGTGAACCTGATTTTGTTTGGGAAGGCCACCTACCGTAAGATGGTTCAAAATCTGGTTTGGGCAACGGGTTATAATATCATTGCATTGCCTTTGGCAGCCGGTGTTCTCTATAACCAGGGAGTTTTATCAAGTCCGGCTGCAGGGGCTGTGCTTATGACTGTCAGCACCATAGTTGTAGCTATTAATGCAAGTATGTTAAAAGTGAAGTCTTAATGTATTTTATGACCCGTTGGTCTATTCCAAAAGGCTTAGCAGTTCTTTTGGGATGAGAGTTACTGAAGCTATCAATTTATTAATTCATTTGGCTCTTAATTATGTCGATTGTTTTATGTGATGTATTTTAGACGTTATAATGGCAAAGATTTCAGGAGTTATTTTACTGTCTTCTATCCAGGCAACGGAGAGAGTACCTGATGTAAAAGTAGCGGGCATTATGAAAAACATCATGGTAAACGGCTAGAAATGAGGTTACTTATGAATAGTATGCAGATAAAAAAAGGTTAATGAATAGAACTCGAACATTGGCACTTATTGGTTTATTGGGCACAGCAGCCTGTAATAATGCAGAGAAACCCAGGGCTGTATCGTACGAGAATAAAACGGAACTAACCAATATTCGCTTAACTGGTTTAGATCAACAAGCCGTAGATTTGGGAAAATACAAAGGCAAAACCGTTGTCATTAACTTTTGGGCAACCTGGTGTAAGCCCTGCCTTTTAGAAATGCCTTCCATTGAAAAAGCGCAGAATCTACTCCGCAACGAGGAGATAATATTTCTACTTGCATCAGATGAAAGTGTTGAACAAATTGCTGAGTTTCGAACCAGGCATGATTATAAATTCAATTATTTTAGAATAGAAAACAGTGAGGACATGGATATTCAAGCGCTTCCAACTACTTTTATTTATAGTCCGGAGGGTCATCTCGTGTTTTCAGAGCCGGGCGAAAGAAAATGGGACGATTCTGCAAATATTAATATGATTCTAAAAATTATAAAAACGAAATGAGTAGACATCTTCTAACCTTACTTATATCAATTTTCCTATTTGCCTGTAACAATCCGGAAAAGAGTGCACGCAAAGAAAAAGAGACTTTAAAATTACTCCCTTCTCCAGCCGATTCTGCGAGTGCTGAACCTTATTTGTTTACCGATAAGAACGGTATGGTGTATCTGTCATGGATTGAAATAGCAAAAGATACGAGTTTCCTAAAATTTTCTAGTTTGATTAAGGATGAGTGGTCGAAACCAGTGGCGATAGCTTCGGGCGATAACTGGTTTGTCAACTGGGCAGATTACCCGATGCTGGCATCTGACGGGGAAGGTAACATGATAGCCCACATTTTGGAAAAAAGCGAAAATGGTACTTATACGTATGATGTCAAGCTCTTTGTTTCTTCAGACAAAGGAGTAAAATGGAGTCCCTCAGGGATACTGCATGATGATGGTAAAAAAGCAGAACACGGCTTTGTTTCATTACTCTCCGATGGAGCACATTATTTTGCCTCATGGCTCGACGGCAGAAATACGGCAATGGA
The DNA here is from genome assembly GCF_049655485.1 of Daejeonella sp. Lineage (GTDB taxonomy): Bacteria > Bacteroidota > Bacteroidia > Sphingobacteriales > Sphingobacteriaceae > Daejeonella. The sequence goes on from NZ_JBASJU010000152.1 coordinate 14,555, forward strand.
AGGCAGCACAGGCCATGGTGAGGCACATCATGGAGCAATGTCCTTAAGGGCAGCAACCATTAAAAAAACAGGTTTGAAATCAGATGAGTGGGAGCTGGATAACAGAGTTTGCGATTGCTGCCAAACAAGTGCGACATTAACAGCAAACGGCCCTGTAGTGGTTTACCGAGACCGTTCAGAAGATGAAATTCGGGATGTTTCAATCGTTAGACTGGTGGATGGCATATGGACCAAGCCCAAAGCTATATTTTCTGATAATTGGAAAATTTCGGGGTGTCCCGTTAACGGTCCACGGGCGGACGCTCAGGGAAACAACCTGGCAATCGCATGGTTTTCGTCGCCAGACAAAATTGGGAAAGTTCAGGTAGTTTTCTCAAAAGATGGGGGAGCTACGTTTAATAACCCTGTTAAAATTAATGAATCTGAAACTATTGGCCGTGTAGATCTCCTTATGCTGGATGATAGAAGTGCAATGGTCAGCTGGATGGAAGGCTCACAAATAAAAGCAGCCAGGGTCTATAGTGATGGTAAAAAAGACCCCTCAATGGTTATAGCTTCTTCATCCGAATCCAGGTCAGGCGGATTTCCGCAAATGACAAAATCAGGAAAGAGGGTTATTTTTGCATGGTCTGATACTAAAGAAAAAAACATTAGGACTGCTAGTCTCATGTTAAATTAACAAAGTCTATCCGCCATATTATGAACAGATTTCAAATCAGAACAAATTTCCTTTTTGTTTGTCTATAAGAAAAGTCTCAATCGATAAACCTAAATAAAAGGTCTAAAGGCGAGCATCGTATTATTTAAATCAATCTAAATAATAAATCATGAAATCAAACACTTTAATTATTGGCGCCCTCGCGCTGACACTTAGTTATTCATCATGTCAGAATAATGCCTCCAAAACTCAAGGCGATCATTCAACCATGGATAGCACGGATATGGACATGAGTTCAATGCCCATGAACTCGGGAATGCAGGGGGCAATGGACAATATGATGACTGATATGCATCAAATGACAATGACCGGAAATGTCGATCACGACTTCGCAATGATGATGAAAAGTCACCACCAGGCTGCGGTTGAAATGGCGCAGGTAGAAATTGAATCCGGCAAAGACGAAGAGTTGAAGGCTATGGCCCAAAAAATTATCGATGCCCAAAAAGGCGAAATAAGTAAGTTGCAGTCCTTTTTGGATAGCCATAAAAATCCTGAAAAAAATTATGATCCGGCTGTGAAAGATCAGGGCTTTTCTAAAGTAATGGCTCAAAACATGACTATGATGATGGATATGCCTGAAATGGATAACAGCTCGTCGACAGACAAACACTTTGTACAGATGATGATTCCTCATCATCAGGGTGCCATACAGATGTCAGAAGGTTATATTCAATATGGTAAAGATTCGGAACTTATCGCTATGGCAAAGAAAATGATATCGGACCAGAAAATGGAGATTGAGCAGTTTAAAAAATGGACTGAGTAATAAATTTGTTCATTAAAAATGATAAGTGTTCAGTGACTATACATAAAAAAGGTTGCCTTTGATAAAAGGCAACCTTTTTATGTATTTATGAAAATCTTACTGCTTACGTCCAGCACCCATTGGTCGGCCTTTAGCAGATGGTTTTCCGGCTCCCGCAGGACGGGCTTTAGTAGCCGGTTTCCCCGCTCCCATATGACCTTCCGTGTGTTGTGGTTTTTTATCGCCACCAGCAGGTCGAACCTGATCCGTATTTTTAGATTTTGAACCCGCCATATCGCTTACAGCTTTTCCTTTTTCTCTTCCTTCAAGTGTAGTTTCTTTTGCAAGTCCGCTTACATCCTTACCATGGGTATTATGATCTCCAGCTGAACCGTTTAAGATACCATCGTCTGCACGGTCAGCGCGGTCTGATTTATACGCTCTTTTCGCCGTTTTGCGGGCTGTTTTTTCTTCCGGAGAAAGTATGCCATCATTATTTACATCGAACCGGGTGCCATCATTATCGAATTTAACCTTAGAATCATCATCTGCTGGCTCTACTTCTTGTCTTTCAATTTTAGCTTCCTTGGCGTCAGCTTTTCTCATTTTATTCTGCTCATTTTTGTTTTTACCTGTCTGGGCAAATGCGGATACAGCAAACACTGTAATCAACGCGGAAAGAAATATCTTTTTCATTTTTTTGGTTTTTAGTATAATCAAACTTAGTCCAGCAAGATGAAGGCAACATGAAGATTGCAAAATAAAATTTCCAACAAATTAAATTCCTGCTACCGGTAAAAAAAATCTAACTGCTTTTCTTCAGATAATGTAAGAAGAAGGTATCTTTAAACCTTACTAACCACTACACATATGCTAAGATCCCTTCTTCTTTTATTTTTGATTCTCCCATTTGCCAGCCAGGCGGCAGAAATTCGCGGGCAACAACCTAATATTGGTATTGATAATAAGGGTATTATACGAATGGTTTATGGTGATGGTGAAAAGATTTATTGCATAACTTCTACTAATAACGGCAGCAGTTTTTCTAACCCGGTATTAGTAGGTCAGATCGATGATATGCATTTGGGACATACCAGGGGCCCGCAAATTGCTTCGTCCAAAAATTACACACTTGTTTCGGCAATTGATAAAGATGGTGCGATACATTCGTATCGCCTTAGCCATGAGTCTGGAAAATGGACCAAACTTGGAAATGTAAATGATAAAAAAGAATCCGCAGTTGAAGGCCTTATGGCTGTTACTGCAGATGACGGAGATAACTTTTATGCGGTTTGGCTGGATATCCGTATGGACAAAAAAAACAACATTTTCTTTTCCTCTGTTAATGGCAAGTCATCATCCTGGTCGAAAAATCTGATGGTCTATAAATCCCCTGAGGGAAATGTGTGTGAATGCTGTAAACCAAATATCACTGCTAATAATGGTAGGGTAGTCATAGGCTTCCGAAATTGGCTGATGGGATCGAGGGATATTTACTACGCGGTTTCTACAAATAAAGGCAAGACATTTAACGCTCCCAAAAAATCAGGAACCGGTACCTGGCGACTTAACGCCTGTCCTATGGATGGTGGTGGTTTAGCTATTAGTGAAAATGGCCTTACTTCTACGGCCTGGAGACGTAATAGCGACGTGTATTATTGGGCTGAAAATCAAAAGGAGCAAAGGCTGGGTACGGGACGCGATGTGAGTATGGCGCAAAACAAAAACAACACCTTTGTATCATGGCAGGATAAAAACAAGATTAAGGTTATGGATCTTAAAAAAGATAAAGTCAGCGATATAGGCAATGGTATCTCACCAAGGGTGTATGCTTTGGATAATGGGAAGGTGATTTGTGTATGGGAAGATGATAAGACGGTTAGGTTTAAGGTGATTTAATATCAAAGTCCGGCCAATAAGCATATTGTAATTTATGGCAGAAATAACCTTAGAATCACTAATTGAATGTCCTCTCTGTGGTTTCAGAAAAGAAGAAACCATGTGCACCGATGCATGTGCTTACTTTTATAAATGTGAAAGTTGTGAAACAGTCTTAAAACCTATAAAAGGCGACTGTTGTGTTTTTTGTTCTTATGGGAGTGTTAAATGCCCTCCGATACAGGCGGGGAATTCTTGCTGTTCATAAACTGAACAATTCACTAAATATTTTAAAAGAGTTCAACCCTTTCAGGGTTGTGAAAACGACAACGTCATAGATACCACAGGCTACGCCTGTGGCTATGGCTATTCAAGCCTTTCAGGCTTGTATGGAATTCAATCCCAAGCCTGAAGGGCTTGAACAGCAGTAACCACGGGTACAACCCGTGGCGCCCCAAAAAATCACCTGCCGCGTCTCTTAATACTTACTACCGGATACTATTTCTCCTCCAGCACCTTCGTTACCAACGCCGCCGCCTCTTTCAGCAAAATAGCCGAGTAAACCTTCAGGCCTGACTCGTCAATAAGCTTCTTAGCTTCTACAGCATTCGTTCCCTGAAGGCGAACGATAATAGGCACCGGGATGTTTCCGATTTCTTTATAAGCGTCAATAACTCCTTGCGCTACACGGTCGCAGCGAACGATACCACCGAAAATATTGATAAGGATAGCTTTAACGTTTGGATCTGAAAGGATGATATTGAATCCAGCTTTAACAGTTTCTGCATTTGCAGTTCCCCCTACGTCAAGGAAGTTTGCCGGCTCACCGCCTGCAAGTTTAATAATATCCATCGTTGCCATGGCAAGTCCAGCACCGTTAACCATACAACCAACGTTTCCGTCAAGTTTAACATAATTCAGGTTTGACTTACTCGCTTCAACCTCTGTTGGATCTTCCTCAGCGGTGTCACGCATAGCTTCATAATCTTTATGACGGAACAATGCATTATCATCAAGATTGACTTTCGCATCTACTGCAAGGATCTTATTGTCTGAAGTTTTCAGGACAGGGTTGATCTCAAACATGGCAGAATCTGTTTCGTCATATGCTCTATATAAAGCAGCGATAAATTTCGTCATATCCTTAAATGCATCGCCGCTAAGGCCAAGATTAAAGGCTATTTTACGTGCCTGGAAGCCCTGAAGGCCAACTTTAGGATCGATTTCTTCTTTAAATATCAGGTGAGGGGTGTGCTCTGCAACCTCTTCAATGTCCATTCCGCCTTCTGTAGAATACATGATGATATTACGGCCTTTCGCGCGGTCAAGTAAAACGCTGATATAAAATTCTTTGGTTTCGCTTTCGCCCGGATAATAAACATCCTGGGCAACCAATACTTTGCTTACCAACTTGCCTTCCGGGCCCGTTTGTGGCGTGATTAGCTGCATGCCAAGGATCTGGCCAGCTTTTTCCTTCACTTCTTCAAGATTTTTAGCAAGTTTAACACCTCCGCCTTTTCCGCGGCCACCTGCGTGGATTTGTGCTTTTACAACAACCCAATCTGAATTGTATTCTGTCTTCAGCTTTTTTGCTGCTTCAACAGCTTCTTCAGCAGTGGAAGCGACAATGCCTTCCTGAACCCTGACGCCGAAGCTTTTTAATATTGCTTTACCCTGATATTCGTGAATGTTCATGTACTTATTATTTGGAGTAAAACTACGTTTTTATGTGCGAACCTGAAAATACTCAAAGAGCAAATCTTAAAAAATCATGTTTTTGTTGCAGTCTGGAAACCAATAGCAAAATTTTGCACCTTTGTGAACACAATAGATCAGATATGCTCCAGGCTACAGGAATTCATAAATCATACGGAAAGCTTCATATACTTAAAGGTGTTGACCTCGAAGTGCAAAAAGGTGAGATTATTACTATTGTGGGAGCATCCGGAGCGGGGAAGAGCACCTTGCTTCATATTATTGGTACGCTCGACAAACAGGATGCAGGAACCGTGAAGCTGAATAACGTGGATGTCCGTTCTTTGTCTTCGAAAAAATTGAGTGCTTTCCGCAACGAACAAATTGGTTTCATTTTCCAGTTCCACCACCTACTTCCCGAATTTACAGCTCTTGAAAATATCGCTATTCCGGCCTATATCGCAAAAAAGCCACGGAAGCAAACTGAAGACCGCGCTTATGAGCTATTGGATATGCTGGGACTTCGTGATCGTGCCCATCATAAACCCAATGAGCTCTCCGGCGGTGAGCAACAGCGCGTCTCGGTTGCGAGGGCTATGATCAATAATCCTTCCATTATCCTTGCTGATGAGCCCTCCGGGAACCTCGATTCAAACAATGCGGAGAGCCTGCACCTTTTATTCAAAGATCTGCGCGACCGCCTGCAGCAGACTTTCGTTATCGTAACACATAACGAAAATCTCGCTAATATGGCCGACCGAAAAATAGTCATGAAAGACGGCCAAATTATCCTGTAGAGATGTCCGTATTAATTACTGCCGGCTTAAGCCCCGAAGCCTATCGCCTCCAGCGGGTATTGGATACGAATGATTTGGTTTTCGCCGATACAGTCACGCTTCCCCATATACCCGGCACACGCAGTACCGTGCTTCCGCACCATGAAACAGCAAGTTTTGTTCATGAACTCCTTAAAGCTTGTCTCGATCTGGACATTATACGTGTTTATCCCTTAAATTTAGGCGAAGTACTGGAATTGTCGAAAGCCCGAACATTATTCATGGAATACGGTATTGTATTAATGATACCCTCGGAAATCTGGCTAAGGGACCATGCCAGTAAAAGTTACGGCAGGCTGGAACATATTTCAGTAATAGAGCATGGAAAACTTCTGGCTGGAAGTAATCTCACGCATAATTTACCCTTAGCGGGAGAGACGGGGGTTTTTACATGGGCAACCAAAGGGCAAGAATTAGAGTATAGCTTATATTTAGTTTAAGATGCTGGATTACAAAGATCTCGATCCACGAAAGAAAGCTTTCGTGTTCGAGTTAGATGATGTTATTTATCCTGAAAAAGACTACCTGCTGCAGGTTTACTATTTGTTTTCAAATTTTATTGAGTTTACAGAAGGTGTTCCTTCCTCAGCTGAACTTACGGCATTCTTCAAGAATGTTTATGATCATCATGGGGAGGAGGGGATTTTTGATAAAGCCCAGGAAGCTTTCGGAATTGACGAAAAGTATCGGGAGAATTTCGACCGTTTGCATTACACCGCAATTTTGCCATTAAAGCTCCTGATGTTCAGCGGAGTTTTAAAGCTAATGCAGGAAATAATTATTGACAGAAAACAGATATTTATTATCACCAACGGTAAGCCTGAAATTCAGCTGAATAAGATCCGTCAGATGGAGTGGAACGGGCTGGAACCCTATTTGAAAGTATTTTACGCAGAAGAGACAAAACTAAAACCCGAGCCCGATATATTAACGTATATATTGAACGACAATAATTTACTAAGAAAAGATGTTATGGTTATCGGAACTACAGAGATTGATGAAGAATTTGCTGCCAGCTGTGGAGCCGACTATATCAATGTCGCTGATTTTCTGTAAATTGAATTAATAAAAACGAACAACAAACCAATTATAAAATCAACCAATGATCATAAAAACCCATTTCCAAAAGGTACTGATATTGAGCTTTGCCTTGCTAGCAGGATTTTCTTCCTGTAAGAAGGATCCGAAGGTACAACCGGGGACAACACCGATTGTTACTACCCCTCCAACGAGGGCTGAGCTTACCAAAGATTCAATATTTTTGTACGCAAAAGAGACTTATTATTGGAATGAGCCGTTCCCTACCTACGAAGCATTCAAGCCAAGATCCTATGCAACTAATAAAGCTTTATTAGATGCGATAAGGGCTTTGCCAGGAACAGGTAAGCCACTTGTTACCACTGCCAACGATCCTGTACCGAGAGAAAAATATTCTTTCCTTGACGATGGTTCTGTGTCTTCCCAGTTAAGCGGGGTAAGCGGGGATTATGGCTTTTCCGTTTTTTACAACACCTCTGAAAGTCCGACTGGCGATCTCCGTATAAAGTATGTTTCACCGAATTCGCCGGCTGCTGAAAAAGGACTGAAACGGGGTTATAGGATAACAAAATTAAATGGCCGGACCGATTTGACTACTGCTTCGGATGCCAATGTTACCTTTGTCGGTAATGCGGTATTCGGTTCTGCGACATCTGTCGAATTGACCGTTCAAAAACCCGATGGTACATCCGTAGATATGACGATAAGCAGAGGAAGTTATTCCAATAATCCGATTTATCATTCATCGATCATAACTGTCGGCAGTAAAAAGGTCGGTTATATTGTATACAATAGTTTCACGACCAACTCAAAGGATGCCTTGACTACTAAAATTGCAGAATTCGCTACGGCAGGAGCAACTGAATTGGTTGTCGACCTAAGATACAATGGGGGAGGCTCAGTAGCTACTGCAGACGTCCTGACGAATTTAATTGCACCCGCTTCACTCAACGGGACTACCATGTATACTACGTTCTGGACTAAATCCATGCAAAATCTGAGAACCGCGACGGAAAGGAAAGCAAGTATATTAGCAAATCAACCACTAACTGACGAGAAAGGTAAATTAAGGCCTTTTACAGGTGGAGTAAACGGGGTATATGCGACCTATGCTGATATTGATTATTCACCAGCAGAAAATCGTACTGAGTTTGAAAAAGTCGGCTCGGCAATGTTCACCAAGGTCTACTTTTTGGTTCTTGGGGGTACAGCTTCGGCAAGTGAGCTGGTGATTAATAACTTGAAACCACACCTTGATGTCAAGTTAATTGGTGAAAAAACTTTTGGCAAGCCAGTAGGATTTTTTGCTATAAATATTGACAACATCGAACTTTATGTACCGCAGTTTGAAACGAAAAACTCGAATAATGTGGGAGGTTATTATAATGGTATGACTGTTGATTTCGAGGTCAAGGATGATGTTACTAAAGATTTTGGCGACAGAACAGAGAAATTGCTTGCTGCAGCGTTAAGTTTCTCTGAAAAGGGAACCTTCAGCCTTGGTAAACCAAACAATTCGATCAGCAGTACTCGCGGCATGTCTGCTGAAGAAGCACGTGCCATGACTGAAGAATTTGAGAAAGATAAATTCAATGGGATGAAGTACGATAAGTTTAAATTGAAGAAGAAATAGAGTTGTAAGTAATAAGTTGTAAGTAATAGGTTAAACGATATCCAGGTTACATCTACATGGCTAACCTAGCGTCTAGTGACTTATAACTTATAACCTACAACTTACAACTCTTCTTCACGATATTGTCAAGAATACCCCCTAATCTCAATTAAGGGGTATTTTTTTTGGAATGGCCCTCCATATCTAGTAAATTAGTATACTATTATTATTGAATAAGGAATTATAAAATTAACGTATTATGAGTTTAAAACTGGGCGATATTGCCCCAAACTTTAAAACACAATCTTCTCAGGGCGAGATAGATTTTTACGAATATATAGGAGATAGCTGGGTTGTTTTGTTTTCACACCCGGCTGATTATACTCCTGTTTGTACGACGGAATTAGGAAAGACAGCATCTCTTAAAGATGAGTTCGCGAAACGCAATGTGAAGGTAATTGCATTGAGCGTGGATAGTGCTGAATCTCACATGGGCTGGATTAATGATATTAACGAAACGCAGAATGTGGTGGTAAATTTCCCAATCCTGGCAGATGAAAACAGAGAGATTTCTGAATTATATGGGATGATCCATCCTAATGCTTCTGAAACTTTTACGGTAAGGTCGCTATTTATAATTGGCCCGGATAAAAAAATCAAATTGATGATTACTTACCCGGCTTCAACAGGCCGTAACTTCCAGGAAGTTTTAAGGGTTATCGATTCCCTTCAGTTAACGGCTAATTATAGTGTTGCTACACCTGCCGATTGGAAAGAAGGTGAAGATGTGGTAGTTGTGCCTGCAATTAAGACGGAAGATATCCCTGCTAAGTTCCCGAAAGGCTTCAAAGAAATTAAGCCATACTTAAGGATGACCCCGCAGCCAAATAAATAATTTGGTTTGATCAAATAATATCATTCGTTATATTTATGTTATTCTAATAGCTCTATGTATTTGATACATAGAGCTTAATTTGGTAAAATTATGGCAACTGGAAAAGTAAAATGGTTTAATACTCAAAAAGGGTATGGATTTATCGTCAATGATGAGGATAACAAAGAGATCTTTGTGCATTTCAAAGACATTGATGGTGGAGCGAACAGTATCAGAGAAAATGACGAAGTTGAATTTACTGTAGAAGAGGGCAAGAAAGGCCTTCAGGCAACCCACGTACGGAGAACACAATAGATATACTCCTTAAGGGTCGGCTAATATAAAATAGCCACCTTTAAAATAATCTTTCACAATGAATCACGAGTAATTCATTACCTGGCCCAGTGCAGAACAACAGATAATCAGCACCGCCATCAGTGATTCGTAGTTTTTTCCTGATTTTCTCAGGATCCAACGGAAAGTTCCGGCAAATGATATTTGCCTTAAGGAACTTTTGTTGCTTTGTAAAACTTCCATATTCCCAGGTATTCAATACTTTGAACTTCCTCCCAATAAAGTTTTCCTGCAAATTTTCCGAAGTATAGAGATGGGTGTGCTGATGGAGCTTCTTCACAGAAAAATCTCTGCTAACTAACTTGAAACATCCTGCTTTTAGCAAAGAAACATCGGGTTCATACACATAGGCGAGGGGCTTGGAATAATGATCGGGGACAAAAGCTGATTCCTCCGATGCCCGGAAAGTGAAGACTTCTGCCTGGCCCTGATAAAATGCAGCACATGTTATCGGCGGATCGGTTTCCTCGGGTGCATCCTGATCAATCAAGTACAGCACTTCTTTGCATTCATTTTTGATGCTAATGATGTGAATGCTGCTAACGGTTCCCAATTCTTTAATTGTGGATTGCAAATCGAGTAGGGGTGCTGTTTTAATGATAAGTCGTTGACATTTTTGGGAAAGCAGTTTCTTATGGCTGATTATATCCGGCTCACAGTCTTTGAGCATAAAGACTTTCCTGGAACCAGCTCTTCGGGAAGGATCAATATACATGGTGTCGTAGCGGCGGCTGCCCGCGGTGATATACTCAATTCCATCACCAGGTATGTATTTCACCTTTAAGCCAAGAACACCCGAGTTGTGTGCCGCAATTTCGGAGAGTTCCTGATTGATCTCGCAATGCGTCACTTCTTCAACAACCTGGGCGAAAGAGGCCGTATCTACTCCAAAACCACCTGTCAAGTCAATTACGTAATTTCCAAAGAGTAAACCCGCTTTATACTCTGCGGTCGTTTGTGACGAGCATTGCTCAAGGGCCAGTTTTTCAGGAAAATAGATTCCTTCGGTAGTGTACCATAAAGGCAGCTTGATTTCGCAGCGTTTCAACCCGTCAATCTGTTGAGCCAGCTCTTTTGGGCTGACCTCTGGAAAAGGGCTTTTAGAAAGGCTGATCCTTGCAATATCCGAGCGGACATTGCTCCGGATATATTCCTGTACCTTTTTATCTAAAATTGCCTTATTCAATGGCTTATTTTAAAACAAATTGAGCGGTATTGCGGCTAAGCTGTTCAAGCAGAACCTTCCTGCCGGAAACAAGCTTTTCAATATCCGGACGGGTATAATGCCTTATTGTGAGCAGTTCCAGGCCGGTATTATATTTTATTTCGAATGCAGAGAGTTGCTTAAGTAGCCGGCTGAATTTCGCTTCATTGTAATCCGTGCAGATTGATAAACTTAAAGCGGATACCTGCATCATATTGATTTTAATACTGGCAAGCGCCAAAGTACTGAAAATGCTTCCCAGCACCGATTCGTCAATAAATGACAGATCCGGCGATCTCAGCGAAAGCAATACCTGCTCTTTTTTTAGAATAATGGCAGGGAAACTTTTATCAAAAGTCGACTCGCTATCGATTCTGGTCCCCGGATCTCCAGTATGGGTAAAGGATTTCACAAACAAAGGTATACCAGCGTTTTGAAGTGGCTTTATTGTTTTCGGATGAATTACTGACGCACCATAATATGCCATTTCAAGAGCTTCTACATAGGGGATATGGCTGTAAACCTTAGTATCACCAAAAACCTTAGGATCGGCATTCAACACTCCCGGAACATCTTTCCAGATGGTCAGGGAATCGGCTTTAAGCCCGGAGGCAAATATAGCCGCTGAATAATCTGAGCCTTCTCGTCCAAGAGTAGTGGTAAAGTTTTCGGAAGTGCCGCCAATAAAGCCCTGGGTGATTATGAACTGATCAACAAGGGTCTCGCTCAGGCTTTGTATAGAAGCAGCAGTCTTAACCTGGTCAATTCTTCCTTCACGGTAGCTGTTATCGGTATGTATAAAACCCCTTGCGTCGATCCATTTGGTTTTTAAGCCTATGGAATTCAGGTATGCTCCGACTATTTTACTCGAAACTAATTCGCCAATAGAAACGATCTGGTCATAGTTGAAGTCGTAATCAGGGTGAGGCTCCTCTTCCAGGATCCAGTCGATTTCTATAAAAGCGTTTTCAATATCATCAAATACCGGATTTTGTGGATCATCGAACAGCCCGTTTAATATATTGTAGTGGTATTGCTTAATTTCTTGAAAGGCTTGATGTGCATCAGGGTTTTGTTTTGCATATAAGTCAGCTAAATCTTCCAGTGAATTAGTGGTCTTACCCATCGCCGACACTACAATCAAAATCTGGCCCTCCTGATAAGAGGATAGAATACTTGCCAGGATTTTTACTCCTTCTGCATCCTTAACGGACGCCCCCCCGAATTTAAATACCTTAATCACAAATCTTAGAATTAGTGGAAATTTGCAAGCTGTTCCTTTGAAAGTGAAACATTCAGCCATCCGCCGTCCAATGGTGCATTGTACTTTTTATAGAAGTTTATCGCCGGTTCGTTCCAGTCTAAGACCTGCCATGACATGCCATTGAATCCCTTTTCAACAGCTTCCTGAATCAGCCTGTCGAAAATGATTTTGCCGATTCCTTTACCGCGCATTTGCTCAGTAACTAAAAGGTCTTCCAGATACAAACGACACCCTTTCCAGGTGGAGTAGCGGACGTAGTACAATCCGAATCCATGGATGATTCCATCAGCTTCAGCTACAAAAGCTTTCCAAACTGGATTAGGACCGAATCCGGCATCTTCAAACTCTTTAAGCGTTACGCTCACTTCATCGGGGGCCTTTTCATAAACTGCCAACTCATGTATAAGTTCCAATAATCGCCCGCAATCTTCAATCCTGGCTACCCGTATTTTTATATCCATCTATTCTGATAATTTCTATGTCAAATCTATGCTGTCTTAGTCTTTTTGGCCCTCACACCAAATAAGGTGCTTCCAAGCCTGATCAACGTGCTACCCTGCTCAATGGCAAGTTTATAATCGCCCGACATCCCCATGGATATTTCGGTAAAATCGGCGTCTTTCCTGTAAAAGGTTTCTTTTAAACCTGTAAAGAAGGTTTTTAGTTCGTAAAACTCATCTTTAATCATGCGCTGGTTTTCGGTTAAGGTTGCAATACCCATCACTCCACGGATTCGGATATTCTTAAGTTCCACAAACTCCTCGGAGCGGAGCAATTCTATCGCCTCTGCGAAATCCAGACCGAATTTAGTGTCTTCATCAGCAATATAGATCTGAAGCAGGCAGTCGATAACCCGCCCATTTTTTACTGCCTGCTTATTAATTTCCTGTGCCAGCTTTAAACTGTCGACAGAATGGATCATGCTAATGAACGGTGCAATATACTTTACCTTATTGCTTTGCAGGTGCCCGATGAGGTGCCATTCGATATCTTTAGGTAGCGTGTCATACTTTTCAACCAGCTCCTGCACTGTATTTTCACCGAAAACCCTCTGACCGGCAGCATATGCTTCGGCGATACTCTCTGCTGGTTTGGTCTTGGATACGGCAATTAACTTGACCTTTGTATTTTTCAGTTCTTCCTTTATAGCTGATATATTAGCTCCAATGCTCATTAAATGCGTAATTTTGTGAGGAAATTAAAATGTTAAAAGTACAGGAATTAGTATCAAGTAGCAAGTATCAAGTATCAAGACATTGGATGGGTAGTTTACTTCATACCCATATATATAATATGAATCGACTAAAACTATTAATCATTTCCCTCTTTCTATTGACAGCTTGCTCTACCGAGGAGCTTCCCGAAGGTGTACTTGACCAACAAAAAATGGTGAACGTATTAACAGACATGACCGTAATTGATGGTTATATGTCGACTTTGATGTATACTGATACGCTTAGAACATCAGGAAAAAATTACTACGCAACCGTGTATAAAAACCATAATATAAGTAAGGCTGCATTCGACAAGAGTCTGAAGTATTACAGCATGCAGCCTGCACTGCTTGATAGTATGTACACCAGGGTGACCAAAAAACTGGAAGCCAAAGAAAAAACTCTGAATAAACTTCAAATGAAGGAACAGATAAAGACATTTCAGAAGGCTCCTAAATGATATACCCGCACAACGCAGCAGAGAAGCTTGGTTTTCTGGATATTAAAGAATTGATTAAATCTTATTGCCTGAGTACAATGGGGCAGCAGATGGTTGATAAGATCAGTGTGATGAATAACTTCGATCATATCAATAAGTTTCTGCGCCAGACTAAGGAATTCAAAAACATCCTTATTAACGACTCACCATTACCGATCACTAATTTTTTTGATATCAAGGTAATGGCGGAAAAAGCCCGGGTTGAAGGGGTCTATCTTTCCGAAGATGAGTTTTTCAAGGTCTCATTGTCGCTTGCCACAGTCTTTGCCGTTATTCACTATTTTACCGAACGAGAAGGGCAGTATCCCAATCTGGAAGCCTTATTCGAGCATTTGCCTATCGAGAAGTCCATCCTCGTTAAGATCGATAAGATATTAGATCCGAAGGGAAAGATCAGAAGCAATGCCTCTTCAGAACTTCAGGATATCACCACCAACATCGCGAAAGCGGAACAGGAAGCAAGAAAAAGAATAGATCAGATCTTTAAAAGCGCTCAGAACAGTGGCTGGACGGCGGATGGAAGCTTAACAGTACGCGACGGGCGTTTATGCATCCCGGTACTCGCGGAAAATAAAAGGAAAATCAAGGGTTTTATTCATGATGAGTCTTCATCCGGGCAAACTGTTTATATGGAACCTGAGGAGGTTTTTCAGTTGAATAATATTATCCGCGACCTGGAATTTGAGAAACGGCGTGAGATTATCAAGATCCTCGTAGCACTGACCGATGAACTGAGGCCTTATGTGCCTTTGTTATTATCCTATCATGGGCTTCTCACAAAACTGGATTTTGTCAGGGCCAAAGCGCTGTTTGCAATCAGTATTGAGGCAGAAATGCCTGTGCTTGTTAAAGAAGCGGAGATTGATTTAATCAATGCGCGTCACCCTTTATTATTTCTGAACTTTAAAAAGGATCATCACACGGTGGTCCCCCTCAATATTAAAATCGACGAGCAGCAAAGGGTAATAGTGGTCTCCGGGCCCAATGCAGGAGGTAAATCGGTTTGTATGAAAACCGTTGGTTTACTTCAGATCATGGTACAGGCGGGTCTGCTTATTCCCGCCGACGAACATTCCAAAATTGGATTATTCAAGCAAATATTCGCCGATATTGGTGATGATCAGTCGATAGAAAGCGACTTGAGTACTTATAGTGCCCACCTCTCGAAAATGAAGAATTTCCTGGAGATGGCCAATTCAAGGACTCTTATCTTAATTGATGAGTTTGGTACAGGCACCGACCCGCAGTTTGGGGGGCCTATAGCCGAAGCTGTTCTTGAAGAGTTGAATCAGAAAATGGTCCGGGGTGTGGTTACAACGCACTATTCGAACTTAAAGACCTTTGCAAACTCTACCCCCGGGTTGGAAAACGCATCCATGCTCTTCAATAATCAGGAGATGCAGCCCTTGTATATTTTATCGCTTGGCAAGCCGGGGAGCTCGTATGCTTTTGAGATTGCTCAAAAGATCGGGCTGAGCCAGAAAGTACTGGCTTCGGCGAAGAATAAAATCGGTGATTATCAGAAGAAAGTTGACACTCTTTTAGTTGATCTCGAAAGAGACAAAAAAGAACTGATTGATACACGGATATCCCTGGAGAAAAAGGAGCGGGGATTAAAAGTGATGCTGGCGGAGAATGAGCAGCTAAAATCTTATCTGGAGGAGAATAAGAAAACTATCCTGAAGGACGCTAAGATTGAAGCACAAAATATTATCAGGAATGCCAATAAATTGATTGAAAATACCATTTCTGAGATCAAAGAGAACAAAGCGGAAAAAGAGCAGACACAAAAACTCCGGCAGAACCTTGAGCAAGAATTAAAAAAGCATAGTGTCCCGGTTAAAAAGGTGGTGAAAGCAGACACCGCCCCTCCAGAACTTCAAAAAGGCGATTGGGTAAAATTGATCGACTCTGAAACTATAGGACAGGTCATGGAAATTGCGCGCGACAATGTTATTATGGCTATGGGCGATTTGAGGTCGGTTGTCAAGCTGAAGCGCGTAGAGAAAATATCTAATAAGTCGGTTCCTAAAGAAATTCGCAAGTCCTATGCACACGACCTAACACAGGATTTTTCCAGCTTCAGCACAGAGCTCGACCTTCGCGGCCGCAGGGGTGAAGAAGCTTTACATGAGATTGAAAAATACCTTGACCGGGCAGTAATGATGGGATTAAGTACACTTAAAATAATTCACGGCAAGGGCGATGGTATTTTACGTAAATTGATACGGGGCTATTTGAGTAAATACCCCCAGGTTGCACGGATTGAAGATGAGCATGCCGATCGCGGCGGCGATGGCATTACCTATGTGCATCTGAAATAGGAGAACAAATTATAAAGCAACACGTTAAAGAGGAAAATAATGTTTTCGTTGTGTACAATTACGATCGATCCGGCACTTATATGGAGAAAATTGTGCGGTATACTTACTCCGGCACTACTTTAACAAATCCGACAATACTGGTAACAACGATAAGATCATTGTTCTGATGAGGAAATAAGTTCCCGGCTTTTACTATTTTCGCGTACTAACCAATAAATTATGATCAATAAAGTAGTTACTGATGCTGATGAAGCAATCAGGGATATTAGTAATGGCATGACCCTCATGCTCGGGGGGTTTGGCTTGTGCGGCATACCCGAAAATTGTATTAATGCGCTTGTCAGAAAAGGAGTAAGGGATCTCACCTGTATTTCTAATAATGCCGGGGTCGACGATTTCGGCATTGGGCTGATGCTAAAGCAAAAGCAGGTAAGGAAAATGATTTCCTCCTATGTGGGAGAGAATGCGGAATTCGAAAGACAGCTGCTAAGCGGAGAATTAGAAGTTGAACTCATCCCGCAGGGCACCTTAGCTACACGCTGTATGGCTTCAGGTTATGGCATGCCGGCAATTTTTACGCCTGCGGGTGTAGGAACAGAGGTTGCAGAAGGTAAAGAAACCCGGAATTTCAATGGTAAGGATTACCTCATGGAGCTGGCCTTCGAAGCTGACTTCGCCATTGTTAAAGCCTGGAAGGGCGATACCGCAGGAAACTTAATATACCGTTCAACGGCCCGTAATTTCAATCCGGTGATGGCGATGGCAGGTAAGATAACAATCGCTGAAGTGGAGGAATTGGTAGAAGTAGGGGAACTGGATCCGGATCATGTGCATACGCCGGGGATTTATATTCACCGTATTTTCCAGGGGAAGGATTATGAGAAGAGGATTGAGCAGAGGACGGTTAGGGCAAGAGTGTAGCTAATTGACAAATTAACAAATCGACAAATTAAAATGTTAGATAAAGACGGTATCGCAAAGCGTATTGCGAAAGAAATAAAGGACGGATATTATGTAAACCTGGGGATTGGTATCCCTACTCTGGTGGCTAATTATATCCCTGAGGGGATAAATGTGGTTTTACAGTCGGAAAACGGCTTATTAGGTATGGGTCCATTTCCTTTTGAAGGAGAAGAGGATGCCGACCTGATTAATGCAGGGAAGCAAACAATCACCACCTTGCCTGGGTCAGCCATTTTTGATTCGGCTCTAAGTTTCGGAATGATTCGTTCCCAAAAAGTGGATCTGACCATATTGGGTGCGATGGAAGTTTCCGAAAAGGGTGATATTGCTAACTGGAAGATTCCCGGTAAAATGGTAAAAGGAATGGGAGGTGCAATGGATCTGGTCGCTTCGGCAAAGAATATCATTGTTGCCATGCAGCATGTAAACAAAGCTGGTGAAAGTAAGTTGCTGGCAGAGTGCAGTTTGCCACTAACAGGGGTAAGGTGTGTGAAAAAGATCGTTACAGAGCTGGCTGTACTTGAGGTTTTGCCGGAAGGTGGTTTTAAATTACTGGAACGTGCACCAGGTATTAGTGTTGAGGATATAAAGAAAGCTACGGCTGGGAAGTTGGTTATTGAGGGGGATGTGCCGGAGATGGTGTTGTAATTGAGGGTGTCATTGCGAGCGCAGTGCGGCAATCTCTTACGAACGGTACGTGAGGTTACCCTAAAACCGTCGCCCTCAATCTCTCCGAAATCTCATCTGTGATCGTGATAATATCCTCAGCTACATGGGTATTATTCGTTATCACCTGATCACATCCATCCTTATAAGGCAGAAGATAGGTTTTATAGGCAGGTACCACGTGATTATTCCACTTATATAAAACGGCATCCTCGGGATAACCTCTTTCAATTAAATCACGTCTTAATCGGCGTTGAAGAGCAATTTCTTCCTCGGTGTCTATGAAAATCTTAAGATCTAAAAGCTGGGCAATCTTTTCGAAGTGAAGAATAAATAAGCCTTCTACAATGACTATTGGAGCAGGTTTAATCTCCAGAAGCCTTGGTTCAGCATTTGGATTATTGAAGGTGTACTCTTTCTGAAGAACAGTTTCACCATTTATGAGCTTGCTTATGTCGCTCATAAAAAGGTCGTTGTCGATGGTACAGGGCTCGTCAAAATTATAAAGCTTATTTTCTTCTGCCGTCATATTATGAGCAACCCGGAAATAATAGTCATCCTGGGAAACCAGACACACTTCACTGTCTTTAAAATGATTGAGAAAACATTTCAGAAAAAAGGTCTTTCCTGATCCACTTCCGCCAGCAATACCAATTACAAATGGCTTTTTATTCATGAGGTACTCCGTATACTATCGTTGCCTGAAATCTTTTGTCCAGCGCATCTACAAGATTCGCGGCCGCTTTGGTAATTACAATGATAGCATCTTTTGTAGATTCATTCTGAGTAAATTTACCAACAACCTTAACAAAGGTGCTTTTCCCAGACATGGGATTGGTGACCTTTACCACTGTACCTATTGGAGCAGTCATATGTAGGGCCAGCATCTTCGAACCATCCAGATTTTCGTCAGTTATCCAGATAGCAACTCCGCGTTCATCAACCTCTCTTAAGCCATATCTTGCTGGCGGCAGTTTTAAACGATCCACTGCATTTAAGCTACTATCAATCTCTGTGGAAGATCTCCTGGTTTCCACCCTGGGGGAATCGAGTCGTACGGGCGGAGGAACGCTCACAGCGTTTGTGGATCCGTAAGGAACCTTGATAATCTGGCCAACAGCGAGATTATTGCTTGTTAAATTATTCAGTGTCTTTATGTCTTCAACAGTGGTGTTGAATTTTCTGGCGATAGCAATCAGATATTCCCGGGGGCCTACTTTGTAATCTATTACCGCTGTTTTTGAAGGCTGAGCGGTCTCTTTCCTTTCGGGTGCCTTCTGAACCGGAGCGGCTGCAAAAGAACGGTCTGTCGGTACCCTCAGTATAGTTCCAATCTGTAGTGTACGGTTGCTGTTGAACTGGATAATAGATTGGGGGGTGACATTATATTTACGACCGATGGAATAGTAAGTTTCTTTGGCTTCAACCTTATGAACTATTGTCTTTTTCCCGTTTAAGTTCTCTACACTGATTGAATCTATTTTTATTGCGGCATTTGCTGTGCAAAAGAATATTGCAAAACAAAGTGATAAAACTAGTCTTGTTAGCATTTAATGAAATTTGTTAAAAGTTTGCAATTATACTAAATAAGTAACCATTTCTTCCTTTTGCCTGATATAGAAGAGATGGTTTTGCTGGATAAAGAACGCTTCCGGCTGCAATTTTTGTATACCCGAAATTAATATATCGTCTATAAGCACCTTATCATCCTGATAGACAACTAATCTTTGTTTAAAAAACTCTCCATCCCGTTCATGAAAACTTAGGAAAACCTTGCCTGAGTGCGTTAAAACCACTAATTCACCGACTAAAAACCCATGTTCAATAAATGATGGTATAACGAAGAAAGGATCAGTTTCTGGAAAAAAAAGATTCTCAACTGCTTCATGAAGGAGGGGGGCAGTTATTATTTCCCCGCTGATGTGGTCAACCCAAAAGTATTTTCTGGGCTGAAATCTCGAATCATATACCTGGAGCCCAGCTTCCCCAACCTGATTTAGGGAGATATTGAATTTTTGCCAGCGTATGCTGCCGTCTAATGTATGGATTGATATTACTCCCTTATTCTCCGGTGTTTCCGAATGTTCCCGGGCGGATAGAATCAGGTTTCGTTCGCCCGCAAAAGCGAGGCTTAGATTCCACTTCTCATCATATGTCTGGTCCTTGAAATAAGTTTCTCCAGTTTTAAAGTTAAATGCGCTGAAAGAAACCTGTTTAAGTTCCGTATTCCGGGTTTCAATACCTAAAACCCCGGATTGATGTACCTGCACTTTCCATATCAGGCCAGAAAACCTCTCTGATAAACACGGTTTGGTTAAGTTTACTCTTGCAGCCATGGTCGGCAAAAATACACCAATTGAAACTTTTGAACGACTTTCATGTTCTAAAATCAGAATTATTCCGTGAAGAAATTTGTACGCAATTTTCGAAAATTATATTAACTAAAGTAAATAACATGAATGCAAAAGAAATTAGCCTGGAAGAAAAAGAAGTTAAACCTATTGTTGACCAGTTGAATGACCTATTGGCCAATTATCATATTCACTACCAAAAGCTTCGTGGTTGTCATTGGAATATAAAAGGACCGCACTTTTTCACTCTTCATGTTAAATTTGAAGAACTTTATAACAATGCGCAGCAGACAATAGACGAACTAGCAGAGCGTATCCTGACCCTTGGAAAATCACCTTACAGTACGTTTACTGATTATATTAAGGTTTCTAAGCTGAAAGAGGTTGACACCATTGGAATGAAAGACAATGATATGGTACTTGCAGTCCTCGACGATTTCAGTAACCTTATTGAACTGGAAAGAGAAATAATGACCACCACTTCCGACGCAGGAGATGACGGTACCAACGACCTGATCAACAAGTTTATGCAGTTTAAGGAAAAGAATACCTGGATGCTGAGATCGTTTGCGGGGAAAAATTAGAAAGGGATTGATTTAAAAAAAAAACCGCCTCAGTATGGGGGCGGTTACAGCGGCTTGGGCCGCGTGTCATTGAGTAGATCCCCGATCAAGTCGGGGAAGAGCCCGCAAAGCGCCTTCCCCTTTCAGTTTTCAGTTTTCCACCTCTCAACTCCCTAAAACCGCGAACCTACTGTTAAGAAAACATTATTCCTTGAATTCTTTAAGGAAGCAACCGGCCCGGTTCCATTATTAAGTGTGTATGGTGTAACGCTGGAATTGTATCCCACATTTTGATAAGTTAAGTCAACGTAATAATTATTAATCCGGTAACCCACGCCCCCGCTATAGGTATTTATATTCAAATCAGTGTCAGAAAGGTTTTTATATGGATTCCCCTGAACACCGTATCCTCCGCGAATCATGAAGCTTTCAATCTTATACTCAGCACCTATACGATAATTAACAGCACTCTTAAAATTATCCAGTACTGCCCGGTTATTATCCATGGTCACCTTATCAGTGGAATTTGTCGCGGGAGAAAAATTGATGCTTGAATAGTCGACAAAATCAACATCGGCAGAGATAAAACCCTGGGTTCCGAAGAAATAGCTAATGCCACCGCTTAATTTGGTTGGGGTCCGCAGCTTGTAGCTATAATCATAGATTTCCTCTTCATTAGTATAGTCAGTTGCACCATCTACATTTTTGGCGTAGCGGGTATCAAGCTTTTCGCCATAGGTGTCGTCAATGGTATACCAGGTAGGGCTCTGGAAGGTAGCTCCCAGTCGGATATTAGGTGTAGGGCGAAATATTGCACCTATTTTCCCATTGATTCCTGAGCCGGTAGTTACTTGCCGCTGCTGGTAAGTCAGGACATAATCGCTTCCTTCAGTTACATTATATCCATCCTCTGTGAAGTCAGTATATGAATTATAGTTTATGCTCGCAAGGCCAAAACTCGCACCGATATAAAACTTATTGCCATAATTCGCTCCGAAGGCGAAATTTAACTCAGACTGCGAGCCAGTCCGGTCAGTAGTATTTTCCTGAAGGCTGTTTACATCCGTTTCAGGGAAATAGTAGCCAGCAGCATCATAACCTATCAGATAATTATCATAAGCCATCCGTTCGAGCGTACCTGCGGGCAGGGTAGAAGGAGCACCATAATTATCTGTAGCAATTTCAGAATAGTAGTCTGCTATAGAATTCGCACCATTGGTGCCTGAAAAGATGACGTTATTGCCATAACCTTTAGTTCGGTTATATCCCAAACCAAAATTGACACTTATCCAGCCTTCATCAAGAGGGGCACCCTTTGGCTTTGTAAGCGTAGAATTCCAGACAACCGCTGCATGTGCAAGGCTCATCTGATCTTTTCTACCCAGGCTCCGGTCTTCCAAATATTGGGCATCAGAACTAAAACTTGAGAACTCAGGAGTTATACTGAATTCGGAACGGGTAAATAAACCCAGCCCAGCTGGATTACTTCCTACAGAGCTAAGATCACCGCCCACACCAGTCAGAGCCCCTACAGCCTGAAATCTTGCCGTACTTCCGTAAGGCGTTTGAGAAAAGCGCAGGGCATCGCCTGAATATTGCGCATATGTTTGTCCTGTAGCAGCCACTATGGCCCCTACGGTTAATAGTATTCTGAAATTCATAAAGATGTTTCCTGGTCTTAATTTCCCCTTGAAGGACGTGAGCCACTTCCACTGCTGCTTTCACCGCTGCTTCTACCACCGCCGGTATTGTTAGATGGAGGAGCAGAATTTACTCTTTCAGGCTGAGAAACTCTCTGAGGCTGCTGACTAACTCTTTCCGGCCTTGGTGAAGTTGCTGCCGGCCTGGTCGAAGACGGAGTAGTAGATGTTCTGCCATCATATCTTTCTGCACGGGTTCCGCGTGATTGAATGGCATCTCCAGTATTACCATTTCTGATAACACCACGGGAATCTCTTGGATTCACAGCACCCGGATCAACTGGAAATGCGTCGGAGCCCCTTGTAGGCCTTGCACGATAATTCGGCGATACATACTCCGGACGGCCAACAGCGTATCCGCCTCCGTAAAAACCGTTGCCATATAGCCCGCGTCCAAATCCCATTCCGTAGGGATTGTAATAGGAGTATGGCCCCATGAAATTACTTCCGTAATTGTATCCATAGAATCTCCAGGGATTGTAATTGTAGAAACCGTTATTAAAGCCTATGTTCACACTCAAACCCGGACCTCCATATAAACCGAATGGGCTGTAAAAATCATCATAATAGCTCCCGTACATATTTCCATAGCCAAATCTATTTCCGTATCCATTCATATACATGTCATTGTAATACCCTCTCCAAGGCGCGTAGTTCCGGAACCGGTGGATCCTGGAAGCATAATCCCCGGAATATACATCTCCGTACAGTTCTTGTTCAGATACATACTCATCATCCCGGATTACTTCTTTCTTAACCTGGGCAATAACGACTACTTCTTCTCTCGCTCTCGCTTCAGAATAGTATACATCATCGTTCTGATCAACCTGCTGAGCAGTTTGATTACTTGTTGCGCATGAGCCCATTACCAAAAGTGAGGAAATTGACCACAGATATATAAGTTTGGATTTCATAACAGTGCTATTAGGATGTCTAATCAACGATTATATTTAAGACGATAGTATTCATTATTTGGTTGCATTTCAAAACTATAATACCTCATCTAGTTTTATAACTTTGCTGGCTAACATTATAATTAATAAATATACGTAATCTATTCCATTTCAAGTTATGAGCAAGGGTTTAACAAGCAGAGAAGACGATTATTCACAGTGGTATAATGAACTTGTTACAAAAGCAGATATGGCCGAGCACTCTGCTGTTCGTGGCTGCATGGTAATAAAGCCTTATGGATATGCGATTTGGGAAAATATGCAGGCGGCGCTCGATAAGATGTTTAAAGACACAGGGCATAGTAATGCTTACTTCCCCTTATTTATACCCAAATCTTTCTTCTCCAAAGAAGCTTCTCATGTAGAAGGTTTTGCTACAGAATGCGCGGTAGTAACCCACTATCGTTTAAAGAACGATGGCAATGGCAATATTATCGTGGACGAGGACGCAAAACTAGAGGAAGAACTTATCGTAAGGCCCACTTCTGAGACTATTATCTGGAATACATATAAAGGTTGGATACAGTCATACCGCGATCTACCCATCCTGGTAAATCAATGGGCTAACGTAGTACGCTGGGAAATGAGGACCAGGCTTTTCTTAAGAACAGCTGAATTTTTATGGCAGGAAGGCCACACGGCCCATGCTACATCGCAGGAAGCGATTGAGGAAACCGAGCGTATGCTTGATGTCTACGCCGATTTTGCCGAGAACTGGATGGCTTTACCCGTTATTAGAGGTAAAAAAACCGCCAACGAACGCTTTGCCGGAGCTTTAGATACCTATTGCATTGAAGCTTTGATGCAGGATGGAAAAGCATTACAGGCAGGCACAAGCCACTTCCTTGGACAAAATTTCGCGAAAGCATTTGATGTCAAGTTTACGAGCAAGGAAGGTAAACTTGATCATGTTTGGGCTACCTCATGGGGCGTTTCAACGCGTCTTATCGGAGCTTTGATCATGGCCCATTCAGACGACTCCGGGCTGGTGCTTCCACCGAAGCTTGCGTCAATCCAGGTGGTGATTGTTCCTATCTATCGCTCAGATGAAGAACTGGAAAAGATCTCTCTGCTTGCAAAGGAAATATCAGCTGAACTCAAAAGCAAGAATATCTCTGTCAAGTTTGACGACCGTGACACCTTGCGTCCTGGATTTAAGTTTGCAGAATACGAGCTTAAGGGTGTTCCTGTGAGATTGGCTATAGGGGGCAGGGACCTTGAGAACGGTACCATCGAAATCGCGAGACGTGATACCAAGGAAAAGCAGACCATTTCAAGAGAAGGATTAATAGCTCACATAGAAACTCTACTTGTTGACATACAGCAAAACATGTTTAACAAAGCTTTAAAGTTCCGTGAAGAAAACACTCGTGAAGTGAATTCATATGAGGAGTTTAAAACAGTTTTAGATGAGAAAGCAGGATTCGTTTCAGCTCATTGGGACGGAAGCCCGGAAACTGAAAAACAGATTAAAGATGAAACGAAGGCTACTATAAGGTGTATTCCTTTAAATAATAAGCAGGAGGAAGGGGTATGTATGGTTACCGGAAAACCTTCTATACAGCGGGTTTTATTCGCTAGAGCTTATTAGTGATTAGTGTTAGTGATTCTTAATTTTTAATCCTTATTTCGTAATTTATCTCTACGTCCAACCAAACATTTAATCCAATTACCGTGGCAGACCTTACCCCATATGACCATATCCTAAAGCTCCTGGAACAGAAAGCTTGCTTGAAACAAGATATTTTCAGAACAACACATTCGGTATTTGAGAGATTTAAAGCTCAGCTGAAAGAAATCGGTGACAAAATGCACACCGATTTTAAGGATAAAGATCCGGATGTCGAGATCCAATATTCCGAGAAAGGTGATTTTGAAGCACAGCTGAAGTTTTCAGGCGATGTACTGGTAATATCCATGCACAGTAACGTGTTTAGCTTTCCTCCGGAACATGCTGTAAATCAGCTGAAGTACGTCAAAGATGAGCCAACCAGAAAATATTGCGGGGTAATACACATCCATAATTTTTTAGCTGACTCGCTGAAATACAATCGCACTTCTGACGTGGGTTATTTGCTTGGGCGCATCTTCATCAATTACGAGGAACATTTCTTTGTCGAGGGACAAAGCCAGCTTGGCTTCTTGTTTAATTCATTTGGAAAGGGAAAAATCAAACCGGCCCAAATTGTTGAGATCCTGGAACTGGCTATTATATATTGTATGGATTTTGACCTGCTTACGCCGCCTTTTGAAACAGTTAGACAGATTTCCCTGCAAGAGAAGCAATTTATGGGAGCTAATTCGGGTTATCCTACGGGAAAAAGAATGGGGTATAAGTTTAGGACGGAGTTAGATACGGGGGTTGTGGTTAGTAGTGAGAAGAGTTGAAAAAAGGGTGATAGGTGATAGGTGATAGGTGAAAGTTGAAATTGGAGAATTGGCAGTTGACGGTTAAGAGGATTCGGTAATTGGTAGGGATATTAAAAGGAGTATAGTAGATACATTCAAAAAGTATAAAAATGAAATTCGGGACTAAAGCAATACACGCGGGCCAGGAGCCTGATCCAACAACAGGGGCTATTATGACTCCTATTTATCAGACGTCTACTTACTGGCAGAAGTCGCCTGGGGATAATAAGGGTTATGAATATTCGCGGGGTACTAACCCAACGCGGAAGGCTTTGGAGTCGTGTTTGGCAGCTTTGGAAAATGCAAAGCATGCTTTGGCTTTCTCAAGCGGCATGGGCGCGACTGATGCTGTGATGAAATTGCTGAGCCCTGGCGATGAGGTTATTACTGGTAACGATCTATATGGCGGTTCATATCGCATATTCACAAAGATTTTTGCCAATTACGGGGTGAAGTTTCATTTTATTGACATGACCCGGGCAGAGAATGTGAAGGAATATATCAATGCAAACACCAAACTAATCTGGATTGAGACTCCAACCAATCCTACTATGCAGATTGTAGACATCGCGGCAGTGGCTGATATCGCGAAAGCGAAAGATTTACTGCTTGCCGTTGATAATACGTTTGCTTCGCCTTATCTACAGAATCCAATGGATCTTGGTGCAGATATCGTTATGCACTCAGTTACCAAATATCTTGGCGGCCACTCGGATGTGGTAATGGGTGCCTTAATGCTTAATGACGATGAGCTTTATAAACGACTTTGGTTCATTTACAATGCATGTGGCGCTACTCCGGGGCCAATGGACAGTTTTCTGGTTTTGCGTGGTTTGAAAACCCTTCATCTGCGCATGAAAGCTCATTGCGAAAACGGAAGGCAAATTGCTGAGTTTCTTAAGGATCATCCGAAAGTAGATAAGATATACTGGCCGGGTTTTACTGACCACCCTAATCATGATATCGCGAAGAAGCAGATGCGTGATTTTGGCGGGATGATTTCTATCACACTGAAAGGTGCCGATCTCAAAGAAACTTATCGGGTTGCTTCATCCTTTAAAGTATTTGCCCTTGCGGAATCGCTCGGTGGTGTCGAGTCATTGATCAATCACCCTGTTTCTATGACACATGGGTCGATCCCTAAGGAAGAACGGGAGAAAGTGGGGGTGACGGAAAATTTGCTTAGGTTAAGTGTGGGGGTTGAAGATATTGAGGATCTTTTGGAGGATATTAAACAAGCCTTATCAAATTAGCAAAATAAACAAATTTGGGAATCAGTAAATTAGCAAACGAAGTAATACTCCAATCTAATACTTCTTTCCAGGATCTGAAGGATTTTCTGGACCTGAAGGTTGATCTCTATAACCGCCCGGGCTTTATTGAAAACGATCCGATTTGTATTCCGCATAGGTTCACTCGTAAACAGGATATAGAGATCATGGGGTTTTGGTCGGCAATGCTGGCCTGGGGACAAAGAAAAACCATCATAAACAAATGCACGGAACTCATCCGCCTGATGGATAGTGCTCCTTATGATTTTATTATCAATCATGAGGATTCAGATCTGAAACGTCTCCTGGGGTTTAAACATCGTACGTTTAACGATACGGACACTTTATATTTTGTTGAGTTTTTCAAACAGCACTATAAAAAATTTGATAGCCTCGAAAATGCCTTTATGCCACTTGCTGATGGAGGCAATACACAAGAGTTTCGGGATAATTTTATAGTCAGTCCACCGGGACATACGACTTCAAATATTCCATCTTCCGCACCTTGTTACGCCGCTGAAATCGGCTCACGCACTGTAGAGAAATCCCTGAATTATTTCAGAGCTTACTTCTTTTCACTACCAGATTTCCCGCGAAGAACCGTCAAACATGTGTCTTCTCCCTTACAGAAATCGACTTGTAAGCGTTTAAATATGTTTTTGCGCTGGATGGTACGTGATGATGATAATGGAGTAGACTTTGGTATCTGGAAGTCGATAAGGCCGGCAGATCTTATTTGTCCGACAGACCTCCATGTAGAACGAGTAGCCCGAAAACTAAAACTAATTACACGTAAACAGGTAGATTGGCAAACGGCACTTGAGCTTACACAAAACCTCCGTCAGTTCGACCCAAGTGACCCAGTAAAATACGATTTCGCATTATTTGGCTTGGGAATTGAAGAACAGTTTCAAAAAACGATATGAAACAAACCATTACTTTTCTACTTGCAGTGCTTATTTCCTGCACTGCATTCGCACAAAATGATTCTCCTTATGAGACTTCGCTTAAAGTTGAAGCCCCGATTATTCTCGGAAGCCTCGGGCTGGGTTATCTTGGGGTTAACATGATTAAAAACAAGGAAGGTTTAACCGCAGCAGAAGCTCTTGCTAAATCATCTGAGGATGTAAATGGCTTCGACCGTTTTAGTGCCGGTAATTTTTCTGAAAAAGCTGATAAAGACAGTTACATACCTTTCTATGCGTCATTCGTTGCTCCGGTTGTTATGCTTTTAAATAAAAATGAAAGCAAAAAGGCAGGACAGATCATGGTTCTTTTTACTGAATCAATGGCAATTACGGGTGCTATGTTTAGTCTGACTGCTGGTGCTGTGCAAAATAGCCGGCCTCTGGTTTATGGCTCAGCTGCCCCTTTAGAGAAACGCATGGATAGCGACTCCCAGCGTTCATTCTATGCTGGTCACACAGCTGCAACTGCAACCGCAACTTTCTTCCTTGCTAAAGTATTCCAGGATTTTAACCCTGATTCAAAAGCAAAGCCTTATGTATGGGCGGCCGCAGCACTTGTTCCGGCTTCTGTTGGATATTTAAGATTACGTGCAGGACAACACTTCCTGAGTGACAATTTAATCGGATATGCCCTGGGAGCGGGTGTTGGTGTTTTGGTACCACACTTACACAAAAAGGGAAGCAAAAATAACTTCAGCCTGAGTCCTTCGATGAATCCAAATTATAAAGGAGCGTCGATGGTATATACACTGAATTAGAAAATTTGAGAATTAGAGAATTAGAAAATTGGGGACGTATTTAACCGATGAAAACGCCCTCCCGATTTGCTAATTCTCAAATTTGCTCATTTGCTAATTATTTTACGGGGGTGATATGATCTTCCTTCTGAATTTCCTCTGTAACCTTCTTACTCTTTTTCCTTAATCGCAGGAATGACATCGGGCTTCTGATTGGCCTTTCATCGCCCAAAAGAACTCCCCAGGGTTTAAATATATCAGACCGGTCGAATATGATTTTCAGCACAGCGATCATTGGCAGAGCCAGGAACATTCCGGAAATACCTGCAAGCGTTCCTCCGATGAATACACCAAGAATGGCAGCAAAGGCATTGATTCTTACTTTCGAGCCTACAATCCTGGGCATTAATATGTTATTGTCCAGAAACTGAACAAATGCTATAACTCCGAGTACTGTAAAAATCGGCCCTATCTCCGGGGAAGAGGTCAGGGTAAGAAGGACACCAATCAGATTTCCAATCAGTGCGCCGACATAAGGTATAAGGTTCAGCACGGCAAATATGGCTCCGATCAGAAGCGCATGTTCGATTCCGATCAGCATCAGTATCCCACCCAAAAGGATGGTGATATAACTGATCTGGATTACCAATCCTATAAGGTAGCTTTTGATGATTACCTCAGTTTCTTTCATCACTTCCTCGACCTTTTTGTGCTGACTTGTTTCAAACCAGATAAATACAAAACGGAGAAGGAGGTTCTTATAGAAAAGGAATAGATAAATGTATATAGGGACTAAACCCATAAATATAAATACAGAACTGACAGAACCGGCTGCACCGCCAGCCATTGAGCCAGCATTTGCAAACATCTTGGCACTCTGCTGCTGTAGAAACTTGACCTGTTCCTGAGTGCTAAAGTCAGTTTTTTGGTTAATCCAATCGCTTAAAGATTTTAAATGAATAGAAACATTTCTTTGTATCGAGGGGAAATCTGCGACCAGCATGCTCACCTGCGCCGAGAAAAACCAGACAATAAGCGCAATGAATATGGCTACCATCAGTATGGGAAGAAAAATAGCCAGGACCTCCGGAACTTTCCACTTGCGTAAGAAACGATAAACTGGAAGCAGCATAATGCTGATGAAAAATGCCATGAGTACTGGCATTATTATACCTTGTCCTAAAACAAGCAGTGCGCCCAGCAGAAAAAGGCCGAGCAGTTCAATGGATCTTCTTACGGTAAGTGGTAAATCTTTCATATATATAATCGTTGAACGCGTAAGGCAATTTTAAGTTTGTCTTAATAGAATATTAGCTTTACCATAAAAAAGCAAGCGGCTATCATCCCTTTCAGGTATTAAATATAACATTCTGCCAGAAATTTGAAGTTGTGTTTCGAACCGGTTTGGAATTAATAATTCTTGTATTAGATTTGCATCACATTTGGTTCCCGATTTCACAATCGGGATTAAAAGGGAACCGGGTTAGAATCCCGGACAGTCCCGCTGCTGTGTTCTCCACAACGGTTATCCAATCTAATGGTCACTTTTTCCGCCCAAGGCGGAGATGGGAAGGCCGGATAAGCCGGGAGTAAGTCAGAAGACCTGCCTGTGCTTAACAATTCATAGCTTTCGGGGATTGAAGCTTGAATGGCATTGGTGTACAACAGGGCCATTTCTGTATTCCTTCATTATCTGTTTGCTGTGGGATAAAAAACCTCACAACAAAATGAAAAAAACAAAATTATTCCTGATGGCAAGCCTGGGGCTTTTACCATCACTATTGCTTCACAGCAATTCAATCGCGCAGGACAGGGGTTCTGAAACTATTGGCGAAGTAGTAGTAACTGCCAGCCGCTCTCCCAAAAAAATCTCAGAAATTGGTAAGGTAGCGCGGGTTATTACGGCCGAAACACTTGCCCGAAGCCAGGGCCGTACGCTTCCGGAAGTATTAAACAACGTGGCAGGGATCACCATCGGCGGCAACGGAAATAATCCGGGGGATGTCAAGTCGGTATACATGCGAGGCGCATCAGCGGCAAATACATTGATTCTAATTGATGGAATCCCCGTCAACGATGCCTCTGAAATTACCGGGGAGTATAACATTTCGGCCATCCCCGTTGATCAGGTGGAGCGGGTTGAGATCCTTAAAGGTGGTAATTCAACTTTATATGGCTCAGATGCAGTTGCCGGTGTCATCAATATCATCACCAAAAAAGGCAGCGGAAAACTTGGAGCTAATCTACTTGCAACTGGCGGCAGTTACGACACCTTTAAACAGATATTGGGCTTGAACGGCCAAATAGGTAGTACTTCTGTAGCAATCAGTGCTTCGAACCTGGATTCAAAAGCCTTCTCAACCGCCGCTCCTGCGAAAGGTGAAACAGATTTCGACAAGGATGGCTTCCATCAAAAGTCGGTTTCACTGAATATAGGCCAGGATTTGAGCAGCAGATTTAGTTTGAGGGGAAACTTTCAGGGCAATAATAATCAGGCTGACCTGGATAATGGCGCTTTCGCGGATGCTAAAGATTATACCTATGACAAAACAGCGATTCTTGCTGGAATCGGAGGGAAGTATTCGTTCAATAAAGGCACATTAGGGTTTAACCTCAGCCAGAATAGCGTTCGTAATACCTATAACAATAGGGGTTCTGTTACGAATAATGGCGGGCAGATTTCCCATTTGGAATCCAATCTGAACATTGCCTTCACTAAGTTTATTGATATTGCAAGCGGTGTGAGTTATCGTTTTTCAAAAACCGATCAGCATAATTCATTCAGCCCTCCTTTATTTGCCGATAATAATATCAAAAGCTTGTTTACTTCTATGTTTTTCCGGTCGAACTCTGGTCTTCAGGCTGAACTGGGGGGGCGTGTAAATGATCATAGCCAATACGGCACTAATTTTACTTACACGATAAACCCTTCCTATCTTATCTCCAACAGGTACAAGCTTTTTGTAAACCTATCGTCGGCTTATAGGGTGCCATCTTTATACCAATTGTTTTCCCAGTATGGAAATCTTACTCTGGAGCCTGAGACCTCAGTATCTTATGAGGCTGGATTTGATTTCAACTTGACGGATAAATTGAATCTTGCATTCTCGTATTTTAAAAGGGACATTGACAATGTTATCGATTTCGGCCAGGTAAGGCCGGGTGTTTTTGGGTATATTAATCAGAACAACCAGAAAGACAATGGATTCGAACTGGAACTGGCTTTTAAGCCTGTTTCGCGCATCGATCTTACGGCATTCTACGCACATGTGAATGGGGAAGTGACTACACCAACAAGCGAGACTTTTAATCTGTTCAGACGTCCCAAAGATTCGTTTGGCCTAAACGCAGGTTTTAATGTGAACCGCGATTTCAGCTTCAACCTGATCTACAAATATACCGGTGATCGTAAAGATCGCTACTTTGACAGTTCTACTTTCAAAACCGTTAACACGGATATGGATTCCTACAATATGGTGGATCTGTACGCGCAATATAAAGCATCCTCCAGACTGAGTTTGTTTACAGATATTAAGAACCTGCTGGATGAGGATTATATTGATTTCAGTGGGTATACTACGAAAGGGTTAAATTTTAATGCGGGGTTTAGGTTGGATTTTAGGTAGTACTTGAAAACTATTTTACCGCAGAGGACGCAGAGTTTTCGCAAAGAGCGCAGATTATTTGCGTGCTACCTTTGAAGCTATTGCGTATGGATGTTCGATAAACATTTCCTAGGCGTTCTGTCATTGCGAGCCATAGCGAAGCAATCTCTTTTACACTTTTCGGAGATTGCTTCGTCGTGCCTCCTCGCACCGACACCCTTTCGTACGTCTGCCGTAAGTCTTTATTCTTTGCTCCTTATTCCTTGTTCCATCCACAATTTTGCCTATTTCACTATTTTCGCATAATACACCCTCCAAAATGAAAAGAAAAGCAGTCATCCTCACCGGCGCAGGCATCTCCGCCGAAAGCGGTTTAAAAACCTTTCGGGATGCAGGAGGCCTTTGGGAAGGACATAATGTATACGACGTGGCAACTCCTGAAGCCTGGCAGCGCAATCCGGAACTGGTTCAGCAATTCTATAATGAGCGTCGTAAATCTGTACGGGATGCGCAGCCGAATGAGGGCCACCGTGCTCTAGTAAAGCTGGAGGAAAAGTTTGATGTTACGATAATCACACAGAATATCGACGACCTTCATGAGCGTGCGGGTTCTTCAAATATCCTGCATCTGCATGGAATCATTACCAGGTCGCAATCCAGCATCAATCCGGAACTGACTTACGAAATCCCAGGATGGGAAATAGAAATGGGACAGCTTTGTGAATTGGGTACCCAGCTACGGCCCCATGTGGTGTGGTTCGGTGAAACTGTACCGATGATCGAAAAGGCAGTAGAGATCTGCATGCAAGCCGATGTGTTTATTGTGATAGGTACATCTCTGCAGGTTTATCCCGCGGCGGGGCTGATCGATATGGTTCCCCACAATGCTTCAAAATTCATCGTCGACCTCAATGACTCGACTGTTTCCCGTGATGTAGTGAGGATAAATGAACCGGCCTCGGTAGGAGTTCCCAAATTGGTTGAGCAGCTACTTAAATCTCAGGCATAAAAAAGCCCGTCGCCATTTAAAGGGACGGGCTTTTACAATTATCTTTTAATTATACTTTGGCAAGAACCGGAAAACGTTTTCCCAGAAGATAGAAACTTCCAAACATTACCGCTGAGTAAACCAGATTAGCGATAAGCATATTCCTGAAGAATGGCAAAGCAGCCGTATATGATGCTAAAACTCCTTCAATATTACGCGGGTACATGGTAACCGGATAAAAGAATGAGAAATTGGTGATCAGAAAAAATACAGATGCACTGATAAACGAAGCCAGTATTACATTCATCGTATTTACCTTGTTTCTTATTAAGAACCCGCAGGCAACCATTGCGATAAATCCTGTGTAAACGAGTAAACTAAAACCATTGTTGAGGAACAAAAGGTCTGAAAGTGCCATCGCTGCTAAAGGCATGATGAATGCAAGGCGTTTGTCGCTGAACTGAGCACCAGCAAAAATGGCTAAAGCACCAACCGCTGTGAAATTCCATGTATGATCAATCACCAGTGGGAGGGCGCGGCTGAGCGCCGCAAGAATAACTATCAGAGTTAAAACAATAAAACGTGTTGAGTCGATTTTCATAGTCCAAAAATAGGAAAATTATTAATTCT
>NZ_JBASJU010000153.1:0-15118 GCF_049655485.1 Daejeonella sp.
GGTTTTCTTATTGCTATTTTTTATTGTTTTTCCGTCTGCGATACAGCGGTACCTTTAAAGTACTGATTGGTTTAAAACACACACTGTCAATTTGTTAATTAAACCAACTCTAGTGCGATTTTCAGACAGATTTCATTGGCTTCTTAGTGATTAAATATCTACTTTTGCATACTCACAACCACGTATGAGCGAGCAGATCAAACACGAGTGCGGCATCGCACTTATCCGCCTTCTAAAACCCTTATCTTTTTATCAGCAAAAATATGGCACAGCACTTTACGGGCTGAACAAGCTATATCTTTTGATGGAAAAGCAGCATAACAGAGGGCAGGATGGAGCAGGTATAGCGACTATAAAACTGGATGTACCCCCAGGGAACAGATATATTAGCCGGTACCGTTCTACCGGATCGAATGCCGTAGCGGAGATTTTTGAATACGTGCAGAAGAAATTTGCAGATGTTCAAAAAACCGCACCAGAGCTTTTGCTTGATTCTGAATGGTTAAAACAAAATATAAGCTTTACCGGAGAAGTGCTCATGGGCCATCTGCGTTACGGAACCCATGGGAAAAATAGTATTGAAAGTTGTCACCCCTTTCTCCGCCAGAATAACTGGATGACCCGAAACTTAGTGATAAGCGGTAACTTCAATATGACGAATGTGGATGAACTTTTGGAGCAGCTGTTTGAGCTGGGCCAGCATCCAAAGGAGCGGACCGATACAGTAACGGTTCTTGAAAAGATAGGACACTTTCTGGATACAGAAAATCAGGAACTTTTTGACCAATATAAAGCTGAAGGGTTTTCAAACGAACAGATCAGCCATCAGATAGCTGAACATATTGATGTAGCTTCTATACTTAAACGCTCGGCTAAAACATGGGACGGCGGCTATACAATTAGCGGAATTTTCGGACATGGAGATGCATTTGTGATGCGGGATCCAGCCGGTATCCGGCCCGCGTTCTACTATCATGATGATGAGGTTGTGATTGTAACTTCTGAGCGCCCTGCTATACAAACCGCATTTAATGTACCGCTTGAATCTGTAAAAGAGATCAAGCCGGGACACGCACTGATTGTAAAGAAAAATGGGACTGTTACTGAGGAACAGTTCCGTGAACCGGAGGTCCAGAAATCTTGTTCCTTTGAGCGGATTTATTTCTCCAGGGGCAGCGATGCGTCTGTTTATCGTGAGCGTAAGCAATTAGGCCGCTTACTTTGTCCGCAGATCTTAAACGCTATAGATCACGATCTTAAAAACACCGTATTTTCTTTTATCCCAAATACTGCGGAAGTGGCATTTTACGGGATGGTTGAAGGTGTTCACAAATATGTGAAGCAATACCAGCGCGATACTCTCCTTAAGCGTGCAGACAGGATATCCGATGAGGAATTGGAAGAGGTTCTTAGCATTGCGCCGAGAATTGAAAAAATTGCGATAAAGGACGTTAAACTAAGGACCTTCATTACTCAGGATGCCGATAGGGGAGATATGGTTGCTCACGTTTATGATACCACTTACGGGCTCATTAATAGAGGAACTGATAACCTGGTACTTCTTGATGATTCTATTGTTAGGGGAACCACATTAAAACAGAGTATTCTTAAAATACTTGACCGGCTTGGCCCGAAAAAAGTAATAGTTGTTTCTTCCGCACCGCAGATCCGTTATCCGGACTGTTATGGGATTGATATGTCACGGATGGGAGAATTCGTCGCTTTCGAAGCAGCTATATCGCTTCTGCGCGAGTCTGGTAAAGAAAATGTGATTGAAGAAGTTTATCAGAACTGTTTGGAGTCTCAAAAATTAGGCAATAAACAGGTTAAAAATTATGTTCAGCAGATCTACGACCAGTTCACAGATCAGCAGATTTCCGACAGAATAGCACAAATCATCACACCAAAGGAAATCAAGACGGAGGTTCAGGTTATCTTTCAGACACTCGATAATCTTCACAAAGCAATTCCCGACCACTTAGGTGATTGGTATTTCTCAGGCAACTATCCAACGCCTGGTGGTAATAAGGTTGTAAATAAGGCTTTCATGAACTGGATGGAGGGGAAGAATCAGAGGGCGTATTGAGTTGAGAGTTGAAAGTGGAAAGTGGAAAACTGAAAACAGAAGACAGAAGACAGAAGACAGAAGACAGAAGACAGAAAAGTGAAAGGCAAATATACCTGATATCCCTTACTGGGGAAAAGAATTTTGTATCTTGAAATTTCATTCCTGGGTTATGAGAAATTTGCTGTGTTTAATCCTTCTCCTGCTAAGTTCGATAGTGTCTTCAGCACAGGAAATACATTTCTATGATGTACATGGAAAAAAAATAAGCAAGGAACAATTTGAAAAGCAACGCGACAGTCGTGTTAATCTAGCCCTAAGCTTTCAAAAAGGTAAAACCACTGAAACCCGGTTATTTCTTCGTTCCAAGACCGGTTTTATTAGCCAGGAAGTGCTTAATAAGATTATCTCAAATCTCCAGACGGTTACGGGGAAATCAATCGACCGATCGGAAATGATGATCATCAATTATCATCAAGGAAAAGACAGGTGCAATTCATCAGGGAGTGGAGCGACTCTTGAGCAGTGGAAGGTGGCTAGGGCTAAATATCGTCGGCAACTTGAGCGATTGGGTCAAGGCTCTCCATATTATATGTATGCATCCAAAGAGGGGATTAGAAACTCGTATGGTTTCCTCCAATGGTATCCTGACCTGGATTTCTTGATCGAAAAAACTTTCTTCAAATATAAATACCCCTGCGGCAGCTTTGTAATAATTAAACCGGACGGCGAATACATCGCACAATATGGCGAGTACAGCCTGGAACAAGTTATCAAGCAAGCAAAAAACCTTCTAAAATAAATCTATTTTTTTGAGAATGAGAAATTAAAAACTGCGAAGCGAAAGGTGGCGTTTGCCTCCGTTTTCAGTTTTCCCTTTTCAGCTAAATCAAAGAGTGCCCCGTCAACAAATTATAAAGCAATCGTGCTGCAAAAATCAAGATCAGCACTCCTGCAATCCGATTCAAATTCGATATTGTTTTCTCCTTAATCCGATACCGGAGTTTATTCGCATAATAAGCTTTGACTACGTCTACACTAAATTGGGTGATCAGTATAGATCCAAAAAATGGAATGACAGTTGCCGGATCAATTTCCCCTGAAATGGATATCACACCACTGGTAACACTCAGCCAGTAAAGCAGTATAGCAGGATTGAAAATGCACATGATAAATCCCTTAAGGAAATATCCTGTGTTTCGGCGTTTGGAGGTGGATTGTTCGTAATTAACTTTTACGGTTTTAAACAGGTAGTAAATGCCAATTGCAAAAAGTATGGTGCTTCCTGCAACGCCTATTTGAACCCGGTATTCACTTTCAAGGGCGAGAAATGAAGTGCCGTAGAGAGTGAGTGCTACATAAAAAATGTCGCTTACCAATACTCCTGCAGCGAGCGAGACGCCCGCATAGAAGCCTTTTTCTATACTTGTTTTAATCAGAGCAAAAAATACAGGACCGGTTAAAAACGAAAGCACAAATCCCAATCCAATTCCTGTTATAATCGATTCGATCATTCCGAATTATTAATTCCAATTGCGCGAATATGCGAATAGTCTCGGTAATAACAATAGAAAAACGCTTAGGTTTCAGCTTTCAATTATTAGTGCAGCAAGGGGATAACACAAGCTGCGCCCTATATATTTAATTTCCAATATATTAGAACCTGCTTTAGATTTAATACTTCTGCTGTGGACCTATAGCTTGATTATTATCAATTGCTCTCAAAAAAAAAGATCATTCACATATGAGAAATTTAATTTATGTTAGGGTCGTTTTTAAAAAACTAATCTTTAAATAATGGAGAAGAACTCACAAGCTAACTATGGATCCGCATTATACACTATAATTACGGTGTTTTTTTTCTGGGGATTCCTGGCTGCCAGTAACGGTATTTTTATTCCTTTCTGTAAAACACATTTCAACCTGACGCAATTTGAATCTCAGCTTATTGAGTATACGTTTTATGGAGGTTATTTTATTGGGTCTTTGATTTTGTTTTACGCATCGAAGATTACCAAAGTGGATATTTTGAATAAACTTGGATATAAAAATGCTATAGTCCTCGGACTTGTTATTTCCGCCGGAGGTGCCTTGCTTATGGTGCCTGCCTTGCATTCCGGTTCTTTTCCTTTTATCCTTACCGCGTTTTTCTTCGTCGCGATAGGTTTTTCGCTTCAGCAAACTGCAGCAAACCCTTTTGTGGTGGCACTGGGAAGTCCGGTGACTGGCGCTAATCGCCTCAATTTAGCTGGAGGTGTAAACAACTTCGGAAGTATTTTAGGCCCTATTGCAGTAAGTATTATCCTATTTGGAAGCGCAAAGGCTGTTTCTACTACGGTTGTCGAGATAACATCAATAGATACTTTATATTATGTCCTGGCAGGATTGTTCCTGGCAGTGGCAATTTTCTTCGCTGTATCTAAACTTCCTAACGTGACTAGTGATGAAAAGATTGAATCCAGTGATAAAACCAATTTGCCACTTGCGGTGATATTTATAGCATTTATCCTGGTTTTGGCGGGTATTCCACTGGCAGACATCACTGGTCTAAGTCTGGCTTACTTTGTATATGCAGCATTAATTATAATTGTACTTACCCTATTCCTGACACTCGGTGCGGCGTCCAAAGACAAAACCGGCTGGGGTGCAATGGGATATCCGCAATTGATTTTAGGAATGATGGCGATCTTTACCTACGTAGGTGTGGAAGTTACTATTCAGGGAAATATGGGCACCTTGCTTCAGTTGCCTGAATTTGGTGGATATACCGATGCAACTATTGCCCCGTTTATATCACTTTATTGGGGAAGTATGATGATCGGCCGCTGGACAGGAGCTGTAAGTGCTTTCAATCTTGCAAAAAGCACTAAAAATATACTTACCATCGTGGTGCCTTTTGTAGCCTTTGGTATAATATTGTTTGCAAACGATTGGAACGGTACTGATGTGAGCCAGTTCTATATTTATTCAGTTTGTATAGTCATACTTATTGCCGGCTTCTTTTACAGCCAGGAAAAACCTGCGAAAACACTTTTAACATTCGGTGTTTTAGGAGCTATAGCAATGGTAATAGGTTTAATGACTACAGGGAAGATTGCTACTTATGCTTTCCTTAGCGGAGGTTTGTGCTGTTCTATCATGTGGCCATGTATTTTCGCATTGTCGATAGCAGGATTGGGAAAATACACCAGTCAGGGTTCAGCTTTCCTAATCATGATGATCCTTGGGGGGGCTATTATTCCACCGGTACAGGGACTTCTTGCAGATGAAAGTGGAATTCACATCTCGTATATAGTTCCGGTTATATGCTTTGCATACTTGGCCTACTTTGCAATTAAGGTAAGTTCAGAATTGAAGAAGCAAGGCATTGATGTTAGTAAGCTGGACGCAGAAGCGGCGCATTAATGATTGAAAAGCCAAGCTTCGATCTGATATTTATGAAACTGGCAACTGACCTGGCTGCACGCTCACATTGCGTGAAAGCCCAGGTCGGTGCTGTTTTAACGAAGGATACCCGGATAATTTCAATTGGTTATAATGGTCCGCCTGCAGGTACTCATAACTGCGATGAGGAATGGCCTGAAACGGGATGCCCCCGCGACTCAAAAAACAGTTGTTCACTTGCATTGCACGCAGAGGAAAATGCCATCTTATACGCTGTGAAAAATGGTGCGACGCTGGAAGGGGCGACTCTCTATCTCACTTTATCTCCATGCCTGGCCTGTGCCCGGATAATTTACTCGTCGGGAATTAAGAAGGTTTGGTTTAAAGCATCGTATGCGGAGTACAAAGGATTGCCATTTGATGAAGGGGTTGAGTTTTTAAATAAGTTTGGTATAGAGTGTCGGAGGTCAGACTCCTGACCTCATAAAACATTGCAAATTTTCGTCCCCGTTTCCCTAAATTTGCCTTACATTGAAAATACAACATGGGTTACAAAAGCCTTGCACACTGCGTTTCAGACCTTGAGAAACATGGTCATCTTATTCGGATAAAAGAGGAGGTAGATCCGCATTTGGAAGCTGCTGCTATACATTTACGGGTTTATGAAAATCAAGGACCTGCGTTATTGTTCGAGAATCTAAAAGGCACGCAATTTCCTGCTGTTTCTAATCTTTTTGGGACCCTTGATCGTTCCAAATTTATGTTTCGTGATTCTTTAGACAAGATCAAAACCCTGGTTGATCTAAAGTCTGACCCATTGAAAGCACTTAAGAATCCTTTCAAATATGCCGGGGTCGGATTAACAGCCTTATCTGCACTTCCATGGCAGACGGGCTTCCGATCGCCGGTTAAATTTGGAAAGATTCAAATCTCCGACCTTCCCCAGATTACCCATTGGCCCATGGATGGTGGGCCTTTTGTTACCATGCCACAGGTTTATACCGAGGATATTGATAAACCTGGTATAATGAATGCCAACCTTGGAATGTATCGGATCCAGTTGGGAGGCAATGATTATATTCAGAATGAGGAAATTGGGCTTCATTACCAGTTGCACCGCGGTATTGGAGTTCATCAAACCAAGGCAAACGCAAAAGGGGAACCTCTTAAAGTGAGCATATTTATTGGTGGCCCGCCATCGCATCCGCTTGCCGCAGTGATGCCCCTTCCTGAAGGATTATCAGAAATGACATTCGCTGGCGCGTTAGGGAACAGGCGCTTCAGATATTTTTATGACGATGAAGGATTTTGTATTTCATCAGATGCTGACTTCGTCATAACTGGTACTATAGAGCCGGGTCAAAATAAAGATGAAGGACCATTCGGGGATCACCTCGGCTATTACAGTTTAAAACATCCCTTTCCTGTGATGAAGGTCCGGAATGTTTATCATAGAAAGGATGCGATATGGTCTTTCACCGTTGTGGGCCGTCCGCCGCAGGAGGACACCAGTTTCGGTGCCTTGATTCATGATATAACTGGTTCAGCCATTCCGAAGGAAATACCCGGCTTACACGAAGTAAATGCTGTAGATGCAGCAGGAGTACACCCTTTACTGTTCGCCATCGGCAGCGAAAGGTACACACCTTATTTAAAGGAAAAGAAACCTCAGGAAATCCTGACCCTTGCAAATCATATTTTGGGGAAAAGCCAGCTCAGTCTTGCAAAGTTTCTTTTTATCAGCAGTAAAGAAGACAATCCATCACTTTCAACAAATGATATTCCCGGTTTTTTAAGGCATATTTTGGAGCGGGTAGATCTGACACGCGATCTTCATTTTTACACAAAAACCACTATCGATACCTTAGATTATAGTGGTACAGATATTAATTCAGGATCTAAAATAGCAATTGCTGCTGCAGGTGATAAAAGGAGAACGCTGTGGGAAGAATTACCGGCTTCTTTTACTTTACCAAGGCCTTTTGAAAACCATAAACTCGTTATTCCAGGAATTATCGCAGTAGATGCACCCAAATACACAGATGCGGCCGAAACTGCAAAGGAAGTTGAAATTTTAAATAACGCATTAGGATTCAAGAATCTGGAAAGCCTCCCTCTGATAGTGCTTTGCGATGATGCGGGGTTCACCGCCCGGACTATTAATAATTTTGTTTGGGTGACCTTTACCCGAAGCAACCCCTCACACGATATTCACGGTATCAATTCATTTACGGAAAATAAACATTGGGGCTGTAAAGGGCCGATGATCATTGATGCCAGGATAAAACCACATCATGCACCGCTTCTTATTAAAGATCCGGAGGCTGAGAAAAAAGTTGATGAACTCGGAAAAGAAGGAGGTTCTCTCCACAAAATAATCTAACCGGCCATCTCTAACCAAAAAAAACTAAACTCTAACAACAAACAACAAACAACGAACAACAAACAACGAACAACTAGCCAACGAACCCCTAATTATTAAATATCCTAATCACCTTCACAAATCGTCCCTGATAGTATGCGTTTAATGGAGTCTTAGTTACAGCGTATGCTTTTCCGGATGTTGAATGAATGAATTCGCCCCCGTTTTCAGCGGATGTTATTATTCCCATATGCCCGACTACACGCTTAGTGCTGTCTGTTCCTGTAAACAAAATTATATCACCTCTTTTAGCCTGATTAAGGCGTATTTCCCTTTCAACTGAAGTGAATCCTACAGAAGATCTTGGAACAGCAATGTTGAAGCGATTAAATACATAAGTGATAAATCCTGAGCAGTCAAATCCCTTATTGGGATCGATTGAGCCATATAAGTATGGAACACCCACCAATGTTTCAGCAAAGTCAACTAATTCATCAGCCTGTGTTTTTCCAGGATTGATATACTGCACATCAAGCGAGTCTGCATAATTCCAGGGTGGAACTTCTCCTGGTATCTCAGTGTCGCGCAGCTCTGAGTCGGAATTTTCGCTCACGTCCGAAGTGTTATGTACTAGTGAAGAGTCACTTGTCTTTGCACTTTTTGGGATATAATGCTCCTGAGCTCCTGAATTACACCTTGAAAGTGTAATTACAGCGATTAAACAAAAAAATAGAACCCTCATATATATACTTCTGCAAAAATACGTCCAACCTTTCACCCACTACTCTCACCTTACATTCTTTATTCCCCACTCTCCATTCTCAACTTTCATCTTCCACTTTTCACCTTTCATCTTTTCTTGATTTTCTCCGCGATCTCCAGGGCCCTCTTAATCCGGCTCTCAATAGATTTCGCCTGGTTTACATAGTAAATGTACCCCCGTTTATGTCCGTCGTTAAGTGCATGGTAAGTATTTTACGCTGCAGGGTCCTGCTCTAGTACTTCATTGAGCTCCTCCGGACGCGCAAGTCCATTTTCAGGATCATGACGAATAGATATTTCAAATGGAATATCAACATGCAGCTTGTTTTGCCTAATTAGTTGCTTACTGGCGATGATTACATATCTGCCATGCCTGGGATTTAAAGCACAGGGGAATTCAGGATTTCCTTTAATAGAACAAAAAATACGCGGCGCCCCTTTGCCCTTAATGAAATGCGCAGCTATCTTATCTGGAACAACGATGAGGTGATGTACCATTTTCTCATCAAGCGGTTCAAGAAGAACATTAAAAGTTACAGGTGCCATAAAGTTTTGCTAACCAAATATAGGGAGAAGCGACGGGAAAAAATTATCTTTGCCCATGCAAGAAAAGATGATCATTCTTGACTTCGGGTCACAATATACTCAACTTATTGCCCGGAGAGTCAGAGAACTAAACGTATACTGCGAAATACACCCATTCAATAATCTTCCTGAGTTTGATGATACCGTAAAGGGAGTTATCCTATCAGGTAGCCCTTACTCAGTCCGACAGGAGGAAGCTCCGCAAATTGATTTTGTTACACTTCAGGAGAAGTATCCTATTCTGGGAGTTTGCTACGGCGCACAGTACATAGCCCAAAAGTCAGGGGGGGAGGTAAAGCCATCTTCCACCCGTGAGTATGGCCGTGCCAACCTGGAGTACATCGATCATAGTCATCCACTTTTTAAAAATATAGCCGCAGGGACTCAAACCTGGATGTCGCACGCCGATACCATTGCCTCAATACCTGACACATTCGAAATCATTGCAAGTACCGATTCTGTTAAGGTCGCGGCCTTTCATATTAAGGGTACTAAAGTATATGGTATCCAATTTCATCCGGAAGTAACACACAGTACGGAGGGTAAACAGCTTTTAGAGAACTTTCTTGTAGATATTTGCGGATGCAGTCAGGACTGGACTCCAGACGCTTTCATTGAAAGCACTGTTACATCTCTTAAGGCACAGCTTGGCGATGATAAAGTGATATTGGGTTTGTCAGGTGGTGTTGATTCCTCAGTCGCAGCCGTTTTATTGCATCAGGCGATTGGGAAGAATTTGCATTGCATATTCGTGGATAATGGATTGCTTCGTAAAGGGGAGTTCGAACAGGTATTGGATTCATATCAGCATATGGGGCTTAATGTTCGCGGAGTGCGGGCGGGCGACAGGTTTTTGGGGCAGTTAGCAGGTTTGAAGGATCCCGAACTTAAAAGAAAAGCCATCGGCCGGGTGTTTATCGATGTTTTTGATGATGCCGCCCATGAAGTTCAGGACGTGAAATGGCTTGGTCAGGGTACCATTTATCCCGACGTGATTGAATCTGTTTCAGTGAAAGGACCATCGGCGACCATTAAATCCCATCACAATGTGGGCGGTCTTCCTGATTTTATGAAATTAAAAGTTGTAGAACCTTTAAATACGCTCTTTAAGGATGAAGTAAGGCGTGTGGGTAAAACATTGGGTATGGACCCCTCATTGCTTGGAAGGCATCCATTTCCCGGTCCTGGTTTAGCAATCCGTATCCTTGATGATATAACACCGGAGAAGGTTGC
Source organism: Daejeonella sp. (assembly GCF_049655485.1). GTDB lineage: Bacteria > Bacteroidota > Bacteroidia > Sphingobacteriales > Sphingobacteriaceae > Daejeonella. The sequence continues at coordinate 10,392 of NZ_JBASJU010000153.1, forward strand.
AATTCTTCAGGAAGCAGATGCCATCTACATCAATAACCTTAAGTCCTCCGGATGGTATGATAAGGTTTGGCAGGCTGGCGCGATATTTTTACCAGTTCAGTCTGTGGGAGTTATGGGAGACGAAAGAACCTATGAGCACGTTATTTGTTTAAGAGCTGTAAGTTCTGTTGATGGAATGACCGCTGATTGGAGCCATCTTCCACATGAGTTACTGGCAAAAATATCGAATGAAATTATTAATAATGTAAAAGGAATTAACAGAGTTGTATATGATATTAGTTCCAAGCCGCCTGCTACGATCGAATGGGAGTAGATGTTTACTCATACTTTCACTTCTAGTCGCCGTATCAGGATGTTCTAAAAGGATAATACCAGCTAAGACTGGAACAGTAAAAACTCCTCCAGTAGTTAAGCCCCGGGAAGAAGTGCCTCCTGTAAAAAGAGACATAGATCATTCTATTGCACTGTTATTGCCGTTCGAACTTAATACAATTGATCTGCGTACTGCCGGCACGGACGAGATCCGTAAATCCCATCTGGCAGTTGACTTCTACCTGGGATTTAAGCTGGCGCTAGATTCTCTTTCCAGAAATGGCCATAACTATAGGCTTCAGGTTTTGGATACCCAGGACCAGGAGGCTCGGATTGTCAATCTTGCTGCTGCAGCGTCTGTCAAGGAGAATGAAATCATTGTTGGGCCCATCTTTCCGGATGCAATAGGTGCATTTTCTGATTTTTTCGAGAAAAGCGCTACTAAGCTGATCGTTTCTCCGCTGGCTGCATCGATGCCCTCCCAGTTTGATAATCCAAATCTGGTTACGGTAAATAATAGTGTGGATCAGCACGGGTGGAAAATAGCGGAATATATTACCAAAAACTACAAACCCGAACAGGTCAATATCGTACTAATTAACACGAAGAAAAGCGACGACGAAAAGTTCGCGGCTCCGATAAGGAAATTTATTGCTGAGCTTTCGAATGGAAAATTTGCTATCGTCGAAAGGCCCAACGGAATCAATTTGCAATCCTATCTAAGTACTTCAAAAAATAACCTGGTTATACTTTCTTCAGACGACCGGATGTTCATTGTGCCTATAATTGATAGGCTTTCTAAACTGTCGAACGAAAATTACAGAGTTGAACTATTTGGACATCCGAACTGGGTTAAAGCAGATTTTCTTGATGGTTCGAAGATGCAAACCCTTAAAACCAAGTTAAGCTCATCTTATTTTGTTAATTATAAAACCGATAAGGTTAGACACTTTATAGCCAGGTATCGGGATGAATACGGCTTCGAACCATCTGAATATTCCTTTAAGGGCTTTGATATTGGATATTATTTTGGAAGCATGCTTCAGAAATATGGGAAAAACTATGCAGGCCATCTTACTCAGGAATCGTATACCGGACTTCATAACAGTTTTCGCTTTACAAAAGAAGCGCGTTCGGGCTATCGCAATACTGAATTAATGATGCTTACCTATCGGGCTCTTGAACTACAAATGATAAAATGAGGTCGGAACAGCAATTAAGGACTTTCTTGCGTGTTTTAGACCATTATTCGGGAGACCGGCCACTTAGTAAGTTTCTTCCTGAATTCTTCCGGCGAAATAAACAGATGGGTTCTAATGACCGGCGTTCCGCCTCCAGGCTTTTATATAATTACTTCAGATTAGGAAAGGCTTTTGCAGACCAGGCAATCGAGGAGAGATTGTTTATCGCAGAGTTTTTTTGTACATCCGTAGATAATCCTTTTCTGCAGCATTTCAGGCCGGATCTCAATGAGAGAATTTATCTGTCGCTGGCCGATAAAATTGCTTTTATGCAATCGCAATATGGTTTTGTACTTGCTGATGTATTTCCTTTTGGACCCCTTTCGGAGGGTATTGATGAAACAGATTTTTTCAAGTCGATTTTTGTCCAGCCGGACCTTTACATCAGGATTCATCCTGATAAGGAGGAAGTGGTCATAGCGGCTATTGCCGAAACTGCTATTCCCTTCAGACTTGTTGGAAAATATACCATCGCTTTGCCGAATGGTACTAATTTGGACAAGATATTCCCTGATGACGTATTCCCAACAAAGCCCTATGAAATTCAGGATCTTTCATCGCAGCAAACACTAAAGTATTATAAACCCAACCGGTATGAACACTGGTGGGATGCATGTGCTGCCTCCGGCGGCAAATCACTTCTTTTATTCTCGGAACAGCCAGATATTAAGCTTGTGGTTTCTGATATCCGCGAAAGCGTACTGGATAATCTGGATGAGCGATTTATCAATGCAGGTTTACGTACCTATCAAAAAAAGCTTCTCGACCTGACACAGAACCAGGACCAGATTCTTCACCATTATCAGTTTGATGGGATAATTCTTGATGCGCCATGCAGCGGTTCAGGTACCTGGGGCAGGACACCTGAAATGATTAGCCAGTTTTCTGATTATAAGATCGCCGGATTTAAAAATCTTCAAAAAACCATTGCTTCAAACGTAATCAAATATTTGAAGCCGGGCAAAGCTTTAATCTATATCACTTGCTCAGTATTCAAAGAAGAAAATGAAGATGTTGTGAACAATCTGGTATCGGAATATAGTTTAAAGCTTGAGAGCCAGGAGATTTTCAGAGGATACGAAAACAAGGCCGACACGATGTTTGCAGCAAGGTTAATCAAACCCGAATAGCGCTGAATTTTTAATTCTAGTAAGAATCATAATCCTGTATTGGCCCGGAATAACTTTACTGCAATGGCCAAAAGGATAATTCCAAATGCTTTTCTCAATATATTTACACCGGTTTTTCCGAGCAGTCTCTCAAGCCGAACGGTGTTCTTAAGCACGATATACACGAAAAGCATATTTAATACGATCCCGACAATGATATTTTGAGTTGCGTATTCTGATTTAAGAGATAGGAGAGTGGTGAGGGTGCCCGACCCGGCTATCAATGGAAATGCGAGGGGAACGATTGAAACACTTTCTGACACCTCCTCTTTGAACAAGTTCACACCGAGGATCATCTCCATCGCGATGATGAATATCACTATTGATCCAGCTATCGCAAAGGACGATACATCGAGTCCGATAATTTTCAACAAAGCTTCACCCGCATAAAGAAATAAGATCATTATAAGCAAGGCGACAATGGAGGCCTTCTCCGACTGTATATGTCCGGCTTTGATACGCAGGGAAATTAAAATTGGTATGGACCCCAAAATATCGATGATCGCAAAAAGGATCATCGTAACCGAAAGAATCTGATTGTAATTGAAATCGAAACTATCCATTTTCGTTTGTTAATAATACGTTTTAATGAAATCCGATAAGCCCAAAAGCAAAAAGGTTCCGGATTATACCGGAACCTTTAAATTACGTGATATTTTTAATTATTCTCTGTCTTTCTCTATGATCTTGCCATCTCTGATCTCTCTGATCTTGCTGTACTTCTTGCCATAGCTGAAATAAATCACTACTCCAAGAGCCATCCAGATGAACAAACGTATCCAGCTTTCTCCCGGAAGGGAATACATAAGATAAACACAAACAAGTACTCCCATAATTGGAACGAAAGGAACAAAAGGAGTTCTGAACGGACGAACGGCATCTGGAAGTGATTTCCGCAGGACCAAAATACCGATACAAACCAGGACAAAAGCAAATAATGTTCCGATACTCACCATATGGCCAAGATCGGATACTGGAACAAATCCCGCAAATAAGCTTACAAATACCAGGAAGAACAGGTTTGTTTTCCATGGTGTACGGAATGTTGGATGTAACACAGCAAAGAAGCCAGGTAGCAGCCCGTCCTTAGCCATGGTGTAAAATACGCGCGACTGCCCCATTAACATCACCAGGATAACTGAAGTGTAACCTGCTAGGATTGCAATGATCAAAGCATCCTGTAGAAAGCTGTAACCTGTCATTGCGAAAGCCGTCGCTGCTGGTTTCGCATCACCTGCAAAGTCCTTATAATTTACAAGACCGGTCATAACGTGAGCGAATAATACATAAAGTATTGTACACACGATAAGCGATCCCAATATACCTATCGGCATGCCTTTCTGCGGATTCTTAGCTTCCTGAGCGGCTGTCGACACAGCGTCGAACCCAATAAAGGCAAAGAACACAACTGCAGCCCCTGTAGAGATTCCGCTCCAACCGAAGTTTTCAAACTTTCCTGTGTTCTCAGGAATGTAAGGAACATAGTTATCAGGGTTAATATGACTCCATCCTAAAACAATGAATACTAAAACAACAGCAACTTTCAATACTACCAGAAAGTTGTTCATGCTTGCTGATTCCTGGGTTCCACGAATAAGGACAAGGGATAATACACAGACAATAAATATTGCAGGTAAATTGATCAGTCCTCCTTCAATAACGGTTCCGTCGCCTAATTTCATAGTTTCCCATGGTGAAACGATGAATTCGTGAGGTAAATTAATATTATACTTGTGCAGGAGTTCAAGGAGATATCTTGACCAGCTTACGGCTACTGTAGCTGCTCCTAATGCATATTCTAGTACAAGGTCCCAACCGATGATCCAGGCCATAAACTCACCCATAGTTGCATAAGAATAGGTGTAGGCACTTCCGGCCACAGGAATCATTGACGCAAATTCTGCATAACATAAACCAGCAAATGCACATGCGAAAGCTGCAAGTGCGAACGAAATGGTTACGGCAGGACCCGCATTTTCTGCTGCTGCGATACCAGTTAACGAGA
>NZ_JBASJU010000154.1:0-1888 GCF_049655485.1 Daejeonella sp.
GTTTAAACCGACTACGCCTAAAAAATTCGGTATGAAAGGCCAGATCAGCAGCCTGGTGATCCAGGCATTGGAGGAACTGAACCTGAGCCAGATCACACCGGAAATGGCAACCCGTATCCGTGAGCTGCTTGATAAAGAAACTCCGGAGAATTTAATGGAAGATATCAAACTGGCGTCTGCAAAGGTGAATGATATGCTTATCAACTTATACTTTAAATCTCGTAAGAATGATCGAATGGCTTAACCTTTCGGACGAAGACCGACTGATTTCTATACAACAAGCAAGTATCAAAAGCGGAATCTCGGCTAAAGCAATTGAAAAGGATTGGTGGATTACGCTGGTTCTGAAAGCCATTTTTCAAAGCGAGTTTGAGTCATATCTATCGTTTAAAGGCGGTACATCTCTTAGTAAAGGCTGGCATCTTATAGAAAGATTTTCCGAAGATATCGACCTGGCCATTGATAGGAAATTGCTCGGATTTGATGAAGCCTTAAGCAAATCAGCTGTTAAACGTCTGAAGCGAAAGGCCTGTGAATTTACATCTACCGTTTTAAAAGAAGCTCTTGAACGTGAGTTATCTAATCTGGGAGTTCCCGAAGGTTTGGTTACTGTCACTGCAGATCCTATTCCGGGAGACTTCCGTGACACCGACCCGCAAATAATACGAATCGGATATCGCTCTTTGCTGGACCCGGTACCTTATATCGATGACCAGGTCAAGCTCGAGGTAGGGAGATTCAATCTCTCTTAAGTGAACATATGCCGGGGTATGCCTGGTCCGGCGAAAATTTTCTGGTTCATACGGTCGAACCGAAAAGGACATTTATGGAAAAGGCGTTCCTGCTGCATGAGGAGCTTCTCCGTCCTGTAGATAAGATCGTTTATGAACGGATGTCCAAACAACTCAACGGTCTATCGGATTAATACTAACAAAACGGCCACTTTAGTCACAACTGAAGCTAAATTGGTCTATAGTCCGCTGCTGCATAAAGCCATAATCTTTCATTTCGCTCGGTTCTATCCCGCCTGCGTGTAGTCCTTTTGTCAGGATGCTATTCACTTCGTCTACACTGTCAACCGACAAGGAATAAAGCGCTGCTAAACTGGATTTTGTATCTGCAACTGGTTTAGTTGCGAAGGATTTGAATTTTTCGTGAGTCAATATCATCACAAAAATGTTTTCCTCCCAAACCATACACTTCCCGGACTCGTGAGAAAATTGAGGATTATTTACAAAACCTAAAGCAGTATAAAAGTCTGTCGATCTTTTCAGGTCTTTTACTGCTAAGTTGATAAAAATCTGTTTCGCCATCCTTAAAGATTTTTGATGGACCTAATATAAGTTTTGTTTCTAAGTTTTTGGCTTCGTCTAATAATTCCAGGCCAGTTAATTGTGATAGTTCTTTTTGGCTTATCGGCTTTGATTTAGAGAAATATTAAATTTACTACCTAAAATTACAGCTTAATCCACTCCACATAAAACTAATTTTACTGGTTTCTGAAGGGCCGTTGATGATCCCATATAAACCACCCGGGACTGTGGAAAATTCCATACCCAGGCTTGTCTTTTTGATTTCAACATTATAAGCTGACTCCAATTCGGATCTTGTTGATCCTATTCCGATATTTGACATAGTAGTTAGTTTGCCGCCATTACGGCTTTCATTCAAGCTCCAACCAACAAATTCCATTCTAGCAGGATTTCTTTTTCCCTTTTGAAACATTAGCACGAGGCCGTTTTCGAAAATTGTCATTTTCATAGGTCCTGCGCCACATTCCGAATTCAACTGCGGTTCAGGGATTTTAGTGGCGAATACCTTTGAAACAACATCTAAAACCTGATCCATTTCCATTCCAACGGGAAGTTCCGTGGTCGATCCTGATGGC
>NZ_JBASJU010000155.1:0-1887 GCF_049655485.1 Daejeonella sp.
AAAATTCTTGAAATGCGAAGGAAAACGGAAGCGGCGCTTAAGGAGAAATTTGATGTACGCGCATTTCATGATATGGTCCTTTCGAATGGGTCCGTAACGCTGGCTGTTTTGGAAGAGATGACTGACAGGTTTATTAAGGAAAATTTAAAAAAATGAATAGAATTTTAAGCGGTCAGGTATTATACTCTTACTATAACGAACTCCTTGAAAGGGATTCCTCAGCCGACCTGGCTGCCCAACCACTAAACCCCACTTGTCGCCAGATAAATAAGCAACAAAATACTGACAACAAATATTACCACTGTCCCAATCTTGACTAATGCAGTAGAATGGAAGTAGACTCCTCTGTCGAGCTGCTTTTTAGTTTCCATATAGCGGAAATAGGAAAATACAATAATTAAGGCGCCTAATGCTACCAGCAAAGTTCCGACGGCATGAGAATACCCTTTGGAATTTGCACTTACCTCTACATCCAGTGCAGCGCTGATTTCTCGTGTAAACAAAGAAAATTTAACGACTACAAAGCCGAACCCCATTACACCTATGCTGGTTCTGATCCAGGCAAGGTAAGTACGTTCATTTGCTAAATGATCAGTAGCGTTGGTTCGGGGTGCTGCTTTGATTTCTTCCATAGAGAGTTTTAAAATTACCAAAAGCTACATTAATAACGGTAAAAACCTTGTGGTATAAATGTTATATTTAATAACCAAACCTAAAACCTAAGCCATGACACCTGACTCACCTTCCCTCTACCTCGACGAAACCGCCGTTGAGCACCTTCGCAGCGCCAGAAAATGGAGCAACTTTTTATCGATTATCGGATTTGTACTGATTGGAATAATGATTTTGATTATGGCGGCGTTCCTCCTATTTGGATCCCTGGTATCTTCGAAGGATAATCTAGTCATGTTTACAGGCCTGGTGCAGATTGTGCCGATTGCGCTGATGATAGTTATCTATGGGATACCCATCTACTATCTCTATCAGTTTGGAAAACATTCCCGTATTGCGATTAATAACTACGATTCGGATGCGATAGGCCTGGCCTTTAAATACCTTAATCTGCATTACCGGTTCATGGGGATACTTGTAATTGTTGTGCTGGCTTTTTATTTGGTTGCGATTGTGGTTATGACGATGGGATTCCCTTTCTTTTCCACGATGATGAACCGATAACACACCTGCATATGATTGAACGCAGAGGCCACGGAAGAAAAACTTATTACTACATACCACAAAAAAATAAACCGCAAAGGGCGCAAAGTACACGCAAAGGGCTCAAAGGTGTTCTAAGAGATTTTAAAAGTCTCTTAAATTGAAATCTTCCTTCGCGACCTTTGCGAAAACCTTTGCGTCCTTTGCGTTAAAATGGGCGTCTTGCTTTCTCCCTGTTAAATCCAGGTGTCTACTCCATTTCATACTTCGCCTTACTGTTTAAAATAATATGTTTTGTAATTTATCATCCTAATATACAACCTCTTACATGTTAATCTCACAAATAACTAACTACTTAGTTGTATAACTAAAATATTAGTTATACATTAGTATTACCGATTCGAATCAGGTAAAAAAGTAATTAATAAAAGAAAGTCAAATGGAGATAAAGGAATTAACCAAAGCGGAAGAACAGATCAGGCAGGTATTGTGGGATTTGGAGAAAGGGTTTGTTAAGGACGTGGTAGATCAGCTGCCCGAGCCCAAACCGGCTTACAATACAGTTTCCACCATTATCCGCATTCTGGAAACCAAAGGGTTCATTGATCACGAGGCTTTCGGGAAAAGCCACCTTTACTTCCCATTGATCAGCATCGAAGAATACAGAAGCTTTGCAACCGAAAAACTGCTTAGCGGCTATTTCGACAATTCGGTGGAGAATATGTTTTCATT
>NZ_JBASJU010000156.1:0-3529 GCF_049655485.1 Daejeonella sp.
ATAATGGTGTAAACTTCACAGCCGGCCTGCCTGTTGTTCGTACATCCCCCGATCATGGAACGGGTTACGACATAGCGGGTAAGAATCAGGCTTCTGAAAGCTCCTTCCGGGAAGCCCTTTTTACAGCTATTAATATTGTAGCGCGCCGAAAAGAAAGCCTGGAATTAGTTTCCAACCCCTTGAAGCTTAGCAAGTTTTCAAAGGACAGGGATTGAGTGGTTTTGGTTGTTAATAAGGCCCAACGTACAACTTTCAAAAACTGTTTCCCAACTAAATAAATTTTCGTAAATTTGCAGGCTCAATTGCCGTGCATTGAAATCGTTACAACAATATAGCATTCCGTATACCGGATTAAAACTTGGAGTTCATCAGTTCGAATTTGACGTTGATGATACTTTTTTCAGTGCCTTTGAGTACTCTCTTGTAAAAAGCGGAAAGCTGAAGGTAAATCTGGATCTTGAAAAACAAGAGACGATGATGCTTTTGCATTTTCGTATAAACGGAGAGATGATGCTGGGTTGTGATGTTTGTCTTGCAGACTATCCTTATCAGGTAGAAATAGATGAACGCCAGATTGCAAAGTTTACGGGCAATATTGATCTTGAGGAAGATACTGAGGAGATCGTCGTTCTAACCAAAAATGAAAATGAGATCAATGTGGCTACACTGATCTATGAATATATTAACCTGGCCGTTCCTTATATTAACCGTTGCGTTGATGAAGGGAACACAAAATGGTGCGACCAGGAAATGATTGAGAAGTTAAAGCAGCTTTCGGGCGGCTCAAATGAAGAAACTGAAGCTGCTGATCCACGTTGGGAAGCGCTTAAGAATATTAAAAAGTAAATAAATACATAGCAAAAAATGGCACATCCAAAACGGAAAATCTCGAAATCCAGAAGAGATAAAAGAAGAACACACTATAAAGCTGTGGCTCCAGGTTTAACTACCTGTCAAACTACAGGTGCAGTACATTTACCTCACCGTGCATATACAGTTGATGGCAACTTATATTACAACGGTAAAATGGTTATCGAAAATACGTCTGCAGCTTAATATCTCTCAGAAATGAAGATTGGCTTAGACATAATGGGCGGAGACTTCGCTCCCAAAGCAGCTGTTTTGGGAGCTATAGAAGCCCAAAAAGCCTTATTGCCAGATCAAAAGATCGTTCTTTTTGGCGATAAAGACCAAGCCTTACCCTTGCTCTCTGAAAACGGGGTAGATCCTGACGTTTTTGAATATGTTCATACCAAAGAAATGATTGGTATGGGCGAACATGCGGCAAAAGCTGTGCTTCAGAAACCAAATTCCAGCATAAGCTTAGGTTTCCAGTATCTCAAAGACGGGCAAATCGACGCATTTTCTTCTGCCGGTAATACCGGTGCGATGCTTGTCGGTGCAATGTTTAGTGTAAAACCGGTAGCGGGTGTAATACGTCCTGCAATTGCTTCCAACGTTCCTAAACTTAAATCCGGCTTCGGCATAATGCTCGATGTAGGAGCAAATGCTGATTGCAAGCCGGAAGTACTGGCCCAATTCGCCATTTTAGGAAGCCTTTACGCTGAACATGTCTATCACGTGCACAATCCGAAAGTAGCTTTGATGAATATTGGAGAGGAAGAAGAAAAAGGAAATGTACTCACACAGGCAACCTTTCCACTACTGCAAAAAACTAACTTGAATTTTGTCGGAAACATTGAAGGCCGCGATCTGTTCAATGATAAGGCAGACGTGATCGTTTGCGATGGGTTTACAGGGAATGTGATGCTTAAATTAGCCGAAACGTTTTATATCCTTACTTTAAAGAAAGGTTTCAAAGATGAATTCTTTGACCGGTTCAATTACGAACAATATGGAGGCAGCCCGATTTTGGGTGTTAATGCCCCTGTTCTAATCGGCCATGGTATTTCCAGTCCGAAAGCAATTAAAAATATGGTCCTGCTTTGCCGTACGATGGTAGAGGCCCAGTTTGTTGATAAGATCAAAGAAGCTTTTAAATAATTATTCCAAGTATTATGTCAAAAGTCCATGCTGCAATAACAGCCGTTGATGGCTACGTACCAGACTATATTCTAACTAATAAAGAACTGGAGGGCATGGTTGAGACCAACGATGAGTGGATCACCTCCCGTACCGGTATCAAAGAACGCCGGATCCTTAAAGGGAACCTTGGAACATCTGACATGGCCGTTATTGCGGTTAATGGCTTACTCAAGAAACGCGGCATCAGCGCTTCCGAATTAGACCTAATCATTTTCTGCACCACTACACCAGATATGATGTTTCCGGCCACAGCAAATGTTCTTGCTCATAAAATTGGCGCGAACAATGCCTGGGGATATGACCTGAACGCAGCGTGTTCGGGTTTTTTATTTGGTTTAGCTACCGGGTCGCAATACATAGAAACCGGTAAATATCAAAAAGTTCTAGTAGTCGGTGGCGATAAAATGTCAGCGATAATAAATTACAAAGACCGCACCAGCTGCATTATATTTGGCGATGGCTGCGGAGCAGTATTACTGGAACCAAATACAGAAGGTAATGGTGTGATAGATTCCATCCTGAAAAGCGACGGAGCTGGCGGCCCATACCTTCACCAAAAAGCCGGAGGTTCATTAAGGCCGGCAAGTCATGAAACAGTAGAAAACGACGAGCACTATCTATTTCAGGAAGGCCAGGCCGTTTTCAAATTTGCCGTTACCAATATGGCGGATGTTGCCGCGGAGGTGATGGACAGAAATGACCTGAAAGCCGACGATGTTGCATGGCTGGTTCCTCACCAGGCTAATAAAAGAATTATAGATGCCACAAGTAACCGTACTGGAATTGCTCCGGAAAGAGTGATGATCAATATAGAAAAATACGGAAACACGACCAATGGTACCATCCCCTTGTGTTTATGGGAATGGGAAAGTAAACTTAAAAAGGGCGATAACGTTATTCTTGCCGCTTTTGGTGGTGGGTTTACGTGGGGGTCTATATATTTGAAGTGGGCTTATTGAGGTGGAAGATAAAAGGTGAAAGGTGAGAAACTGAAAGGTGAAAACTGAAAACTGAAAACTGAAGTTGATGATTTCAATCCAATGCCGGATTGATATAAACAACAATAAAATTCAGTACTTAAAGAGAATTTTATCATAATTTTAGATTAACCAAAAACTAAACTATTGAAAATGGATATTAAACAAATTCAGGAACTCATCAAGTTCGTTTCCAGATCTGGGGTAAATGAAGTATCAATTGAGCAGAAAGAGTTTAAAATTACCATAAAGACCAATCAGGCACCGACCTATGTGACGGCTGCACCTGTGCAACAAGCCCCGCAGGCTTTTGCTGCACCACAAGCGCCTGCACCGGCAGCCGTAAGCGCGGCTCCGGCACCACAGGCAGCTGTAAAGGATGAGACTGCTAACTATATCACAGTCAAGTCGCCGATGATCGGTACTTTTTACAGGTCAGCAAGCCCTGACAAGCCATTACTCGTAAATGTTGGCGACGAGATAAAAACCGGACAAGTGCTTTGTAT
>NZ_JBASJU010000157.1:0-1670 GCF_049655485.1 Daejeonella sp.
CATCATTTTGCCACCTTCATCAAGATGGGTTTCATATCCCTTTGCAGCGTCCATTAACGCGGCGGAATTAAAATGCAGGTAATTTGTTTCGATAAAGCGGGATATCGGTCCTCTTTCTACAGCCATATTATGTTTTTCTAAACCGCGAAATTACCCTTCTTTAGTTAAGGAAGCAAATAAAAGGTCGGAAGTCAGACGTCGGAGGTTTGAAGCAAAACGATTAAAACGAATTGCATAAAGCAAAACGCTGAGGTCTGCCGTAAGGTACGCTGTGCATATCAGACATCCGACTTCTGACTTCAGATTACGTCTCAAAGTCCCGAATAATAATCATATCCCCGTTCAGCCCAATAATCCGCCGGTCTTTCTTCACTGAGTATGAGTGTTCCTATCCTCTTCAAGTTCTTTATTCCGTATTTTACCGGTATTATAAGTCGCAAAGGTGCTCCATGATTTATTTTCAAAGGCAGATCATTCATCTCATAAGCCAGAATAGTTTGGGGGTGAAGAATGCTTTCCATATCAATTCCAACGTAGTACTTCTTATCAGGTGTTTGCATTCCAACATAGTGCATGTCTGCTTCTGCATTCAGTTCAAAATGATCTATAAAATCCAGAAAAGACACCCCTCCCCAATGTTGTATCTGATCCCAGCCTTCCACACATTTGAAGTCGAAGATCAGTTCAGTTTTAGGTAATGCCCTGATCTGATCAATTGAGATATTTATCACCTCACCGGATTTTTTTTTCAAGGCCATTTGCCATTCATCAACCTTAAATTCTCCTTTTAAGCCAACGGCTCCGTTCTGCCTAACGAATTTTGCGGCCCTGGATTTAGGATAAGTTCGTGCTAAATTGTTCGAACTGAATACTTTTCTGGAAGCAACTTCGGATTGATTAAGAGCACGCCGAAAGGGTTTCCTCGCGCCTGCTGTTACCCCTTTTGCTTCCAAAGGTGATGTTCGAAGCCAGGTCCAGCCACCGTAGGCTGCTGCACCGAGACCTGTGAAAACTGTAAACGATATAAAATTACGCCTTAGGATCTTTTGCTCTACGGTCAGCGGCGGTTTTCCGGGTTTTTTAGGCTTGTTCATCATTAATTGGTTTTGAATCAGACTCTTCCGAAATATTAACAACCTCAAATCCTGATACCGATGATCGAAAATTATTCCATCCGGCCAAAACTACCTGAATAATATGTACAGTAAAAAAAAGAACGTATCCTATTGTCAAGGCAAAATGTTCAAGTCGGGCAAGGTTGTAACCACCGCAAAGCCAGGTTAGCCAGCTAAACTGAACCGGCTTATAGATAACAAGTCCGGTAATGATTGAGCCTATCCCCATTAAGATAATCAGGCTATACGCAATACGCTGCGCAGCATTATATTTTTTTTGAGGAGGAAGGCCTTTCCGGATATGAAGATCATGAAGCAATACAAGCCAGGCTTCCTTAAAAGAGCTCCTTTGAGGCACAAGCTGCCGCCATTCTCCTGAAATCCAGGTATAGAGCACATATAAAAATCCATTTACGAAATACAGCCACATGAACACGAAATGCCATGCCATTCCTTCAGCCAATTTAAATGGGACGTTAAGCGCAGTATAAAATGCATCTGGAAAAAAGCGGAAAAATGTGTAACCAAATAAAGTAATAGAGTACACGTCATATG
>NZ_JBASJU010000158.1:0-1968 GCF_049655485.1 Daejeonella sp.
TTAAAATTCAATTTATGGAAAAGCAACAATCAGCGGAAACGCTTCGAAAACGCAAATTCTTAATGGTATTACCATTACTGGTACTACCATTTATGACTATGGCCTTCTGGGCTTTAGGAGGCGGAACCTCCCCGGAGAAGCCTTTGAAAGCAGACGAAAAAATGGGTTTCAATACAGATCTTCCCCAGCCAAAATTCGATATCGCTGAGAAACTGGATAAGTTCAGTGTATATGAAGCTTCTGCAAGGGAAGCAGAACAAGATTATCCTGGAGACGAAACTTATACTTCGTTAATGTCACATTCACCGGAAACATACATTGATCCGAATGAGCAAAAGATTAATGAAAAGCTCGCTCTATTGAACGCGGAGATAAACAAACCAAGTCCTTCTTCAACTGCCAGCTATGCGTCTAAGTCTAGAAATAACCGTGGTACGACAGACATGGATGCTGATGTAAGTCGGCTTGAAAATCTCATGCAGAATTTACAGAGCGGAAATCCAGACGACCCGGAAATGGTTCAGATAAATGCTATTCTGGAAAAGATCCTTGATATTCAGCATCCGGGACGAACGAGAGAAAAATTGGGGCAGAAATCATCGAACCCAGTAAAAGGAGTTTTCGCTGTGCAAGTCTTAGGCGAAAGGGATAGTAAACGGGCTTCATTTCCTCCAACAAGTGCTATCGACAATAACCATTCGCTAGACCTCTCCAGTGCCATCGAAGCCGTCATTCATCAAGATCAGGATATTGTATCTGGTTCAGTTGTAAAAATCCGACTATCTGACAGCATAAGCGTTAACGGCGCTTTAATCCCTAAGAACGAGTTTGTTTATGGCCTCGCCGAAGTTGACGAGGAGCGGCTAAAAATCACCATAGCCAGTATGAGATATAAGAATTCAATATTGCCAGTTTCACTGTCTGCCTACGATATGGATGGCTTGGAAGGACTATATATTCCCGGAGCCATTAGCCGGGATGCATCCAAAAAAGGTGTTGATGATGCTATTCAAAGTTTGGAAATCATGACAATGGATCCATCCGTTTCTGCTCAGGTTGCCGGTGCCGGCATTCAGGCTGCCAAAGGGTTATTTGGAAAAAAGGTGAAGCAAATAAGAGTAAAGGTGAAGGCCGGGTATAAACTCCTACTCAGAGACAACAAATCACGAAACTAATAATTACTGCTATGAGAACCTTAATAATTAATATACTGCTATATGTTCTACCTATAACAGTTTTAGCACAGGGAAAGACGAACTATAAAGATTCGGTCATTCAATTGTCCAACGTACTCAAAAAACCGGCTAACCTGAGTAACGCCTGTTCCCAAATAGTTAAATCTCGCAACTTTCAGACTATCAGGAGAGATAAAACTGGCAGGATGACTGGCAAACTCGGGCGAATCGCAATATCAGCGGACACGATCTTTTACCGGATTAAAATCAAGAACAAATCCAATATCAACTATGATATAGACTTCATCCGGTTTTATGTTAGAGACATAAAAACTGCGAAGCGGACAGTTACCCAGGAAATGGAGGTATACCCCATCTACTCTTACGGTTTGGACGATGATACTATCGAAGGTCAAAGTTTTTCCCAATATGTCTTCGCCTTAAACAAAGTTCCCCTTTCGAAGGATAAGGCACTATTCATCGAATTGTACGAGAAAGACGGAAGCAGACATATGTATTTAAAAGCGGAAGGAACTGATTTGGAAAACGCGCGGCTTATTAAATAATTCATTATGGTACTATCACCTGAAAAATCAGAAGAAGTTGTCGCTTTCCTTCGAAACGAGGTTGCTTCAGGAAAACGATGGGTTGTATTTGAAGAAGGTACGGTCATTAGCAATACTAATAACCTCCGCTGTTTTAAAAAGGAATTCGACGCCGGACAGTATGCTCATGATAATACTTCCACCTACGACCTCATGGTCAAAGATTCTTTAAAAAACGCCCTCAAATC
>NZ_JBASJU010000159.1:0-1583 GCF_049655485.1 Daejeonella sp.
CAAATGCGATGGACGTGGGCGATCCGAGCAATTGGGTTAGGATAATGGATCTGTTTAAAGGTGAGAGAGCAGACCTGAAAGGACTTTTAACTGCTTACGCATTTAATGACGAAGAGACGGTGGAGGCGATTGAGAAAGTATACAGCGAGCAGCAATATATCATGTGCCCGCATACGGCGGTCGCCTGGCTGGCAGTAAAACAATGGCTGGCAAAACATCCAGGAGAAACCGCTGAAATGGTCTTTCTGTCGACTGCCCACCCGTGTAAGTTCCCGGACATTTTCCCGACACAGATAGCAGCAAAGATCAATATACCATCACAAGTTCAGGAGCTTGAGGGACGTGGGAGACTTGCTGTTTCTTTAGGCAAGGATTTTGCAGGGTTTAAGGAATATATGTTAGGTGAAAGTTGAAGCATGAGCAAATTTACCATACCCAAAAATATCCTCTATATCTGCCAGGGCAGCAAATGTTCAAAGCGTGGAAGCAGGGAATTGTACAAGAATTTAAAACAATACCTTAAAAGCCAAGGGATTAAGGATGATATTGAACTCATTGTAACCGAGTGTACAGACAGATGTAAATATGCGCCCGTGCTGGCAGCTCAACCTGCAAATATTTGGCTTAAAGAATATACAGCGAAGGATGTGGTGAAGTTGGTGGAGGAGCTGAGGTCAGACCTCGGATTTATTCCCCGGAATACTTAATCCCCCCAATATTCTTGTCGATATCCCAGAATCCTGTTCCATTTTCACCAATTACTTCGAAAAGCTCAAGTGCTCTGCGGGCTATATATTCTTCCTCGCGTTGTTCTTTAAGGAACCAGTTAAGGAATTCAAGGGTTACGTAATCCTGTTCTTTATGACAGCGAGCCACTATGTTCTTGAATGATTGTGTAATGGCAATCTCCTGGTCAAGCGCATCTTCAAACACTTCACGGAAAGTGCTGTACTCAATTTTTATATTATTGATCTCCGGGGAAATTGCTGTTCCGCCAGTATCCAGTATGTACTTGTATAATTTCAATTGGTGCTCCCTTTCTTCGTTTGATTGTTTGAAGAAAAAGTCAGCCGAACCATCGAACCCATTACGATCACACCATGACGCCATGGATAAATAAGTTGCAGAAGAATGTGCTTCTTTTTTTACCTGCTGGTTCAGAAGAGTTTCGATTTCTGTTGACAGAAGACTTTTGATACGCATCAGATCTTTCATAGTGTATTATTTTAGGTTTGTATTTATAACAAACTTATGAATAATAAGTTGCGGGAAATTAAAGAATGGCAATATGGAGTTAATCTAAATTAATAGATAACTAGGCGGTCCAGACAATCAGTAAGAATGTGGTTAAGACGGAACATGGTGAAAGCACCCTGAAGAATTTCTTTTAGATAAATGATCTCGATTCCTGATAATACAAAACAGTTGTCCTTAATAAGGATGATTTCTATGTCGGCATGCTCAATTAATGTGCACATATGTCCGAGGTCAACTTTGTCAATTACCTTTTTCAGATCATTTAATGACTGGAAGCTTAGTTTAGAAACTTTTCCGGAGAAGTTAAGATAGAGGCAATTTTCTTT
>NZ_JBASJU010000160.1:0-5074 GCF_049655485.1 Daejeonella sp.
AGGCACAATAGGCCTGGTGACAAATATTTGTCTATAATTTTTACGCTGTTCCAGTGCACTTGCTAATGCCAAAAGTGTTTTACCGGTTCCGGCATTTCCCTGGATAGTAACCAATTTTATTTCCGGATTCATTAATGCATGAATGGCGAAGGCTTGTTCAGGGTTTTTGGGTTCAATCTTATAAACTGATTGAGCGGGAATATATTCAAGCTTAAAATTCTTAGGATTATAATATGCAGAAGCTGTTTTATTTTTACTGTTTAGCGTGAAAAAATGATTTTCGTGTATATCACTGATACTAGTCTTTTCTATTGGCAGAAATTTGTTCGTAATCAGCTCTTCTATTACTTTATTGGTAAGCTTATCGATCACAGTTTTACCCGTGTATAGTTCCTCTACGTTTTTAACCTTTCCAGTTTCATAATCCTCTGCATATAGATTAAGAGCTTTTGCTTTTAATCTTAAACAAATATCTTTAGAAACCAGGATTATTTTCTTCAGTGGATGTTGCTCCTGCAGGCTAAGCGCTGCATTTAAAATCCGATGATCAAATTTTCCTTCTCCAAAAATCTTTTCAGCATCATTTTGGGTAGGTGTATCGTCCATCACTACTTTGAATCTGCCTCTCCCCTTCCCTTTTAAAGGCATCCATTCATTCAGCAGCATATTTTTAGAGATGTTATCCATTAAACGGATAAAGCTCCGCGCTTCGTAATTACGAGTATCGTTTCCGGCTTTAAAATTATCTAGTTCTTCCAGTACCTGGATAGGAATTGCGACATCGTGTTCTTGAAAGTTTTGGAAAGCATCATGTTCATATAGAATAACAGAAGTATCCAGAACGAATATCTTTGATGCAGAGGCCATAACGTTATTTTTTTCCATTTAATCAAAAATAAGAAAATGACTTGTAGGTTTAAGGGCTATTGGAAATTGTATAAAAAGAAAAACGGAAATCTTACTCTTTCGATTGGGATTTCCGTTTTAACTTTTTCGTAACCGTGGTTACTAGAAGTATTAACTCGTCTTTACTTTGGTTGGTTCGTTCCCGAAGGAATTTTCAAACCTCTGGTATCCGTTGACCCTTACTTTATCATCACAACCATTCCATAGAATGTCTGCAACATAGGTAACGCCTGTCCTTTGGAGCTCTTTCTGTCAGCCTTTACCTCGCAGTGCTGGTCTGAATTAGAACTTAAATTATCCGAAATCGAATGAAGCCCTGGAGCTTCGGATTTTATGGATATTATTTCAGGCTATCAAAGTACGACCGACTTAATAATCTAATATACATCATTTTAGGACATTCCAAAGAGAAAATTGATTCTTTTTAGTAACCTTTTTATTAACAGCACCAAGCCAGTTATTAACCCGGTTAAAATAAGCAACTTGTTGATTTATAAGTCAATACTTCGATCAACTCCAAGTTATTAACACTTGGGTAAATTTAATTTTTCAACAATTTACCTTTCGGAGGAAAAAAATAATTTTCATAGTTCTTCTTGTATTTGAAGAGCTGGAAATTTCACTATGGTTTGGGACAATTACTTATGACTTTTAATGCAAGAAATATAGGTTAGCAGCACGGGATGGATATAAAAGAAAAACGGAAATCTTCCTCTTGCGATTCTGATTTCCGTTTTAACTTTTTTCTCAACCTTAGTTGATCAAAAGCGTAAGACGTTTGATAATTAACCGGTTCGTAGATTCAATGTTCTTTCAAACAAGAATCCCGTGGCCCTTCATTTTTTATCGCATCCGTTCCTTGAAACGTTTGCGATCGTCCATGATGTCTGTCATTTCGACTCTGATTTTTTCGAACACATCTTGCGATCTGCTCTGAATCAGATTAAATAATCCTGGATCTGGTGAAACCCGAAGGCTTCGGATCTTTTAGGACTTTATTTCAGACTGTCAATGTACCTCGTTCTTATTAATACTAATGTAGGTATTAAACTCATTCGTGTCAAGTAAAAAACTCTGTTATTTATGAACATCTTATTCACATAAAAATAGACATTACCAACATGATCAATATTTTAACAACTTGATAAATAGTATTTTATCAAAAATTAAACATGAAACAGGGTCAATTTTTGGCCGAACTTATCAACAGAAAATGCCAAATGCGGTAGCAGTTGTGTTGTACTAAGATGAAGATATGCTGATACTCCTATTAATTTTATTTCTAAAAATAATAGCGTATCTAAAAATGAAAGGTTCTCTGCAAGAGGAACAGTTTTTGCTTCTATACACAAAATAACATTATGGAAAAATTATATACAGCAGTGGTTACTGCAAAAGGCGGCCGCGATGGCCATGTTAAATCGTCTGACGGAATATTAGAAATGGATTTGCATAAACCGCATGAAATGGGTGGACAAGGTGGATCATCTAATCCAGAACAACTATTCGCAGCTGCATGGGGTGCTTGTTATTTAGGGGCATTAGGATCTATCGCTGAACGTGAGGGCACTGATGTATCCGAGGCAACAGTAGATGTGCACGTTTCTTTTAACAAAGACGGCAATTCATTTGTGCTTTCAGCTGAACTCGACGTACATATTCCTGGCCTGACTGCCGAGGAAAGCCAGAAACTTGCCGACAAAGCGAATAAAGTATGTCCATACTCTAAAGCTACTAAGGGAAACATTGAAACCCGCGTTACAGCAATTTAATAATACTCTTATCTGGATTGTAAATCAATCCAGATAGGGTATTTTTGTATAAATGAACCAATCGAGGGAAATTAAATCATTTATCTTCAGTCAGTATTTCGCCGATGGGTTACGTATAACTTTCGGGGTACTTCTCCCCTCCCTCCTCTTTTACCAACTTGACCAGTTATCAATCGGTTTAACCATCTCCCTTGGCGCCCTTTGCGTTAGTATCTCAGACAACCCGGGACCGGTTGTGCATAAGCGTAACGGAATGCTTTTTTGCACCCTATTCATTCTTCTAACTGCGACTTTAACCAGTCTGGTGAACGGGAGCCCAATTCTTATCGGCCTGGAAATCTTAGTTCTATGTTTTTTCTTCTCTATGTTTTCAGTTTATGGAAATCGGGCTTCAGCAATCGGAACAGCGGCATTATTTGTAATGATACTTACGATAGATCAAAATGTTGTGGCTAATAATGGGGTCTGGAGTCATGCTTTTTACATTTTAATCGGGGGAGTCTGGTATACTGCTTTAAGTATCTCGTTAAGTCAAATCAGGCCCTACCGCCTGGCGCAACAAGCTCTTGGAGAATGTATTCGCGAGGTCGCCGAATTTGTAAGGATGAAATCAAATTTCTATGATTTAAAGACTGACCACGATGCAAATTATACTAAACTTATAGAACAACAAGTTGTAGTTCATCAACACCAGGACACAGTCAGGGAATTACTGTTTAAAAGCAGGCTCATGATAAAAGAGTCAACTTATGCAGGAAGAGTATTAATCTTGGTTTTCGTAGACATTGTAGATCTTTATGAGCAATCGATGGCTACGCATTATGATTATCAGGCGATCCGGAACACTTATGGAAGAACTAATGCCTTGGCAGGATTTAAAGATATCATCGAAAAATTCAATGAGGAGCTTGAGAATCTAAGCTATTATATTGTTAGCAACGAAAAGCCCGAGCGCCTTCACCATTACAAGGCGGCTCTTGATGCGTTGAAGCTTAGTATCGACAAAGTTGAAGAATATAATATCAGCAACCTGGTCCTTAAAAAAATCCTTATCAATGTGCGCAATATGGCCAGCAGGATAAGAAAGATTTACAGTTATTTCGATAATCCGCAACTCGCCGGGGAAAACATCCGAAGTATTGAAGACCTAAAAAAGTTTGTTTCTCATCAGGATTTCGACTTGAAAATTATGAAGGAAAACATGACCTTTCAATCGTCTATCTTCAGACATTCGGTGCGCGTAGCACTTATGTGTTTTATTGGTTATCTAGTTTCTAAATTATTTCCGGTAGGTCACCATAGCTACTGGATCCTTCTAACCGTTCTCGTAATTCTTAAGCCCGCTTTTAGTCTCACAAAACAAAGAAATATTCATAGACTAATCGGAACACTTTTTGGCGGCGTGGCGGGTGCCTTACTCTTAATATTTGTTAAGGATCAAACTACCCTTCTCATGTTTCTCATGCTCTTTATGGTTGGAACTTTCAGTTTTCAAAGACTGAACTACGTAGTGAGTGTCTTATTTATGACACCTTACACTCTGATCTTATTTAGCTTTCTTGGAGAGAATAATATCACAATTGCTCAGGAGCGAATTGTGGATACATTTATAGGATCTTTTATTGCCCTGGCCGCAAGTTTCATCATTCTACCCAATTGGGAATATCACAATCTCAAAAATTTTATGCGGGAAGTTTTAGTCGCTAATTACCATTATTTGGTTAAAGTAGCCGACGAATTAATGAATATACCTGTCGACATAACATCCTACAAACTGGCCAGAAAAGCTGTATACGTAAGTGCTGCAAATCTAGGCAGTGCTTTCCAGCGGATGCAATCGGAGCCTAAAAGCAAACAACAAAATGCCAAAGAAATTCACGAGTTTGTAGTCCTGAATCATATGTTATCGTCTTTTACGGCAACTCTGATAACTAATTTGCAAGCCACCGACAAGCCGGCCACTAATGAAAATCATCTTAAACTTATCCGTAAGTCCTTGTTTACTTTAAGCGAGATAATAAAAAAATCAGGTACTGCAGATTTTAAAGAGAAAGAAATACTGTTTCCCGAATTAGCCCCCGAGGAAAATGTTTCTAATGATCAATACCTGCTTTATGAACAGCTAGATTCGATAAACAAGCTAATTAACGACATTCAAAAATCTATGCCGGTTTAATGCATTTTCTCCGTCGATCGGCAAATCTGTTCAATTAAAAATTACAGAACCTCCTGTTCTACACTCGCTTGTTTTCGGCCATTTTTAAAGGCCTCACGTGGTGTAAGTCCCAACAATCTGAACATTTCCATATCCTCATTAAACGCCGGATTTGGGGTAGTTAAGAGCTTATCTCCAGCGAAAATTGAATTCGCACCAGCCATAAAGCAAAATGCCTGAT
>NZ_JBASJU010000161.1:0-1662 GCF_049655485.1 Daejeonella sp.
CCCTAACAGTAATAGAATCAGGGCCACGCCCAATAGTCCGTATAAGGTAGGTATATGTGCAAGGGGTGAACCATAATTTCCATATTCCGGGTTAAAATGTATATCGCTAAGAGGTTGTAATAGATATTTATTTTTGCTTCCATCAACGTTTGGGTCTGGAGTATGGTATTTTTCGTAAAGAGCAAGTAATCCTTTTTCAATATTTTCTTTATTTGTCCCCGGCAATAGTTTTACCAGTAATTGTGATACGAAATTGGTATTATCCCATTGGTCCCAATCTGTAGGTTTAAGGCTGGTGTTGTCCAGTGTTACTCTGGATATAAAGGTCGTAAATGTAAAGTCTGTATTTTGTTTTATATCTCTGACTATACCAGTAACCGTTGTGGAAATTGTATCATCAAAAAAGAGTTGTTGTCCGATGATTTGTTCCGTTGAAAGTTTCGAAAAATAAAGCTTAGCTGCGGTTTCAGACAAAACCGTTTGGTAAGGCTGTTTCAAAGATGTTTCAGGAGAACCAGCTAACCATTCATAACCGATCAGGTTCATAAATCCCTCATCAGCGAAAACAACATGCTGTTGTTTCTTGAAAATCAAAGGCAAATTATTTTTTTGAGCGGTAACTGTTATTTTTGGCTCACCGTTCCATAAACGGAATGGAACTACTGCCTCAAGACCTGTCAATTCCTTCTTTGCCGCCGGTCCCATTGGTGCCGTTACGCCGGAGTTACGATATACTTGTCCGGAAGAACTAAACTCACTAACTACGCGATAAATCCGGTCTCCATCCTTTTGAAATTTATCAAAATTAAAATGATAGTTCACCAGCAAATAGAGCACCAACGAAGCACTGATGCCGATAGACAATCCCAGCACATTTATAATAGAAAAAGTTTTATTACGTAAGAAATTACGAATGGCAACGGTGAGGTAGTTTTTTATCATTGCTATGGGCTTTGAGAAATGAGCTATTAGCTCCGTTATAAGTTAATTCACTATTAGTTATTTTAACAACTTGGGTGGAAGCTCAAAGCTCGTTGCTCATTGCTCAAGGCCCTCACTCCGACCTTAAACTCTCCACCGGGTTCATCAACGCCGCTTTGATTGCTTGAAAACTTACTGTTATCAGTGCAATTATTACCGCTGCCACTCCTGCCATCACAAACATCCACCAGCTTACATCAATACGATAGGCGAAATCCTCAAGCCATACGGTGGCTAAATACCAGGCTACCGGGCTGGCGAGCACTATCGCTACCAGTACAAGCTTTATAAAGTCTTTTGACAAAAGTGTAACTATCCCGGCAACGGATGCACCCAAGACTTTACGTACACCGATTTCTTTAGTTCGCTGTTGTGCAGTGAATGTGGCGAGTCCAAATAAACCAAGACAGGCCACAAAAATGGTGATACCGGCAAAAATGTTTAGAATGTTTCCTACTTTTTGCTCGGCAAGGTAAGTATTGCTGAACCGCTCGTCCATGAAGGAATAAGAGAAAGGCTCTTCCGCCGTCCATTTACTTTTCATCGATGATATCAAGCCTGCGACATCAGTAGTTCTTATTTTAGCAATCATATTTCCATTATCCTTACCAAGGACCATCATCACGGGTGTTATGGGATCGTGAAGGGAAGTAAAATGGAAGTCCTTAGCTACCCCAATAA
>NZ_JBASJU010000162.1:0-3624 GCF_049655485.1 Daejeonella sp.
AAAAATTGATCTGGGCAGCTTTAAAAAGAAAGCAGATTGAAGCATTTATGCATGCATCTTTCCTAAAGCTTCCGGATAGTCTTTTTATAAAAAAGTTTATAAAAAAGACTGATGAGGCAAACACCAACTTTATATCTTACTTAGATTGCTTTTATTTTATGTTGAAAAATAGCGACGAGATTTATCCCTGGTATAAAAAATCCAGCTTAAAAAAGGTAAACTTCTTGAGAAAAAAAGCTCTGGGCAAATGAAATCGTCGCTAATCATATCAACTTATAATTGGCCGGAGGCTTTAAATCTTTGCCTGTTGAGTGTATTTAAACAGACCTGCTTACCTGATGAAATTATCATAGCCGACGATGGTTCGAGAAGTGAAACAGGTGATCTTATAAAAGAATTCCAATCTAAATCCAAAATTCCAATAAAACACGTCTGGCATCCTGACGAAGGGTTTCAATTAGCTGCTATCAGGAACAAAGCCATAGCCGCAGCTTCATTTGAATATATTATCCAAATAGACGGCGATCTCATACTACATTCTGATTTTATTAAAGATCATCTAAGATTAGCGACTAAGGGCAAATTTGTATCGGGCAGTCGCTTATTGTTGCCCGAAGATTTTAGCATGAAACTCCTTCAGGGAAAAACATCGCCATCTGATCGCAGTCTGTTAGTAATGGGTAATAACAGATTAAATGGTGTTCGAATCCCATTATTATCTAAACTTCTATCCTCAATTTATAAAAGGAATAAGCCCTACTATGTGAAAGGCTGTAATATGGCATTTTGGCGAAAAGACTTGTTTGCTGTCAATGGATATAATGAAGATATTTCCGGCTGGGGTAAAGAGGATAGTGAAATTGCTATAAGACTTATCAATTACGGGGTCAACCGCTTGTTTTTAAAGTTTGGGGGAATCTGCTACCACTTATTTCACCCTGAAGCTTCAAGAAGCAAGGAAAGTCATAATGACTTAATCTTGTCTGAAACGTTAAATATGCGGAAGGTGAGATGTGAAAAAGGCTTAGATTCTCATTCTTTAAGCAAATAGCATCTCAGAGTAATCCTAGTGGTTATTTTTATAACAAAACACATTTATGGCCATGTCAAATGATTCACAAATGAGTTCAGTATCAACAAAAGGGCTTTTTCGCGTATAGGATTCTTTAATATAATAGTGAAATCCATGTTCTTCTACCAGGGCAAGCAGCTCGTGCAGGGTTTGTTTGGAACTAACGTTATTATGATACTCAAAGAAAATGTTGTTTGCATTTCGCAAATGTTGTCCGCAGTATTTAAGCACTTTGTCTTCCGCGCCTTCTATGTCGATTTTCAAAAAATCCACATCCGGGCTTAGGTAATCCAACAGAGGAACAGCCTCAATCTCCCTTGGCTTCTGCTCGGCATATTCCTGATCAATACGCCCGCCCATTCCACCGTCGGTATAAAACTTTAAAGTCTCGTTTTTGACCCATACGGCCTTTTGATGAAGAACTACATTTTTAAGCCCAAAACTTTTAACGTTTTCTTTTAGTATTTCAAAAATTTCAGGATCTGGCTCAAATGCAATGATGGTATGGTGAGGGTAGTTAAGAGCAAAAAACACAACACTTAAACCCATATTAGCGCCGCAATCCAGAATCGTACGACTCGTTTCCGACGGATTAAACTGGTAAATCTTGCTTTCGAAGATCTCTACGAAGGTCGTGGCAAAGCTTCCGCCATCATGGAATTTAAAAGGCTTATTTAGAATATTGGTATAGCCTGATTTTCCCTTAGGGGAATTCCTAATCCGTCCAAGCTCTCTTGTTTGCCTGGAAAAACTTGGTGTACCAAAATATCTCTTAAACTTTCTACCTATACCGTACATATAAAAGCTGATGAATCCGCACTGAATTCCTATTCCAATATTTTCTCTCAAAAAAAAAGCGATCAATTGATCGCCTTTCTAATATAATGAATGGATGTTATAATTTCCTTTTAATCTCAACCTGTTCGTAGGATTCAACAATATCGCCAACTTCAATATTATTAAAGTTGTGAATATTCAAACCACACTCGTAACCCGTTGCAACTTCTTTGACATCATCTTTGAAACGTTTTAACGATGCAAGTTCGCCGGTGTAGATAACAACACCGTCTCTGACGATACGGATCTTACTGTTACGTGTGATCTTTCCGTCAAGAACCATACAACCTGCGATGGTACCCACTTTAGTGATCTTAAACACCTCACGAATCTCCACGTTAGAAGTAATTTTCTCTTCAAACTCAGGGTCAAGCATTCCTTCCATGGCCGCTTTAACCTCATTGATCGCATCGTAGATAATAGAGTATAAACGGATATCGATCTGTTCAGCCTCAGCAAGCTTACGCGCACTTTGAGATGGACGTACCTGGAAACCTATGATGATGGCATCAGAAGCAGAAGCCAGCAATACGTCAGATTCCGAAATCTGTCCTACTGATTTATGTATGATGTTAACCTGTATCTGTTCAGTAGAAAGTTTCAGTAATGAGTCAGATAATGCTTCTATTGATCCATCCACGTCACCTTTCACAATAACATTAAGTTCCTTGAAGTTACCTATCGCTAAACGGCGTCCGATCTCATCAAGTGTGATGTGTTTTTGAGTACGTAATCCCTGCTCACGCTGTAATTGCAATCTCTTATTGGCAACCTGACGGGCTTCAACTTCACTTTCCATGGCGTTAAACTTGTCACCAGAGGTTGGCGCGCCCTGCATACCCAATACCTGTACAGGAGTAGAAGGACCTGCTTTATCTACTTTTACTCCACGTTCGTTATGCAATGCTTTAACTCTGCCTGAATAACCTCCCGCAAGAATAGCATCTCCAACTTTCAAAGTTCCTGCCTGGATCAACACGGTAGTTACAATACCACGTCCCTTATCTAAAGCCGCTTCAATTACTGTACCTACTGCACGTTTATTTGGATTAGCTGTAAGCTCCAGCATATCTGCTTCAAGCAATACTTTTTCTAATAATAGATCGATGCCCAATCCCGTTTTACCGGAAATTTCCTGGCTTTGGTATTTACCGCCCCAATCTTCAACAAGGATGTTCATTGCTGATAATTGTTCGCGGACCTTATCTGCATTCGCGCCTGGTTTATCAACCTTACTGAAAGCAAATACAATCGGAACGTTTGCAGCTTGCGCATGATTAATAGCCTCACGCGTTTGCGGCATCACGCTATCATCAGCTGCAATTACAATAATTGCGATATCTGTTACTTTGGCACCACGTGCACGCATCGCCGTAAAGGCTTCGTGACCTGGAGTATCTAAGAACGTGATTTTACGCTCGTTTTCAAGAGTTACTTCGTAAGCACCGATGTGCTGTGTGATACCTCCTGCCTCGCCGGCTATTACGTTTGTTTTTCGAACAAAGTCGAGCAAAGATGTCTTACCATGATCCACGTGTCCCATTACGGTGACAATCGGCGCTCTTGGTACTAGTGAACCTTCATCATCTGCTTCTTCAAGCATTCCGCTCTCTTCATCTTCAGGTTTCACAAACTCCACCTCGTAGCCAAACTCATCTGCAACGATGGTAAGGGTTTCCGCATCCAATCTTTGATTGATCGATACGAACATACCC
>NZ_JBASJU010000163.1:0-2212 GCF_049655485.1 Daejeonella sp.
GTCTGGGTCTGGGGATTAATGCCGGCCATGATCTCGACCTTCATAACCTGAAATATTTCGCTCAGCAGATCCCGGGATTGCTTGAAGTGAGTATTGGCCATGCATTAATTTCTGATGCACTATATTTAGGTTTGGAGAACACCGTGCAGATGTATCTCAGACAATTAAAATAAACGGATGAACAGATTAAAATCATTTTCAATTTTATTTATTGCAATTATTCTCTCGCTTACATCATGTAAAAATGAAACATCAATCAATGAAAGCGATGCTTCTGATGTAATCACTGCTCACTTGGAAAGTAATCCAGAATACAAAACCACCACATTCAAATTCGGGGAATTAAAATTCCATAGCAGGAAAGACCGCGAGGAACTAAAGCTGTATGAAGAATTAGCAGAAAAAGGACTTATTCAAATGAAACTCGATGAACAGATGAAAGTTTTCCTGTCAAAAGACAGCACTTATGTTTATCAGGTTACCTTATCAGAAAAGGCTGCCTCATTAGTGCTTGAACAAAGCAATAGCCGGGCAACTGTAAAAGCGGTCAACTATATTTTAGACGATGATAAACCAGTGAACTTCGAACAGTCTAATGATAAAACTGCCAAGGCTACGGTTTCGCTGAAGATCGAACCCACCGACTTTTACCCCTTCCTTAACAAAGAATCGGACAGCGATTTTATTACGAAAACGTATAGCTGAAGCTGAAGAAGGATAGTGGCTGGGTAGTAGAATAAATCCCGCCTCGTGCCGGCGGACTGGCACTTACTTTTTCCAGCAGCTGAAAAAGTAAGCAAAAAAGCCGCGCCTTCCTGATATTTGTTGTAAATCCACGCTTTATCCTCTCGGCGCAATCCAAGCCGTGGGAATGCTAATACTAGAATGATTGATTGTGCTACACTTCTCCGGATTGCTTGACTGATGTGAAAGAAATGAAAGTTATTGCAAAGGATAAAGCGCGTTTTTACTGCCAAATCTCAAGAGGGCGAGTTCTGCGACTTGCAGGAACAGAAGGAGGATTAAAGTCAGTTACCCACTATTTTCGGCCGACTCACCATAACATATTTAAGTTCATCTATCATAGTGGCTCTGCAAGTTTCGCCTCGCGGCCGCAGGCCAGCCCCTCTACACCAGCTGGGCGGTGAGTGCGTTTCTAAGGCCCTAGCACCAAATCTCCGTTCACCTTTTTCATTCGCATCGGCTGGTGCGGGTTGCACAGCCCAAGCCTTCGCACTAACTTCCGAAGCAGCAGACGCAGCGACGGGATTTTTGCTTACTTTTTTTCCTGTAGAAAAAAGTAAGTGCCAGTCCGCCGGCACGAGGCGGGAAAATAAAAAAGAAAATCCTTACTTTTGCCCCACCAATTACCCCCTTTATTAATGAAGCTTAATATAGATTACCAGGAAAAATTTGAGCAGCGTCATATTTCTCCAACAGAGCAGGATACAGCGAAAATGCTGGAGACAATCGGCATAAATTCTTTAGACGAATTGATTGCGCAAACCGTGCCTTCGAACATCCGCTCAAAAGTTCCTTTAAATCTGCCAGTGGCCAAAAGTGAATTCGATTATCTGAATGATCTTAAAATTACGGCTTCAAAGAACAAAGTCTTTAAATCTTATATCGGACAGGGATATAACGACGTAATCGTTCCGGGTGTGATTCAACGTAATATTCTGGAGAATCCGGGATGGTACACCCAATACACGCCATACCAGGCAGAAATTGCTCAGGGCCGCTTACAGGCTCTATTAAATTTCCAAACCATGGTGGTTGACCTTACCGGGATGGAAATTGCTAACGCTTCTCTTCTTGACGAAGGAACAGCTGCTGGTGAAGCGATGTTTATGCAATACAGCCTCCGAAAAAACTCCGAAGCCAACGTTTTCTTTGTTTCAGAAGAAGTATTGCCTCAGACTATAGATATCTTAAGAACCCGCTCGGCTCCCTACGGAATCGAAATAATGATTGGTGATCATCGTACTGTTGAACTTAACGACTCTATGTTTGGTGCTATTGTTCAATATCCCGCCGGTAACGGTGCGATTTACAACTACACCGATTTTGCAGTAAAAGGTCATAAAAAAGGAATAAAACTTACCGTTATTGCGGATATCATGTCTCTTTCCCTACTGACCCCTCCGGGAGAATGGGGTGCAGATATCGTAGTTGGTACAACCCAGCGTTTTGGTGTACCAATGGGCTTTGG
>NZ_JBASJU010000164.1:0-3520 GCF_049655485.1 Daejeonella sp.
CTGTTTAACATCTTTCTTAATATTGCTCTGATCGTACTGGTACTTTGTATTATTTGGTCTATCAAGAATAGCTTTTACCTCTATGCTATCGCTGCCACCCCGCCTTTTGCTATGCTTATATTTTTAAAGGTACGGCTTGCCAGGAGTGTAAGGGATATGACCAGTAAGAAAAAGTAAAAAAGAACCTCTAAAGCTTGGGGCCCTTAGCACTATGCTTACCGTTATCCTATTCTAACCCCTAAGCCAGGGTCATCATTCAACACCCACTTCCCATCTTTAAACTCAGGATCTTTATACGGGTTATTACTCGTGAGGAAAGGTCCATCCAGATCTGCCCAATCGCATAAGGGCGCTAACGCAGCAGCAGCCAGGGTTGCGCAGCTGGTTTCACTCATACACCCGATCATTACCTTCATTCCAAGCTCCTTTGCCTTCATGATCATGCGATGGCCTTCGTGCATCCCTCCGCTTTTCATCAGCTTCACATTAATTGCATGATAAACTCCTTTGGCCTTTGCTACATCCGCAAAGCGTTGAACCGATTCATCACCAACAATAGCTATCGGGCTGCGTTCGGTAATCCAGGCATTTGAATCAGGATCTTCTTTCGCCATAGGTTGCTCAATCAAAACGACGCCTTGTTCATGCAGCCAGTGCACCATCTCTAAGCCATGTTCTTTATTTGCCCAGCCCTGATTCGCATCCACAAACAATGGCTTATCTGTTGCCGACCTGATCGTATTGATCAATTCTTTGTCGTTATCGCGTCCAAGCTTTACTTTAATGATATGGCAATGTTCACCATGCTTTATTTTCTGTATTAACACCTCAGGTGTGTCAATGCCGAGCGTATAGGATGTTTCGGGCATTTTCGAAGGGTCAGTCCCGAAGAATTTATAGCAGGCCGTGTTTTCAATCTTACCTTTCAGATCGTGCAAGGCGATATCAATAGCAGCTTTAATATTAGGATTACCCGGTGCAATATTATCCAGATACGCAACCACTTCTTCAAAATCAAATGGGGCTTTCAGCCAGGAGAGATCAGCTTTGGACATAAATGCTGTAGCCGTCTCCATATTCTCGCCCATATAAGGCACCATAGAAGCTTCTCCAAGCCCGGTAAAACCCTCATGGCTAATCTCCATCAGCATAATGGGAGTCGACGTACGGGAGAACTTTGCAATAGTGAAAGGATGTTTTAAGGCTAGTTCGAACGGCTTATAGCTGATTTTCATAATCGTGATTAATGGTACTACGAAATAACAAAAATTATTACCTTCAATACGAATAAACATCAATCATTCGATGCAGAAAATAAAGATATCAACAGCGCAGTTCGAGAATAAGAGCGGTGACAAAGAATATAATTTGTCGGTAATAGACAAGCTAGCTAAAAAAGCAGCCAATGAAGGATCCGAAGTTATAGCATTTCATGAATGTTCTATAACCGGATACACTTTTGCGAGGAACCTTTCCAAAGAACAAATGGTGGAGCTGGCTGAGATTATCCCGGAAGGGCCAAGCATCATCAGGTTGCAAGGGATCGCAGCAAAGCATAATATCACTATACTCGCTGGGCTGTTTGAAAAGGAAAAAGATGATAGTTTGTATAAGGCCTATGTGTGTGTCGACAAAACCGGTCTGATTGCAAAACATCGGAAATTACATCCCTTCATTAATCCGCATTTAAACCCAGGAAATAGTTATACCGTATTTGAGATCCACGGTTGGAAATGCGGGATTTTGATCTGCTATGACAATAATGTGATAGAAAATGTACGGGCAACTGTATTATTGGGGGCTGATATTATTTTCATGCCCCACGTTACCATGTGCACACCTTCAACCCGGCCGGGAGCTGGCTTTGTTGATCCACTCTTGTGGGATAACCGGGAAAACGACCCGACATCGCTTCGCTTAGAGTTCGATAGTATGAAAGGCCGCGAATGGTTGATGAAATGGCTGCCTTCCCGCGCTTACGATAATGCCATCTACGCCATCTTCTCTAATCCAATTGGTATGGATGATGATCAGCTAAAAAATGGTTGCTCCATGATCATTGACCCTTTCGGGGATATTATAGCCGAATGCCGGACCTTTGAAGATTCAATTGTTACAGCTACCATCACTCCAGAGAAATTAACCCAGGCTGGCGGAAATCGTTACCTCAAAGCAAGACGGCCGGATTTGTATAGGGATATTCTGAGCCAGGAGCATGCACCGGAGTTGAAGGTTGTTTGGCTAGATGAGAAGAGTTGAAAGTGGAAATGAGATTATAGGCCTTCGACCGAAACCGCCTGTCCGGTAGGAAGGGATCTTAATTCCGCTGGGAAGGTAAGAAGGGAGGTTCCAGCTTCGCTGGAAAATCATAATTAAGTAACAATCCCATTAAAATACCCCTCTTCCTTTTAAATTTTTTAAAGATTCCATTAGATTGCGGGCATTTCTATTAAAGTCTTAACATATTTAATGCCACGTGAAAAGAACATTTTTGCTCCTGTTTTTAGTTTCAATTAGCCTCGTATCTTACTCCCAAAACACCAGAATAAAAGATAATAACAATATCGGCTGGTACGCTTTTATTGCATCATTAAAAATTGACGATAAATGGAGCCTTGCCGGAGAATTTCAATGGCGAAGAGATAACCTTATTTCTGACCCACAACAAAACTTATATCGGGTTGGGATAAACAGGCTTGTTTCCCCAGGTGTTAATATCCGTGCTGGCTATGCTCTGGCAGAGACTTTCAATTATGGTGATATTCCGCTAAATAATCTGGGGAAACAATTTACCGAACACCGGGCATATCAGATGCTCTTATTAAATAACAAATTCGGAATCGCGGAAAGTAATCATCGCTTTATACTTGAACAGCGCTGGGTTGGCAGATATAGCAACGCTTCTTTGGAAAAAGAAGATGAATATGTTTACACCAACAGACTCAGATATATGTATCGGGCACAAATTCCACTTAAGGGACGTGAAATGGCGGATAAAACACCTTACGCTGCTGTCTACGATGAAGTCTTTATGGGATTCGGTAAAAATGTTAATGAAAATGTTTTTGATCAGAATCGTTTAGGCCTTTTGCTTGGATATCGATTCTCTCCTAAAGTACGTGTAGAGGGAGGTTTTCTAAGCCAGATCGTCCAGCTAGGCCGGGAAGTTGAGGGAAGGAACGTTTTTCAATATAATAATGGACTGATAATTTCAACCAACTTGAGCTTCTAGGCCAACAATTTAAGGCAAACCGGGCTACCAGGCTTTGAGCAGAGAAAATTTATGGGTGAACGCTCAAAATGCCAGAGTAAATTAAACCCGGAAAATTACCAAATAGCAACAAAAGAAATCCCAATAAACAAAACGGGATTTAATACCTTTGCGCTCAATGCCACAAACACTTTACAAGCCTTTTGACAAGCTCAACTTTAGTAAGCAATACTGCTTTTTAAGTGGTGAGAAGCTGGAATCTTCTGATGAAGAGATTGCGGTTTTCCCCCTTTGGCTGATGAAGGAATA
>NZ_JBASJU010000165.1:0-5669 GCF_049655485.1 Daejeonella sp.
CATCATTTATGTTAGTCTGTCGCTGAAAGAATATTTCAGGGATTCAGCCAATAAGAAGAAAGTCGAAATTGAAGATTTAGAAGCACAATTGCAAAAAGCTGTATTAGCGGCTGGTATCCCGCAGGAGGATTTCACGATAAATAACATATCAAGTTACACAACTTGGTGGGAGAAGAAAAAAAGCCCTGAGTTTTTAGCGCGCAAACAATACCGCATCAAAATGACGGACTTAACCAAGTTCAACCAAATTATGAGTGCGGTTGATCCCAAAGGTATTGAATACAGCAATATCGAAAACTACGACTACTCTAAAATCGAGAGCCTGAAAAAAGACCTTAAGATCAAAGCATTACAAGCCGCGAAAGAGAAAGCGAATTACCTGATCACTTCTATCGGTGGTACCCTCGGAAGCCCGCTCGAGATACAGGAAATCAACAATGAATATTACCCGCAGCCAATCTATCGTGCCAATACAATGATGAAAACTGAATCTGCTGACGCAGCACCCATGCCGGATATTGATTTTAAGAAAATTAAGCTGACGTATCAGATGAGGGCGGTGTTTGAGATAAAGTAGGTCCCCTCGCTGCACTTGAGGTTTCTCCCTTCAGTCGAAATGACGCAGCAGGAGGTCCCTGACTGTACTCGGGATGCATACGACGAAAGAGCCTTTCCAATTGGAGAGGCTTTTTTATTATTATGGGTTGACCAATTAGGTCCCTCGCTGCCCTGGATGTACGTTGGCTGGTTAAAGTGCAATTGAGGTCCCTCGCTGCGCTGGATGAAACGTTGGCTAATTAAAGTTCAATTGAGGTCCCTCGCTGCGCTTCGGGATGACGGGGCTCGTTTAGGAGGATGGGGAGATTTCTCCTCGCGGTAAAAGGCTCGTTTATAATAAAAACGCTATTCGCTCGTCGAAATAGCCCACCTTTATCGTTCCAGCTTCTGTTTGAATGTGAGCATATTTCGACGAGCGTTCTACCTTTAGATCATATACCTGCCACGTTCCGCGAGGAGAAATCTCCCCTCTCATTTATTACCATCACGTCATTTCGACCGCAGGGAGAAACCTCAAACGCAGCGAGGGACCTCCAAACAGCTTAGCCGCTCACCATCCTAAGCAACTCTAAGGCCCTTCAAATAAACATACCCGCCCGTCATCCCGAAGCGCAGCGAGGTACCTCCTAAGATCATCTTAAATTATTATCCCCTATCTTGTAGAGCTAATTAAAGTTTTCACCTTTCACCTTTCACCTTTCACCTTTATGGACCGCCTCCTCGAACCCCGCAACGACGTACCCTCAAAGAAAAAAACCCCTTTCCCCATCCGCGCGGAGCTCAGAGAGTATCTTTTGAAGTACGACCGGGAGGTAAAGCTGCCCGTGCAGTATTCCGATTTGCTTCGCTTTAACTTATCCACACCTTTACGGGATAAAGAAGGGCGGGACACCCTCTGGCATACGGTGTATTATGATGAGAGTGAGATGAAAGAACTCTTTCCGAATCTGACTTCCATTTATGCCCTGATGAATACTGACGGGGATACGGCTGTGATGGAACACCTTTCAGTGGCCCGTATTGATTACTGCACTTTCGCGAATACCCGGCCGTTTAGGGTTAGAATTATTAATCGCCTTAACGATAACTACGACCACTTTTATATAAAAATTGCGGATGCTTCACGGGTTTACGGACTCGAGCTGGAGCATATCCTCTCCCCTAACCGCATTATCTACATGACGGACGGAAACACGCTGATTGAGGAACACATCCCCGGATTGCCTGGTGATGAATTTATTAACCGCCGCTTGGAAACGTCCAAATTTAACCAGATCCGGATCTGCAAAGAGTTCGTCAAGTTTAATGAAAGATGTGTTGTGCGCCTCTTAGGGGATATGCGATCGTATAATTTTGTCGTCGATATTACTCCGGATATCGAGGGGAATCAATACCGATTGAGAGCTATTGATTTTGATCAGCAATCCTACGAAGGGCGGTTGAAGATGTATCTACCGCATTATTTTAAAGAGAATGTCAGCCTGGTTCAGCTGGGCATGAAGCATATGGATGAAACTACGATGCGCCAGTACCAGGAAGAGGAACGAACGCTTATTGCCAATCGCTTCCGTTCAGGATACTACAGGCTGGAAGATCTCTTTAAGATCATGAATATTGATACCATCTCGCACCCGGAGAAAATACACCAGCTTCGTACAGAACTAGCGGATCATTATAAAAATCCGGTATTTAAGAGTTGTAATACGATGGGTGAACTGGTTTTTGAATGTCTGGGGCAGGTTGTGGGGAAGAGAGGTTTATAAACAGGGCTCAGACCTCAGATCCCCTTCTCCTTCTTCGGAAAAGCCAGCGACGCCACTATACTGGCCGTCAATATAAACAGTATGATATACAGTGAATGGCTTGTCTTGAAACCCCAATCGCTTAGCCAGTGATGGGCCAGCATTTTTACTCCGATAAATATAAGCAGGACGGAAAGCCCGGTCTTAAGATAATGGAATTTGTGGATCACATTAACCAGCAGGAAGAACATCGATCTCAATCCCAGGATGGCAAAAATATTGGAGAAAAATACGATGTAAGGGTCTTTAGTAACTGCAAAGATCGCAGGTATTGAATCTACTGCGAAAATAAGGTCTGTAAATTCTACAATTAAAAGTACGATAAACAATGGAGTTATCATCCGTTTGCCATCTATAGTGATAAAGAATCGATTGCCTGCATATTCAGGGTAGACGGAAAAATATTTGGACGCGAAACGTACGACTTTATGGTTTTCTGTATCAATACTCTCATCCTCACTCCGGTTGATGAACATCATTATTCCGGTATAAACCAGGAATGCTCCGAACACGTATAGTATCCATTCAAATTCGCTGATTAAAGTCGAGCCGAGGAATATGAACAGGAATCGCATAATGACGGCTCCTATAATTCCCCAGAATAAAACCCTGTGGTAATATTTCTCATTCACTCCAAAGGCTGAGAAAATAAGTACCATCACGAATATATTATCAACAGAAAGCGCATATTCTATAACATATCCGGTAATAAATTCCAGAGCCAGATTCTGCTTGTAAAGGGCAAGGCTTTCGGTGTAATTGCCAGGGATGAGGGTGATGTTATGAAGATGTTTAACAGTGACTTCCTGCAATTCTGCAAAATTAGTAATGTCATGCAGGATCTCTCCTTTGTTAAGTAGCAAGAAATAAAATCCTATAGCAAAACTCACCCAGATGGAGCTCATTATTGCCGCTTCCTTCATACTAACCTTTTTATCAGCTTTATTGAAGATCCCCAAATCGATGGCCAGCATCAGTATGATGAAAAGCAGGAAACTGCCGAAAACTATATACTCGTTAGACATTATTTTTTACGTTCGGTGGTATAGCGCACGAGTTGCTCCAACGCGTCGCGTGAGCTGTGTGCAGGTAATTCATTTAATATATTGAAAGCTTCCGCCTGGTAAACTTCCATCTGTTGTGTCGCATAATCCATACCACCGCTGCTGCGTACAAATTCTATAATCTCAGAAATTTTGTCGGCTTCCTCATTATGATTTTTAACCAGGTTAATAATCCTC
This sequence comes from Daejeonella sp., assembly GCF_049655485.1. Taxonomy (GTDB): domain Bacteria; phylum Bacteroidota; class Bacteroidia; order Sphingobacteriales; family Sphingobacteriaceae; genus Daejeonella. The sequence goes on from NZ_JBASJU010000165.1 coordinate 3,602, forward strand.
CGTTTCTCTGAACGGCTGGTCTTATTTAAGGCATAGATTAATGGCAATGTGATTTTCTTCTCTTTGATATCGATCCCCAGTGGTTTCCCGATAGCATCCGTACCGAAATCAAAGAGGTCATCTTTTATCTGAAAAGCAATTCCAACTTTCTCTCCGAAAAGGCGCATTTTCTCTACAGTTGCTGCATCTGCTCCTGCAGAAGCCGCTCCGCAGGCACAACATGAGGCAATCAGTGAGGCAGTTTTCTGACGAATGACTTCATAATAGATCTTTTCATCAATATCCAGTCGCCGCGCCTTCTCAATCTGCAGCAATTCACCCTCACTCATCTGCTTTACCGCTTCTGATACAATTTTCAGTAAGTCGAAATCACCATTATTGATAGACAATAAAAGTCCTTTAGAAAGAAGAAAATCTCCAACCAAAACTGCAATTTTATTCTTCCACAAAGCATTGATCGAAAAGAAACCACGACGTTCATAGGAATTATCGACCACGTCGTCATGCACTAATGTCGCTGTATGTAGAAGCTCTACAAGTGCTGCTCCCCTGTGTGTGGCTTCAGTAATACCTCCGCAAAGGCTTGCAGAGAAGAATACAAACATCGGGCGGATTTGCTTGCCCTTCCGTTTGACAATATAATGCGTAATACGATCCAAAAGAGGAACAGAGCTCTGCATAGAGGCTTTGAACTTCCCTTCAAAAGTATCAAGTTCTGCGGCGATAGGTTTTTTGATCTCGTCGAGACTGAGCATTAATTTTCCGAGCTGTGAGTATGAATTTACTCATGCAAACATATCGAAAATGCCGCGTTTTTCAAGTACGTATTTTGCGGGGGCACCCGAATGTATCAAGCGCCAAAAATACAATTACAGAAAGCGCGGTTAAGCGCCGAATGGGCAAAGGGCTTTTTTAGAATCAAATTGATTTGAGATCGCTCAGTATGGCACCATTCGGCGTTTAATGCTTTTAAAACTGCTGCACTATAAGCATGTATACCGCTGCTACAATAAAAGCCAATGGGATGATTGCGACTAAAAGGTCGTAGTTAAGTTTTTTCATGGGTGAGAGAATTAAAATATTTATAATGTATTTTCTTTAAGGCAAATAACCGACCACAGCCAAATTAACCCTTCAGAGACTTATTTGCAGTCTCCAACATCCCAAAACCGGGATTTTATACCCCAAACCGGGGAAATAAATCTCCATCCCCCACCATTTAACTTTACAACAATAGAATTTGTTAATTCTATATTAAATATACATTATTTAATTGAATTTCAAAGGGTTAACGTGAAATTATTTCCTTCCCATATATTTTCCGCATCGTATGCCTCTATTACCGATTTTTTAATACTTTTGCACCTCTAAAGGCTATTCACGGAGAGGTGTCAGAGTGGCCGAACGAGCGAGCTTGGAAAGTTCGTGTACTAGCAATGGTACCGTGGGTTCGAATCCCACCCTCTCCGCCAGATAGTTACCAAAGAAGATCAAAAACGCCCTAAATCACTGATTTAAGGCGTTTTTTGTTTTTAGGCATACCAAATTATACTATAATAAACCAGTCTGATCGGGGTCTATTGCGAGACCTAGTTGCCATTCTTAAATTTAGGTCTCGCCAAACCCCTGAAAACCCTTGTAACTATTTAATTATCAGCGTTATGATCAGCACATTTAATTTACTCTTCGCACTCAAAAAAGCTAAGATTTTAGTCAATGGTACCGCTCCTATTTACCTGCGTATAACCATTGAGGGAGACCGGTTGGAATTTACTACCAAACGGTACATTAATCCATCCCGCTGGAATGCATCCGCTCAGAAAATGGCCGGAACTCACGAGGAAGCCCGTGCCTTTAACCAATACCTTAAAACTTTGGAACAACAGGTATACGATGCCCACCGCCAGCTTATTGAAGATAGACAACCCGTTACTGTACAATACTTAAAAGATAAAGTCTTAGGAAAATCAGATACGGCTGAAATAAAAAAACTTGTTCCCATCTTTAAAGAACATAACAGGCGCGTCGCCGCCCTTGTGGGGAAAGAGTATGCCCCTGGAACATTACA
>NZ_JBASJU010000166.1:0-1869 GCF_049655485.1 Daejeonella sp.
GTTTAGGAGCCGGTGCTATTAGTTTTATGCCTGTTTGCGGCTTACTTTGTAAACGCTATGGCAGCAATAAAGTAATGCTTTTCTCGTCTGTTTTAATGGCCGCTACGCTCCCGCTATTGCTTCTTATTGATTCGATAATTTTAATGGGAGCAGTGCTCTATCTTTTTGGCGGAGCACTGGGAACTGTCGACGTAGCCATGAATGCCCATGGTGTCCAGGTGCAAAATATTTATGGCAAATCCATTATGTCATCATTCCATGGACTTTTTAGTGTAGGCGGGCTTATGGGATCCTTAGGGCTCGGAGCACTGATGAAAGCAGGATTGGATCCCATTGCAGCAGCCCTATTCATTTCAATTTTGTCGATCGTAATCGTACTCTATTACTATCCTTACTTGCTTAACCGGCAATCGGAACAGGAAGCAATCCTTGAATTTTCTTCACAAGACAATTCCCCGGGCTCTAATAACTCATCAACCTCCTGGTTAAATTTCAGCGTTTTATTTTTGGGCACGATGTGTTTTATCGTGTTTTTATCTGAAGGTGCCATGCTGGACTGGAGTGCTGTTTTTTTGAAAGAAAACCGTGGTATTGATGAAAGGCTTTCAGGTATCGGTTATGCAGCCTTCTCGATTGCCATGGCTACCATGCGCCTGTTGGGCGACCGGCTTGTCTCCCGTTTCAGTGGTCGAACAGTGGTTATAGGTGGCAGCCTTATTGCGGCCTCCGGAATCCTACTGATTGTATTGATCCCCTCATTAATTATATCAATAGCCGGGTTTATATTACTAGGCGTGGGGGCTGCCAATATTGTCCCTGTGTTTATAGGTGAAGGGGGACGGTTAAAATCTGTGCCTGCATTAGTTGCTATACCGGCAATAACAACCATAGGTTATGCCGGGCAGCTTGCAGGCCCGGCAATATTGGGATTTATCGCGCATCAATATTCCCTCCCAACCGCTTTTGGCCTGATCGGCTTTTTGCTGCTGGTGGTAGCTATAAGTTACGCTCTAAGAAACAATAGTGAATCTTTATAAGATGATTCTTTCCCAATTGTGTTTATCTAGAAAGACTCTTTTGTCATAAAGATTTGGGGATCAAACTACTGCTAAATATTGTTTTTTAATTACCTTTAAAGATGTCTATAAAAAAAATCCTGCTTCTTTTCTCTTTTTATTCTTCATTTATAATCTGTAGCTCTTGTACAAGTTCAAGAATTTCTACAGATTCTCCAAAAGATACAAATCAGGCTCTTTTTTGGAGTCAATTGAAATCTAATTGCGGCAAATCATTTAAAGGAACGGTTGTGGAAGCCCCGGACACAGATACTACATTCAGAGGTAAAGAATTGACTATTCATATACGTAGTTGTGAAGAAAACAGGATAAGAATCCCATTTATAGTAGGTACAAACAGGTCTAGAACATTTATTTTAAGACGATTCCCAAATAAACTTGAATGGAAGCATGATCACAGGCATGAAGATGGAAAACCCGAGGTAATGACTATGTACGGTGGTAGCACAACTAACACTGGCTCTGCCAACATGCAAATTTTTCCAGTCGATCAACAATCTGTACAATTACGCCCCGCAGGGATTGGAACTGTGTGGTGGGTGGAAATAGAACAAGGTAAATCGTTGACTTACAATCTTGCAAGAGTTGGAAACAAAGCGTCTTATATCTTTAAGTTTGATCTTACTAAACCGGTAGAAACACCACCCGCACCGTGGGGCTGGGTAGAATAAAAATTTTCTATTGCTTTTTCAAATTCCGGTTTCAAACGAAATTGTCCTTCCGGTTTGTGACATCAGGATGACAATTCTCTTGCCAAAACCATGACATATGGCTCTATTAACCGACGAAGATT
>NZ_JBASJU010000167.1:0-2715 GCF_049655485.1 Daejeonella sp.
CTAAAATCTTCCCGAAGCTTAACCGCACAACGGAAGCGCTTGGTATTAGCCCTATGGTCATGCAAAGGAATTCAAAGCTTGTGGATGCACCGGTAAACATTGCCTTATTCGGCACCGATAGCCGCAATTCGCAGGTTCAGGGAAATGCGGATGTCATCATGGTGATTTCCGTTAACCCCGCAACGCAGAAAATCAAGATGTCTTCTATACTGAGGGATACCTACGTTAATATAGAAGGCAAGGGGATGGATAAGATTAATGCCGCATATGCAGAGGGCGGACCGCAGCTGGCAATAAAGACCATCAACCAAAATTTTGAACTGGACATAAAAGATTATATCCATGTCGATTTTTTAAGTGCCGCGAGAATAGTAGATGCTTTAGGGGGTGTTAATATTAACCTCAAGGCCGAAGAACTACCCTATCTCAACAATTATGTAAAAGAAATTTCCTTCGATGGTGATCTACCCATCGCCCCTATTATGAAAGCTGGTCTGCAGAAGCTTAACGGCCGACAAGCTGTTGCTTACACCAGGATACGAGATGCTGGCCGTGGTGACTATGAAAGGACCGACAGACAGAAGGCCGTTCTGGTTTCGCTTTTCAGTAAAATGCAGGGAGGGGGCACCAATTTGCTGCCGGTATTTATATCTAAAATTCTTCCCAACCTGGAGACGAGTATGAATCAGTTCATGCTGCTCAACATAGGAGGTACTATTTTAAATTCCAAAACTAAAGTTATTGAACAAGGAAGATTCCCGCTTGATACCGCAAGTAAGGGGGAGAGAATTAATAATATCTGGTATTTGCGAACGGATTTGAAAGCGACGAGGGCGGCGATGTTTGATTTTATTTATAAATAAGACTTTACCGCAGAAGAATTAAACGCAAAGGGCGCAAAGTACACGCAAAGAGCAAAGGAAAAAACTTTGCGCCCTTTGCGCCCTTTGCGGTAAAACATTGTCATGTTTTATTAAACATACAACTTTTGGCACTGGTCACAGAAATGGCATTTCCTCCCGCTTGTCCCTATCTTCTCATGTTTTAAAGCAGTACCATGCACCGGGCATTTCTTCTTCATGTAAACCGAGAAGTTCTCTTTTGATACCCCCTCGTTTTCCCATTTAAAGTAATCAAATGAGAAATCCACAGCTTCCTGAATAATACTTTTTCGCTTGCTTGCGGACAAGGCTCCAACGATGCTTGCGGGATGTACTCTGGTTTTGTATAATGCTTCATTTACTCCCTTATTACCAAGTCCATTAAATATATCCTGATCGATCAGTACATCTGAAATCAATTCATCTTCATAATCTTTCAATTTCTTTAAGGCCTTCTGTGCATCCCATTCAGGATTCATAATATCAGTAGTCCAGTCGAACACATCATCCAGCGGCTCATCGATAAAATGGATATCGCAGGCGTAAAAATTAAGTTCTCTGTCTTTGAACTTCAGGCCCAGCCGTAATTTACCTCCTTCGTTCCGCTCATCGATCTTCACTCTGCCAAACATCATTAAATGCACGCGGATGGTAAACTTAGGGAGGACGATAAGGATTTGCTTACCAAATACGGTAATTTCCTTAATGGTCAGGCCTTCGAGGCGCTTAAGATCGAGATCATCGGTTAAGGCAGTAGCTTTCACTATTGGCTGACCGACAAAGGTCTGCAACTTCTGAACAATCAGGCGTATCTGTGGAGCTTCGGGCATAAATAAAGATAAACTTTTATACTTTTTGAGCATAACAATTTTACTGATCGCAAAAATTGAAGTGCCTTAATAATTACAGTAAGCCCAAGGTCCAGCCAATTATTGAAATAACAAGTAAAAAGAAAATGGGAAAACATTCTTACTTTTAAAGACAATGGAATAGGCATCGACCTCAACAGGCGATAAACTTTTTGGTCTTTACAAACGATTCCATACGCACGTGGCAGGAAAAGGAATGGGACTGTTCCTGGTAAAGACCCAGGGCCGAAGCCATTGGCGGAACTATTAAGGTGGTGAGCGAAGTAGGAATTGGAACTAAATTTACTATTATATTGCAAACCTAAAATAGGCTTAAACAGATGGCAATGGCCAGACACTGAAACAATTTTTATATTATTCAGTATTAGTTAGAATATCGGGCCAGTGCAGCCAAGAGGACCCGATCAGCACGAAAAACCAATATAAATGGAAAATACCTTCAACGCCATTAATACTTTTCTTCACGATTCTCATTATTTTTATACTATTTCAGTAAACCTGGACAGTGTTTATAGTTATGTAAGCCCGAATTACGACAAGAACTTTGCCGCAGGAAGAAAGACCCTCCTTGGGCAAAAATTCTCGGTTACGCTCCATCCGGAAGACATTGAGGTATGTACTGCTGCAGGATACCGGTGTATGCAAAACCCGGATCAGTTGGTTCCCGTTACTCTTCGGAAACATGATGGAAAAGGCGGTTTCGTTACTACCAACTGGGAGATGAAGGCACTTATGAGCCCAGATAATACTCCTTTAGGTATCTATGGCATTGGCTACAATGATTCAGAATTAGTCCATACGCAGGGTATGCTGGGTCATGCCGAAACCCAGCTTGAGGAAATCGGCTTCATCCAGTCGCATGTGGTCAGAAAACCCCTTGCAAATATTTTAGGGCTTGTTGAAATTCTGAAAGCAGATGGCCATAGTGAAGAAATTTTAGACTTACTACTTTCTTCCGCTCAGGA
>NZ_JBASJU010000168.1:0-11566 GCF_049655485.1 Daejeonella sp.
GAACTTTTCGCGGAAATATTCAGCGGAAAGAGCGGTTCCGGCATTGGCCGTTGCGTTCCTTTCCTCCTGTACACCAATAATTGCTAAATCGAATTCATTCGTGTCAAGATCAGGAAAGTCTGAATGGTAGACTTCAACTTTTGCGCCCAGGTGACTCGTATAAAAGCCTTCTTTCGGTGGGTTGAAACTTATGGGAGAAAGGAAATCGGATAAAGACATAGGAAATTTTCTGAAATCGATTAAATTGAATAGCTCCCGTTAAACACCTTGTGCGGTAGCCGGATTATGACATCAGACTGAAGGCAAATATCACTTTATTCAATTACTTTTGAAAGCATTTAAGAAAAATCATTCGTATGGTATTAGTTACCGGTGCCACCGGTTTTTTAGGTTCAGAATTAGTCAGGCAATTATTGCTAAAAGGAGAGAAAGTTCGCGCCATTAAACGTGATTCTTCTGTGATCCCTACTATTCTGGAAAATAAAGATGGCATAGAATGGCTTAATGCGGATCTGCTCGACTTCTACAGCCTTGAAGACGCCATCGAAGGAATTACAAAAGTTTATCATTGCGCAGCGTTTATATCTTTTGCCCATAAGGATAAAAAGCAAATGATGAAAGTTAACGTGGAAGGCACTGTGAATCTTTTGAATGTTTGCGTAGCGGCCGGAGTGGAAAAGTTCCTTCATGTAAGTTCTGTTGCTGCCATTGGAGACAGCAAGAAGGGAGAACTAATTGACGAAAAACATCATTGGGAGTTCGGTTCGGGTCAGACAAATTATTCAGTATCTAAATACGAAAGCGAGATGGAAGTGTTTCGCGCTTCCGCGGAAGGGCTTAAAGCAGTCATAGTTAACCCCTCGATAATCATCGGTAAAAACGCGGGTACAGAAGGAAGCGGTGAATTGTTTAATACGATAAATAAGGGCTTAGCATATTATCCAGGCGGAAGTTTCGGATATGTTGATGTAGAAGATGTTGCGTCAGTGATGATCGAACTGATGGAAAGTAAAATCACTAATCAACGTTTTATCGTCAGTGCCGAGAACTGGACTTACCGCGATCTGTTCGCTGAAATTGCATTTCAGCTGGGCAAAAAACCACCCGCAACTGCCTTAAAACCCTGGATGCTGAATTTAGCTAAGCTGGGTAATGACCTAATATCCCTATTAACCGGTAAAAACAATAAGCTGAGCCGGGAGACTGTCCGCGGCGCCTTTAAAAAGCAAAATTATTCTAATGAGAAAATTAAAAAGGCTCTAAATTTGGAATTCAAATCAGTTAAGGAGTCGATAGCGGAAATCTGCAAAACTTACAATGTCAACTAAAATTAATCCCTTGAAGCAATTTTACATTATAGATTTTGACAGCACTTTTACTCAGGTTGAAGCGCTTGATGAACTTGCCCGAATTTCATTACACGACCATCCTAACCGGGAAGGTATTTATAAGAAGATAGAAGATCTTACAAACGCGGCAATGGAGGGAAAAATGTCATTCCGGGAAAGCCTGACTGCGCGTGTCCAACTGCTGGAAGCCAATAAAGGACACCTGAAACAGCTCATTTCGCATCTTAAAACAAAAGTTTCCGCTTCCTTCTCACGTAATAAAACGTTCTTTAAGAAACACGCGAATGATGTTCTTATCGTATCCGGCGGTTTCAAAGAGTTTATTATACCGGTGGTGTCATCCTATCATATCTCCAAAGAGAATATCTATGCAAATACATTCACATTTGATGACGCAGGTAAGATAATCGGCTATGATGAATCCAATCCGCTTTCAAATGAAGGTGGTAAAGTAACTCTTTTAAAAGACCTCAAATTACAGGGTGATATTTACGGCATAGGCGACGGCCATTCTGATTTCCAGCTCAAGGAATTTGGAATGATTAAGAAGTTCTACGCTTTCACTGAAAACATAGAACGCAAGACCGTCGCGGAAAAGGCTGATCATATTACACCAAGCTTTGATGAGTTCCTTTATGTAAACAATCTCCCACGGGCTATATCTTATCCCAAAAACCGGATTTTATGCCTGGTTATTGGCGATGTACCGCCTCTTGCCATCCAGACTCTTAAAAAGGATGGATTCTCGATACGTCACAAAACCAGCTTTGAAGAGAAATATGTAGCTGATGTTGGAATGCTGCTGCTCGCACATGGCGAAGTGCTTGAAGATGAAAAGTTGAAGCGTGCAGTAAAACTTAAAACTATCGGCTACCTCGGAAACAGCGGGTTAATTTTGTCCAAAAACATTTGTACCGAAATGGGGATAGTGATTTTTGATGATCCGAAACAAAATGCCGGTGCTGTGGAATTCATTCCGAAGCGCATGATAAACTTTATTAATCATGGTCACACGTACAGGAGCTTAAATTTCCCCAATTTACAATTGCCCCGTATTGGTGGCGCTCACAGGCTTATACACATTCACCACAACGTTCCCGGCGTCATGGCAAGTATAAACCAGGTTTTTGCAGATCACGATATAAACATTGTGGGTCAATACCTCATGACTAATTCGAGCATTGGCTATGTAATTACGGATGTGAGTGATCAATATGATAAGCAGGTGCTAAAGGACCTGAAGCAGATTGATGATACGATTAAGTTTAGGATACTTTATTGAAATTCCGTAAATTGCACCTCCCAACACAATTTACCATGTTTACCGACACTTTAAATATTTCTGTTACAAAAACAGCGGAGTCACGTCTGGCAAAGACGGATTTTGATAATTTGCCTTTCGGCAAGACTTTTTCTGACCATATGTTCATCGCTGACTATCAAGGCGGCGAATGGAAAAACTTTCAAATCATCCCTTACGGGGATATCGCACTAAACCCTGCGATTTCTGCTCTGCATTACGGACAAGCATTTTTCGAAGGGATTAAAGCATATAAACATGCGGATGGTCGTATTGCGATATTCCGTCCTGAGAAAAATGCTGAACGTTCCAATGCTTCTGCAGATCGTTTATGCATGCCTCAAATCCCGGTTGAGATGTACTTGCAGGCACTTTCTGCGATAGTAGAAGTGGATAAAGATTGGGTTCCTTCCAAAGAAGGACACAGCCTTTACCTCCGGCCTTTCATGTTTGCTACTGATCCATACCTCGGCGTGACACCATCTGAGACCTATAAATTTATAATCCTGACGGGACCTGTCGGACCATACTTTTCTAAGAACCTTAAAGTGAAGATTGAGACCAAGTTCTCCAGAGCGAGTGATGGCGGTTTTGGCTTCGCGAAAGCAGCTGGTAACTACGGAGGTTCTATGCTTCCTGGTCGAAGGGCGACGGAGGAAGGCTTTGATCAGTTAATCTGGACCGATTCACGTGAGCACGCTTACATCGAAGAACTCGGCGCCGCGAATATTATGTTCATGATGGATGGGAAAGTAATTACACCTTCTACTCGTGACACCATACTTAAAGGAGTAACCCGTGATACCGTGATAACTCTTGTTAAGAGCTGGGGTATTGAAGTGGAAGAAAGGCGGATTTCTGTTGCTGAAATTCTTGATGGGATAAAAGAAGGAAGGATTACTGACGCTTTCGGCGTTGGTACGGCAGCTACTATCGCTCATATTGCTGAAATTGGCCATGATGGCGAAATTTATACACTTCCGGATCCGGCAAAAAGAGAATTTTCTAACCGCGTATTAAAAACACTTAACGAAATCAGGTACGGTCGTGTGCCAGATGAATTTGGTTGGAACTACTTTGTAGTTTAATATTCTTCTTTAAATATTATAAAAAGCTGTCTGAGATCCAGGCAGCTTTTTCTATGCGCGCTACTTTTTTAATTGTGCCTTCCTGTTCGATCTCCTTTTAACCTTCCTTTTTTCCCTCTCTTCTCTCCTCTCCTCTCTCTGGAAACGTTCAATTTCCATCCTCTCTAACCTGGCTTTTATTTCCCGCTGGGTTTCGGCGTCGAGGCCAATGCTTCCAAGCAGTGCAGACGAGATTCCTTTCCAGATCATATTAATGAATGAGGAGTGGTCTGGCCGGACATAACTGAAATTTACTTTTCTTACAGGGCGGCCAGGTGTAGGGTTGTCGCTTTCAATTATCAATACATTTGCAAAAATCGATGCAATTCCACGGCGTTTCAGCCAGGTAGTCTTTTCACTTCTTTCCAGCAGTGCAATTTTGAGGTTGTTGTAATAAACTGCAAGTGAGCCTTTAACGCCTTTTGTACTCCCCTGCCCGTTAAACTCCATTTTTTTTAATTGTCCTGACTTGATCTCGATAAGCGATAAGGGCCGGATTGCACTGTTAAACATATCGGCATCCATTCGCCCTACATTGCCTCGGAAATTGAAAGCTCCTGTGGGCGAAGCCAGATTAAATTGCATGTTCACATTAAATCTACCCCTATCCATGAGTAGTGCAGTAAGCTTTGCTTCGGCTTTACTATTCTTGCTGAGGCTGGCAGAGTCATTCGTTAAATTGAAGATCCGGCCCCCAATTTTACTAAAAATCACCGTGCCCTTTCGTTTTGAATCAGGGTTATACTCCGAATAGTATACCCGGGAGTTGAAAATTGATACAGTATCAATTCGAGCATCAAGTTTAAATCGCTTTAAGGAAAACTGGGGAAAATTCATCCCCCGGTCGCGTAAAGAATCTGGCATTGATCGGTTTAAAAAGATTGAAGCATCTGCTTTTCTCACTGTTAGCCCGGAAGCTATCAGGCGCCTATTGATATTCAGCATCTTATAGTCTATATTGTTCAATTGCATTTCCTGAACATCGATAGAATACCTGTTTTTTTGAACGCTAAACTGCTGTGAAAACTCCATTTCCCCAAACTTAGGTACAAGGCGAAGGCCTTTTACTTTAGCATATCGCTTCCCGGTTGAAGCGGTAAACTGCTGGATCTGGATTGTATAATTGCTATCTGCCGTTAAGCTTTTGTAGGAATTTAGTTCAGCATAAATGTCCCGGGTATGATATAAACGCGTTTTATCAAATTGCGACAATGAATCTATTAATAAATCGCTTATCCTGATTGTTAAGCCCCTTAGATTAGTTATTTTCTCAGGCGCCGCGCTCTGGTCTACGTACTGGAAGTCCGCATCCTGAAAGGTTATTTTATTAACTTTTACTGAGTTGAGATAAGGCTTCAAGCGCTGCCAGGTGGTTCGTACGTCCGGCGTGGTGGTTTCTTTGTTCCTCTTACTGTTTGTAAAGGTCACCTGCAGCTTGGGTTTGTCGATAACAAGGGAACCCATTTCAAGTACCCCATCGAAATATATTTTCCAGGGATGTACCCTTCTTAAAATTAGCTCCTTTATCTCTACCTTATATAAATGTCTTGGGGCCAGGCTATCTGTACTCACCTTACTGAATATCGAAGTATCCGGTATGAAGACGATATTTTTCACACTGATCCGTCCACTGATAACGTTGGTTCGGATGTTATCGAATTCGATAGAGTAAAGGCCGTTAGTAGATGTATGAATTGCAGTTTTTATTCTGGCGCTAAGAATGGGCTTCCATCGGTAATTGAAGTAGACTGCAAGACCTGCCAGTAGTATACCCACAACTATTAAAAAATATAGAGCCCATCTCCATTTCCCGATCCCCTTACTATTTAGCCCCATAATTATTCTGCATACTTTTTGTTAATCTGAAACCATGGCCAGAATCCACCAGTTCTAATTTATTCCTAGCCTAATTTAATAAAGATTATCAGTTATTTTAAAAACAGTCACTGCCAAACTGTCATTAAGGAGAAAATTTCTTATTTTTGCGGCCTAATTTATTTAATAATGTTCGAGAGGCTAGGAGATCTGAAAGATGTTTTACAACCCACTTTGCATGATGAATCACGCCAGGGTGAAGCATTGGTGATTGAACGCACGCCAAAATATAAAGGCCGTAAGCTGTATATAGAAAGTTATGGCTGCGCGATGAATTTCGCTGATAGTGAAATTGTTGCCTCCATCATGCTCGACATGGGTTTCGAAACTACATCGCAATACAAAGAAGCTGATGTTATTTTTATTAATACCTGTTCAATCCGTGATAATGCAGAACAAAGAGTCAGAAACCGGTTGAGAGAATTTAGTGCCGCAAAGCGTAAAAGCCCGGGAATGACTATTGGTGTGCTCGGGTGTATGGCCGAACGATTAAAAGCTAAATTCCTTGAGGAAGAAAAGCTTGTTGACATCGTGATCGGACCAGACTCTTATCGGGATCTTCCAAACCTTATAAATCAGGTCGATGAAGGTTCAAGAGCAGTGAACGTACTTTTATCCCGTGAGGAAACCTATGCTGACATTAGTCCCGTACGATTAAATAGTAACGGCATTTCTGCGTTTGTTTCTATCATGCGAGGTTGCGACAATATGTGCTCGTTCTGCGTTGTGCCTTTTACACGTGGAAGGGAAAGAAGCCGCGACCCATATTCTATCGTTGAAGAAGCTCGTGAATTGTTTAACAATGGGTACAAAGAAGTCACCCTGCTGGGACAGAATGTTGATTCCTATAAATGGAGCCCCGGTTTACCATCCGGAGAAACTGAACTTATCGGCCAGCAACATACCAATTTTGCACAGCTCCTCGAGATGGTGGCTTTAATTGATCCGCAGCTCCGGGTACGTTTTTCGACATCTCATCCAAAAGATATTACAGACGAGGTATTATACACCATGGTTAAGTATGATAATATCTGCAACCATATCCATTTACCGGTTCAATCAGGAAATTCACGTGTACTGGATTTAATGAATCGTACTTATACACGTGAATGGTATCTTGAACGTGTTGACACAATTAAGAGGATCATTCCAGATTGCGCGATTTCTACTGATATTATCATAGGATTTTGTACCGAAACAGAGGTGGAGCACCAGGATACAGTGAGCATTATGGATTATGTGCAGTATGATTTTGCGTATATGTACACTTATTCTGAGCGCCCGGGAACCCTTGCTGCGAAGAGATTCGAGGACGATATTCCTCAGGATGTTAAGACAAGACGATTCAATGAAATATTGTCTAAACAACAAGAGGGGTCCCATAACAGATTGCTTAAACATATTGGGAAAACTTACCGGGTACTTATAGATGGTCTTTCAAAAAAATCAGACCTGGATTTCTCCGGAAAAACGGAGTATAATATTACAGTGATTTTCCCTGTCGCTGGAAATTATAAACCGGGTGATTATGTAAATGTGTTGATTGACAGGTGCACGCCTGCAACTTTAATAGGGAAGATTCTACAAACAAACATTGCCGCCGGAGCATTGGATATATAAAAGATATGGATGTTCAAGACATAAAGAACCGTTTTGGAATAATTGGAAATTCTCCCTTGCTTAACCGGGCAATCGATATAGCAAGGCAGGTCGCGCCTACCGATATTTCAGTTTTGATTACTGGCGAAAGCGGAAGTGGCAAGGAGGTTTTTTCTCATATTATTCATTCATTAAGTGCCCGTAAACACGGTCCTTTTATTGCTGTTAATTGCGGTGCAATCCCGGAGGGAACAATCGATTCAGAGCTTTTCGGCCACGAAAAAGGTTCTTTTACAGGTGCTTCAGACGCACGGAAAGGTTATTTTGAAGTGGTTGATGGTGGAACGATATTCCTGGATGAGGTTGCTGAGTTACCCCTTGGTACTCAGGCTCGTCTATTACGTGTTTTAGAAACGGGGGAATATATCCGGGTAGGCTCATCAAAAGTGCAGAAGACGAATGTGAGGGTAATGGCTGCCACAAATAAGGATGTGTTCGATGCAGTTATGGCCGGGAAATTCAGAGAAGATCTTTACTATCGACTTAATACTGTTCCCTTGAAGGTCCCGGCACTTCGTGAACGAAAAGAGGACATCAACCTGCTGTTCAGGAAGTTCATTGCTGATTTTACAGATAAATATCGTAGTCCATCCGTACAGCTCGACCAAAGTGCCCAACAAATGTTGATGGATTACAGCTGGCCCGGAAACGTGCGTCAATTGAAGAATATCGCAGAACAAATTGCTGTTCTTGAGAAGGAACGAAACCTATCGGCCCAACACCTGCTAAATTACATTCCAAATGAGGTTGGCAGCACATTGCCTATGCGGATTCGGAATCAGGAAAAAGAAGATTTTTCTGAGAGAGACATACTTTATAAGGTTCTTTTTGATATGAAAAAGGACATGACCGATCTTAAAAAGCTTGTGGCGGATATCATTCAAAATGGCGGAAACAATTCCGATTTTAAACCTAACCCGCAAGTTCTCAATAAGCTGTACCGCGATATAGAAATACCAGCAAACAGCAACATTTCGTCGGATCCTCACAAATTAATTATCCATAAACCTCATGATAAGTCTTATGAGATTACCCATGAAGCTGAGGAAGTTGAAGAATCCTTGTCACTTGTGGATAAGGAATCGGATCTGATTAAGAAAGCACTCAAAAAACATAAAGGCAAAAGAAAACTTGCTGCGCGCGAACTTGGGATATCAGAACGTACCTTGTATCGCAAAATTAAAGAATTGGAACTCTAAATTTCGGATATGTATAAACGCTTAAAATCAAATATTGCATGCTTAACAATCTCGGCAGTATTTCTATTTCAATCTTGCGGTGTTTACACGCTTTCGGGGACATCAATTCCTGTTGGAATGAAGACTATATCTGTTCAATTCTTCGAAAATAACGCCATGTTGGTTGTACCCTATCTTGCGAATCAATTTACCGAGGCATTAAAAGAAAGAATAAGAAATCAAACCCCTTTAAGCATTGAGCGAGGTGAAGCAGAAGCGAATTTTGAAGGTAGAATAACAGATTATACTGTTCGGCCTGTTGCAATCCAGGGTAATGATCGCGCTGGGCTAACCCGGATAACCGTTACGGTCAACGTTAAATATACAAACACATTGGAACCAGAGCAGAATTTTGAAGAGTCGTTCAATGCAAGTCAGGAATTCAGCTTAAATCAGGGCCCATTAGAATCGCAGCAGCAAAAACTGATTACGGTAATCAACCGCCAACTGTCTGAACTTATCATCAACAGGGCCTTCGCTAATTGGTAATTTTTTTTTAGCTTTCATTAATCAGACAGCAAAGTGGAACAGACAAATTCTCAGGAGCTCGATAAAAAACTATTTTCGGATTGTGTTTACAATCCCGCTGGAATTAATTCCACTGATAAGGAGGTGCTTGAAGGTTTGGTCGGGAAATATCCTTACGCTCAGCTTTTAAGGTCATTCTACACGCGTTCACTCATAGATACATCTTCAGACACTTTTGATAAAGAATTATCAAAAACTGCCATATTTTCTGCCGATGGAGTAGTCCTCCGAAAAATAATTGAAGATCCCGAGTCAATAAAAAGTCAAGCTAGAAGTATACTATCGACTGATACGAACATTGCAGAGTCGCCAGACACGGCATCAGAAAAGGAAGAAGTAGCGGATAAACGCACAGATGAGCCTGAAAGTGAAGCTGAATTTGTTGTTGAAGATGAAACCCTATTTCCGGAAAATGAGGAAGCGGTTGGCGAAGTCCAGCCCGACGGCGATCTCGAAAATATACAAGCAGCGGAACCAGAACTGGCATTTAGTGATTCGGGACAATCTCCGGAATCGTCAAAGGAAGATCAAAAGTATCATGAATTTGAGGATGGTGAGTTGATAGAAACTCCTATAGATGACACGGATACTACACAACCTGAAACACCAACAGTCCATGACGAACTGGATCTGCTTGTTAGACAAAGTGCTGCTTCGTCTTATTTTTCAAGAGAAGAAAAGGGTTTAGATGCCGAATCAGACAAAACCGAGAATGTATTCAGGCCAGAAAACGATATAGCCCAGAATATTAGTCATAATGCTGTTATAGATGATCGTCAATCCGTTTCGAGATACGATGATGACAAGATGCCTTACTCATTCTTATGGTGGTTGGATAAGACCCGGAAAGAGCATTCTCAAAACTATCAGCCATATGTTAGTTTCCACCTGGATACAAGCCAGAGCATAAAACGCAATACAGTTGATCAGCTTAGTTCACAAATTATTGAGAATATCTTCCACCTGCAATCACCCGTAGATGAGTTGGAAAATGCGCCAAAAACGGTGCCTTTCCAGGTCAAACGTAAAGAAGATTTTATAGTGGAGAAATTCATACGGGAGGAGCCGCAGATTAAACCCCCAAATTCCGATAAACTGGATAATGAGAACAAAGCAAGGAAGAGTGCTGAAGATCCTAATGACCTGGTGTCTGAAACTTTAGCACATATTTATACCGACCAGATGCTATTTCATAAGGCTATTGAGACTTACAAAAAATTAAGTTTGAAATTTCCGGAAAAAAGCACGTACTTTGCCGACCAAATTCGTGAATTAGAAAAGAAAATAAATTAGATATTATGTTATATACAATAGTTATTCTGGCAATCCTGATTTGCGTATTGCTGGTATTAATCGTGCTGATACAAAATCCTAAAGGCGGTGGCCTCTCTTCAGGATTTTCCGGATCAAATAATATCATGGGGGTACAAC
This sequence comes from Daejeonella sp., assembly GCF_049655485.1. Lineage (GTDB taxonomy): Bacteria > Bacteroidota > Bacteroidia > Sphingobacteriales > Sphingobacteriaceae > Daejeonella. Next base: position 10,508 of record NZ_JBASJU010000168.1, read on the forward strand.
GTACTGGTGATTTCCTTGAAAAAGGGACCTGGGTCCTCGCTGCCAGCCTGATGGTACTTGCGCTTATGATCAATGTGGTAGTCGACAAAGGAGGAGCAGATAGCCAGGAGGGACGTGAAATTCAGGACATGATAAATAAGCCTGCTGCTGTACCTGCACCTTCAAATATGACATTGCCTTCTGCGCCCGCCGCGACGCCGTCTGATACGACAAAAAAATAATTAAGTAAATCTTAAAAAAGGCCTCCTCCAGGAGGCCTTTTTTATTTGCCTATTTCATGACATTAAACTGACAGCATGACACCGTCAGCCTCAAAAAAAAGATAGACAGACGGCTTAAAATGAAATTTTGACAAGAATCTGTCTCCTTCTTGCTTTGGCATAATTAGTGACGGCTAAGTCACGTAAAATTCAATTAATTAAATACATAATAACATATGGCATTAAATATTAAACCTAGCGCAGACCGGGTAGTTATAGAAGCTGCTCCTGCTGAAGAGAAAACAGCATCAGGACTTTATATTCCTGATACTGCAAAAGAGAAACCACAAAAAGGAACAGTTGTAGCTGTAGGTCCTGGTAAGTACGCAGAACAAACCGGAAATTTAATCCCTATGCCTTACAAGGTAGGAGACGTGGTTTTATACGGTAAATACGCAGGTACTGAGATAACCCACGAAGGTAAAGAATACCTTATCATGCGTGAGGCTGATATTTTTGCAACATTATAAGGAAGTCTGAGGTCGGAAGTCGGACTTCAGACCTCGGACCTCCGACTTCATACCTCAAACTAAATAAAATTAAATCCCGGAGTGAAATGTCAATACTGTTGATGGATAACTCCCACATCTAAAATCTTAACAAATGTCAAAACAAGTTAAATATAATGTTGAAGCACGTGATGCTTTGAAAAGAGGCGTGGATATTCTCGCTAATGCTGTAAAAGTAACTTTAGGACCAAAAGGCCGTAACGTAATTATTGATAAAAAATTCGGTTCTCCTTCAATCACCAAAGATGGTGTTACAGTTGCGAAAGAAATTGAATTGAAAGACGCCCTGG
>NZ_JBASJU010000169.1:0-30053 GCF_049655485.1 Daejeonella sp.
AGAGAGGGACTGGTTGTAAACATTTCTTTTCGGTTTGATTGAGTTAAGATACATTTAATAGACAGAATCAACAATCAATATCGCTCTCGGTTTCGATAATTAGCATAAAAAGAGCAAGCAGTTTCACCGCTTGCTCTTTCGTAATTCGTAATTTTTGATTAGTAATTCTTTCCTACAGCGTAACCTTAACCCCTCCAAAGAAATTCCTCAGCGGTGCTGCATTAAAATATCTTCCACCGAAGGCATTTAAGTCGTTACCAAGGCTGTAATTTTCGTCAAGAAGATTATCTATCCCAACGTAAAAGTCTAAGCCAGCTTTCCCAACTTTAGCTTTTCTCCAGCCTGCTTTTAAATGAACAAGGTTATAGTCTTCTGCATAGAGGCTGTTAGCATCATTCAAAGGTATTTTTGAAGTGTAGTTATGCTGAGCAAACACATAGAAATTCCGCTCGATTCTTAAATCGAAACCATTGATAACAACTCCTCTCGGTACACCGGTGAGTCGGTTCCCTGAATAATTGGCAGTCACGTTCACATAATCCCGAAAATAGTATTTGCTTAATGTATAGCTGTTTTGAAGCTGCAGGCCACTAATGAACCTTTTGGTTCCCGGTTGAATCAACCAATAAGATGCCTGGGTTTCAAAACCTGTTTGGGAAGTACCGCCAGCATTAAGATAGAATTCTGTATCATCGGCATTCACTCTCCGCACGATAGCGTTTTCCAGTCTGTAGTTAAAAAGCGAGGCATCAAGCCAGAACCTATCGGTTCTATCGCGCAGTCTAACCCCACCTTCGTAATTCCAGCCTGTTTCTGACTCAAGTTTCGTATTAATTTTATTGTCGGATGCCCTTACCTCAGCAATGGTAGGAGTGGAGTAGCCGCGGCTTATAGAAGTTCTTATAGCCATTCCATCATTTAACTGGTAGGACAGTGCAAAGCGGGGCATCAGTTGGGGATCAAATTTTCTCTCTGAGTAGGAGGTTGGAGTCTGAATATTCTTATCAAACTCATACTTGAAATAGTTGAGGCTGGCAGCGACTTCCGCAGTCAGTTTCTCAGTGAGGTTTGCTGAAAAACGGGTGAAGTAAAAAAACTGGCGGGAAAATATATCATCCTGAGCCTGTTGATTACCCTTAACGCCCCGATTATTATTGAAATTAGAAATATCCGCATTTGTACCCTGTAGTTCAAGGCCAGCATTCCACTTCCAACGGATACCTGTATTGGCTCGGCTGACCAACTCAAAATAAGTCCGGAGGCCCAAAGTACCTTCCTCCCGGATTTCATAATTCGTGATGAAAGGATTCAGGAAATCAGTGTGGGATCCAAAAAGCGCTAATACATGCCGGAAATTCTGCGATAGCAAGGTTTCATTTACCAGCCCTCCAAAAAAAGTCTTGTTTTCGATCCGGGCTTTTTGAGCTACTGGGCCTGCAACAGTAGGCGTTGAGGGCCGGGCGAGCTGCGGATTAGCATTGAATTGTGCGATAGTTAAACCTCCGGGTGTTTGGTAATCGAGATCCGAGTATAACGCGAGAAACCGAAGCTGACTGTTCTTATTGTAATTCCAGCGGTAGCCCACCTGGCCATAATGGCGCTGCATTGAGCTGTGCTCGCGATAACCATTTGAAGTCTGGTAAGAATGATTAACATTCAAATAGTTATTACTCCATTTCTTTTGTAAAGCAATTTTCTCCTGGAATAAACCATATGAGCCGCTGGTTACATTTGCCGATGCCCAGCTGCTGTCCGACCGTTTATCGAAAGGGTTTAACAAAACCACACCACCCGAATTTGCGCCGAATAAACTTCCATCGGGACCCTTGAGGATTTCGATATTGTTTATACTTCCAATATCCAGGGAATTCAAATAAGTATTGCCGCCTGCATCTGTAAGAGCAAAATCATCTATGTACACCTTAACATTTCTGACTCCGAAAGGTGATCGCAGAAGGCTCCCCCTGATCGACAAGCGGTAGCTTCCAGGTGAGCGCTCTTCCATCCGTATACCCGGTACACTATTGAAGGCAGGAAGCATTGAAATTCCTGGCTGATCCCTAAGCGCTTTACTGCTGATGATGCTAACCGATGATGGGACTTTAAGAATCGGCTGCTCAGAGATGTAACCTCTTACCACGACTTCATCCATTCGTTGAACCGAATCAGTTGGAGTCTGGGAGAACGCAGATGTAATTGAAAGCAGGATAGCAGCTACTAAACTGATAGCTGTGTATTTCGTAATATTATTCATTTGGGATCTGAGGAGTTTTGGGGTTTCTTAAGGAGGAGCTAAATTATCAAAACTTCCTACTATTAAACAACAGAACAGGTCCTTAAGTATGCTATTTATGTAAAATTTTGAAACTAAAAAGACCTTCCATGAAGAAAGGGCTATTTATACGTCCTAAGGGAAGCTCAAAATCGCTTCCATCATGTCTTACTCGAAATACTCTTTCATCTTATCAAAAAAACTTTTCTCATTTTTTCCAGGTTGTGGCCTGAAGTTCGGAGAATCTTTCAGTTGATCAAGTAAATCGCGCTCGTCCTTGGACAAAGCCTTTGGCGTCCAAATATTGACATAAATTAGTTGGTCACCGCGATGATATGAATTAACTTCCGGAACTCCTTTAGCTTTTAGGCGAAGTATTTTTCCTCCCTGGGTTCCTGGTTCAATCTTAATTTTAGCCTTACCATCAATCGTTGGAACTTCAACGCTCGAGCCGATTGCTGCATCAATGAAACTGATGTGCAAATCATATATAATGTTATTTCCTTCCCTTTTCAGGAATTCGTGAGGCAATTCTTCGATAAGGATGATAAGATCACCAGCTATTCCGCCCCTGGCTGCCGCATTCCCCTTGCCACTCATCGACAGCTGCATTCCTTCACTAACTCCTGCTGGAATATTGATGCTGATTGTTTCCTCGCCCCGGGTTAAACCTTCTCCGTGACAAACAGTACATTTTGCTGTGATTTCACTTCCTTCCCCGTTACAGGTAGGGCAGGTGCTGGTAGTTTGCATTTGCCCCAGAATGGTATTAGTTACTCTTCGAACAGAGCCGCTACCGTTACAGGTGTTGCAGGTATGGAATGAAGACTTGTCTTTTGCGCCGCTGCCATCACAGGTTTCGCAGGAGATCTGTTTGTTTACTTTGACTTTTTTCTCTACGCCCTTCGCAATTTCCTCAAGAGTTAACTTTACTTTGATCCTCAAATTGCTTCCTCTGGAAACACGACGGCCGCCGCGCGCTTGTTGCTGACCACCAAAAAAACTATCAAAGGGGCTTCCACCGCCCCCTCCGAAAATATCTCCAAACTGGCTGAAGATATCCTCCATATTCATATTACCTCCGCCGTAGCCGCCACCGTTTGCACTCGCCGCTCCACCGGCATGGCCGAACTGATCGTAACGTTTTTTCTTATCGGCATTGCTCAGAACCTCGTAAGCTTCTGCAGCTTCTTTGAAGTTTTCTTCTGATTTTTTATCACCGGGATTTTTATCCGGGTGATATTTGATAGCCATTTTGCGATATGCTTTCTTTATCTCATCAGCAGTCGAAGAGCGTGTGACGCCCAGGATATCGTAATAATCTCTTTTACTCATCTTTATTTAGAAATGTGCTTACGGGCAAATCGCCTGCGCCCACATAAAATTAATTTTTATGATCCGATGATAACTTTTGCGAATCGGATTACCTTATCATTAAGATAGTACCCTTTCTCCAGTTCATCTATGACTTTCCCTTTCAAATCATCGGAAGGTGCAGGGATATTTGTAATACCTTCGTGAACATCAGCATCAAACTCTTTTCCAATAGCTTCCATTTCTTTTAGCCCTTTGCTCCCCAATGTATTTTTTAGTTTATGATGAACCAGTTTCACACCCTCTTTAACTGACTCTATGTCGGTAGCTGTTTCCATGGATTTCTGCGCCCTTTCAAAATCGTCAAGAACAGGTAATAGATCTACGATTACATCTTTTCCGGCTATCTGAAGTAATTCAAGACGCTCTTTGCTGGTACGACGTTTAAAATTGTCAAATTCTGCATATAAACGAAGATGTTTATTCTGCCATTCAGCAACTTCTGCCCGAAGCTTCTCTTCTTCGGAAATAGTACTACCAGATGAATCTGTATTATTGTCCTGGCTATTCTCTATGTCAATCTGTCCGGCTTCATCCGGACTCATATTTTCGTCTTGTAATTCGTTTACATCCTGGTCTTCAGGCTTGGTATTCTCTTCCATTTTATTCTTCTTCATTTTATTCAACATGTCTGAAAGACGCATAAGTCCTTATGGCAATTTTTTTGCCAAAAGTATAAACGCGTCAGAGTGGCAGGGATATTAAAGGAGTATCAAGTAGCAAGTTTCAAGTATCAAGATACATTTTGAGTTAAACAGGGACGTATAAGCTATATGGTACGTCAGTATCGACTTGCTACTTGATCCTATATTTTAACATCCTGGTGAACCTGTCCGCCTTCACATTTAATTATTCGTGAAGGGAAGGTGCGTATGATATGATAGTCATGTGACGCCATTAAAACGGAGGTTCCGGAAAGGCTTATTTGTTTTAGAAGAGTAACAATTTCTTCTGAAGTGTCTGGATCCAGGTTACCTGTAGGTTCATCAGCCAGAATTAATTCTGGGTCGTTAAGCAAAGCCCGGGCAATAACCACCCTTTGCTGCTCACCACCGGAGAGTTCATGCGGCATTTTCTTGACTTTAGAACGTAAGCCTACCTTCTCAAGCACGTCACGAATTCGCTCAGCGATTAGCTTTTTATCTTTCCATCCGGTTGCTTTCATCACAAACTCCAGGTTTTGTTCAATACTTCTGTCTGTTAACAGCTGGAAATCCTGAAACACAATGCCAAGTTTGCGCCGCAGAAAGGGTACGTCTTTTTCTGCTAATTTTCGAAGGTCAAATCCTGCTACTTCCCCATCGCCGTTACCAATGTGCAGGTCTCCATAGATTATTTTCAATAAACTGCTTTTGCCAGATCCGGTTTGGCCAATTAAAAAAACAAACTCGCCTTTGTCAATATGGAGGTTTACATTGCTTAATACCAGGTGTTTTTGCTGATAAACATCTACGCCTTGTAGTTTAATAACGGAATTACCAATCATAATCAGATATCTAATTTTAATATTTGCCCGAAGGGAAGGTCTTTAATGGTGCTCATAATGTATTCAGCATGCGCCGCTAAACCTGCTTTTTCAAGCGCTTTTTCTGGTCTGTCTAACCTGAAATACGCCAGCAAAGTAAATTTTTCATCCCTTAGCTGAACATAATCCGGAATTTTAGCAACGCCTTTTACTTTTATTACATACATGAGCTTCAAAGTTACTAATTAGTAGCAAGTATCAGGTATCAAGTATCAAGACAAGTGTGCCAAAAAAGCAATCGTATCTACTCCGTCAGCATAATCCCACAATTCAGGTTTCTGGCTTTTTCCAGGCAAAACCGTCTCAATTTCCAATTTATCAGCTGAGACAATGCATTGTATCTGATCAGATATTGTAACTAAATCCTGTTCTAGCTTGGCCACATCATCGTACTCTTCGTAATATAGTACAGCAAGTGGTGAGGCAAGTCGCTGATCTTCTTTCACCAGCAAAAAGCCATTATCCAGGTGCTTGTCGAGATTTACTAGAAAGATAGACTTGTTATAGTCATAGTTATTATTGTATTTGTGATGGTCGATAACAGGCTTGAAGCATTCTATTCCTTCAAAAAGATTTTTAAAATCATAGCCCTTTGGCACATAAAGCTTAGAGACATTTCTACAGCCCAGGCCGTAATAGTCAAAAATATCGTGTCCGAGACTCCGCAATTCTTCACTCGTTTCGTGTCCGTTTAAAATAGCTACGCTGTTGCGATTTTTGCGGATAATATGCGGCACTTTACTGAAATAGTATTCAAAATAACGGGATGTATTGTTGCTTCCCGTTGCAATAATGGCATCAAAATTAATTAAGCGTTCTATATATTCAATCTGGCTCTTGAAAAGCGGTTCAATTCCTGTAAGAATTTGAAGAATATATGGGATCAGCTTATTGTCCTGAGATGATAATTTGATCAATGCTTTGTTTCCGGTTATAAGTACAGAAAGAATGTCATGGAATCCAACAAGTGGGATATTTCCTGCTAAAATAAGGCCAACAGAATATGATTGCCTTAGAGAAATAGTATAAAAACTCATCCATTTTTCTAAACTTTCCTTCTCAAGCATTCCTGCAATTGCACTGACCGCATTCGCAGTGCTTTCCGGGGTGAACCAGGCATTATATTGCCGGGCCGAATTTATCAGGTCTGTTAATTGCTTATCCGGTGAGCTCAAAATCGCCCCTAATTCTGCAAATGCCTCTAATCGTTGTTTGGTTGTCAAAATCTCCGTCTTCAAAAAATAATACTTCAAATAATGTTATATTTGCATCGTTTAAAAACAATCACGCCTCTTCGGGTGTAAAAATAAGGTAACAAATAGAATTATAGATAGAGATGGCAATTAAAATCACCGATGAGTGTATTAACTGCGGGGCATGCGAACCAGAATGCCCGAATAATGCAATTTATGATGCGGGTGCTGCCTGGAGGTTTTCAGACGGCACAGGCCTGAGTGGCATTATTGATTTTGGAGATGGCACTACATTGGACGCCGGCGAAACTCAAGCAGCAATTTCAGATGAGGTATATTATATAGTTCCTGATAAATGTACTGAGTGTGTTGGTTTTCACGATGAGCCGCAATGCGCTGCTGTTTGTCCTGTTGACTGCTGTGTAGATGATGAAGACATTAGAGAAAGCCGCGAAGAACTTCTAGCTAAAAAATCCTGGCTTCACGCGGAGTAGGAGAAATATTCCGACTTCCGACATCCGACTTCCTACTTCAGTTTTCCCTTCTTGGAATAATCATAACCGGACATTTCGCTCTCTTTGCCACACTGGAAGAAACGCTCCCTGAAATAAAATGATCCAGTCCCGTTCTGCCGTGGGTTCCTAAAATGATCAGATCTGCTTTATATTCCTCAGCGACAGCAAGGATTTCATCCTGTGCCCGGCCTACTCTTATATATTTAGTGATTTGAATGCCCTCACCGTACTCTGCATCAATTCTTTTAAATAAATTTTTACTTGCCTCCTCCTGGATTTCCATCATTTCAGGTATCATCAAAGGTGTTTCACTGAGCATAGGATCGGCAACGTAAGGGGTATTTACAGGTATCTCATCTGCATGTACCATGGCTATTTTTGATCCCATTTTTTTTGCCAGCATCATGCCGTACCGTATTGCCTCATCGGAATACGGGCTGTCTTCTACGGCTATTAGAATTCGGTTTATCGTCTCCTGGCTTTTCATATATCTTGACAATTTTTAAAACTAAGTGCCTGTTTGATCCTTTGCGGATGATTATTTTCGTAAAAATTCTGTTATTTTATTTGAATGTATCTACATCCAATTTATGCTAATTTTGGTTTATTTGCAATATGAATCAACAGTTTGGTGTTTGTAACCTTTCGCTTGTGCCTGTGCGGGCGGAGCCTTCAGACAAAAGTGAAATGACGTCTCAGTTATTGTTTGGAGATCACTTCACCATTCAGGAAAACAACGGAAAATGGATTAGGATATTGACCGCCCATGACGAGTACGAGGGTTGGATTGATATAAAGCAGTTCGAAGAGATAGAACATGCAGCATTTGTGGCGCTCCATGATCTGAATGCAGTGCTTGGTCCCGCGGTGAGCCATAGTATTTCAAAACAATCAGGTACAGAAAGACTTAATCTGGTGGCAGGTTCTAATATTCCTAAGACACTAGACAAGTTTTTCTATCTGGGAAAAACGAAATATAAGCTGGAGGGTGAGACAATAACACCATCTAAAGATAAGCTCCGAAGCGGGATTACAGAGGTAGCTATGTTTTATCTGAACGCACCTTATCTATGGGGAGGGAAGTCCGTTTTCGGTATAGATTGTTCAGGTTTCACTCAAATGGTGTTCAGGCAGTTTGGGGTAAAGCTTAAACGGGATGCATATCAGCAGGCTGAGGAAGGAGAACTGGTGAGTTTCCTACAGGAATCTAGAGCCGGCGATCTGGCGTTTTTCGATAATGATGAAGGGAAAATAACTCATGTGGGCATTATGCTCAGTAACGAAACGATAATCCATGCTTCTGGCAGGGTAAGAATAGACGGGATTGATAACCAGGGGATCTTCAACAAAGAGTTAAAGAGGTATACGCATAAGTTGAGGATTATTAAACGGATGTAAGTTGTTGGGTTACCTCCCAAACTTTCACCATTTTATCATCCCCAACAGAAATCAACCTGTTTTCAGTATCCCAGAGAACCTTGTTAACTGAAAGGCGGTGCATTTCGTAGCCTTTCTCTATGCTTAAAGTCTTTTTGAGACTGAAATCTTCTGCATTCCAGATCTTGATGGATTTATCCCTGCTCGCTGTAGCGAAGAATGGAAGTTTCGGATGAAATGCTATACTGTAAATTGAGAACAGGTGGGCGGCAACATTTTCGTAAAGTGTAAAGTCGGAAGTGTTCCAGATTTTCAGCTGCGCGTCACGGCTTCCCGACAAAAGGAATTTGCCATCAGGCGAAAATTGCAGTGAGGTAACCGGAAGGGTATGCTGATCAAGTTCGGATATAAGGCTGTAATCGTCGAGCCGATAAATTCGGATGATATTGTCTTTGCAGCCAAATGCGACAGTTTTTTCGTTGGGGCTAATGCTTATTACCCGAACTGTTGTTGCACAGACTTTGAAGGAGTAAAGGATCTGCATGCTAAGCAAATCCCAAACCGACACTATGCCATCCTCAGAGGATAAAAGCAATTCGTTTTTACTTGGAACGGTTTTGATATCAAAAACGGGCAGCTTATGGTGCTGGAGCATATGCGTTACCTTTTGCTCTCTGAAATCAAAAACATCAACCTGACCGTTTCTTTCTCCGGCTATCAACAGAGGTGCGCCGGCAGGGCAGTGCAATGAATATACAGAGGAGCGAACCGGGAACATGACCTTAATAAAGCTCATGGATTTGAGACTCCATTCAACTACACCTCTATCATTGCCCGCAGTAAAAAGGATTCCTGCCTTTTGCGAATTCTCCGCAGTAAAAATTGGATTTTGATGTCCGGAAAGAGTTGCCAGAAGCTTTATATCAATCATAATTGGGGGAATGAGGTATGAAGTAGGAAGTAAGAGGTATGAAGCAACCACTTTCAACTTTCAATTGTCAACCGTCAACTTTCTTCTCGTGTCTGTCCGCCAAATTCTTCGCTATCGTTTCAAGGCTTACATTTTTCTCCCTCATCAAAACAAGCAAATGAAAAACGAGATCAGATGCTTCATTTACAAAGTCTTTTTCCGTTTCGTTCAAAGCTGCTATCACGGTTTCAACACCTTCTTCACCCACCTTTTGGGCTATTTTATTCAAGCCTTTGATACGAAGCTTGTTTATATATGAATCTTCTACAGGATTACTGTATCGGTCTGCAATGATGTTTTCAAGTTCGAAAAGAAAATTTTGGTTGTATGATGTATTGAAACAGCTTCTCGAGCCGGTGTGGCAGGTTGGGCCATGTGGATTAACTTTTATCAATAAAGTATCATTATCGCAATCCTCTTTAATAGAAACGACATTCAGGAAGTTGCCGCTCTCTTCTCCTTTCGTCCACAAGCGGCTTTTGGTTCTCGAGAAAAAGGTGACTTTTTTTTCGGACAAGGTTTTTTGGTAGGCTTCGTTGTTCATATATCCCACCATCAAGACTTCCAGAGTTTTATCATCCTGAATGATTACTGGTACCAAGCCTTCACCTTTATTAAAATCGATTGTCATGTTTTATCAATTACAAATTACGAATTACGAATTACGAATTAGCGCAGCGTAAAAAGCAATTTTATAGCCTAACTTCTATGTTATTCTGTTTAAGTATTTTCTTCAAATCCGGAATCAGGATTTCCCCATAATGAAAAACTGATGCAGCCAGCGCAGCATCTACATTTGTTGTATGGAAAAGTTCAACAAAATGCTGTACGTTTCCCGCGCCTCCTGAAGCTATAAGTGGAATACTTAAGGTGTCATTTATTTTTTTCAATAGTCCGTTGTCAAAACCAGCCTTTGTTCCGTCATGATCCATTGAAGTAAGCAATATTTCCCCGGCTCCTCGTGATTCAGCCTCTCTAATCCAGTCTTCCGTTTCAATATCCGTTTTGATTCGTCCGCCGTTGAGGTGTACATAATTCTTGCCTTCAATAAACTTGGTGTCTATCGCGACCACGACAAATTGCTTCCCAAACGCAAGTGCCAGTTCATCGATAAATGCAGGATTTCTTACTACTGCTGAATTGACTGAGATTTTATCTGCACCCGAGTTCAAAAGAATATCGGCATCTGCTATTTCGTTTATTCCGCCTCCGATAGTAAATGGGATATTTACCTGGCGCGCGACAGATTTTACTAACTCCACAAGGGTTTTTCGTCTCTCATGGGTAGCAGTAATGTCGAGGAATACCAGCTCGTCGGCACCTTGCTGCGAATACTGATATGCAAGTTCTACGGGGTCCCCGGCATCGCGTAAAGCGACAAAATTGACTCCTTTTACTGTACGCCCGTCTTTAACATCCAGGCATGGAATTATTCTTTTCGCGAGGCTAGTGTCAGTTACAACCCTTGAAAAAGAGGTATTTAAAGTAAGATCGTTCAAGGTTACTGATCAATTAAAAGCTGATCAAAGCTTTCAGGTTCCAATCCTTTATTTCTTCAATGCTTATTCGTCCTTCATAGATAGCTTTTCCCACTACACAAGATTCTACTTTTATTTGCTGAAGGCTTTCAATGTCATCCATAGAACTTATTCCGCCTGAGGCGATAAGCTTAATAAAAGGGGAATGTTCCAGGAGTTTCTTATAGAGGTCAACACCTGCGCCACCCAGTTTCCCGTCCTTGTCAATATCCGTACACAGGAACCTGAAAAAACCCAGATGCAGACATTTGTCAACATAGTCCATCATTTTTATTGGAGAACTCTCCATCCAGCCGGAATATTTAATTACCTCGTCTAATACGTCAATTGCTACGACAACCTGATCCTGTGACTTATATTTACCGCAAATCTCTTTGCTTAACTGAGGAAGAAAATCTGCATTGGTTAATGCCTGCGTACCTACTATAACCCGGTGTATCCCGGAATCAATTAGTTCTTTTACCTTGTCAATACTCCGAACTCCACCTCCATACTGAACCTTGATTTCGGTCTTTTGGATTATATCAAACAGGAATTTTTGGTTGCTGAAATCACCTTTTGCACCATTTAAATCAATGATGTGAATAAATTCAGTGCCATTTGAATGATATTTCTCAATCATCTCCTCGAGAGTGACATCATAAAAAGTAGCCTGCTCGTAATCTCCTTCGCGGAGACGAACAACCTTTCCGTTCAAAATATCAATTGCTGGGATTATATACATAGGTTATGCTAGTTGAGAGAAATTTTTCAATAGTTGTTCACCGGCCAAACCGGATTTTTCCGGGTGAAATTGCACCCCATAAAAGTTTTCTTTTTGTATGCCTGCAGAAAATTTTATTCCGTATTCTGCCATAGCGATAGTAAAATTAGAATTAAATTCTATAAAATAAGAGTGTACAAAATAAAAATGAGTCCCCGGTGATATTCCATTAAATAGAAAAAGGCCAGATGTATGTTCTACTCTGTTCCATCCTGTATGGGGGATCTTAATATTTAGCGCCGCATCAAACAACTTTGTCTTTAGTGGAATAATACCTGTAAGGGTAGAATCCCCTTCTTCTGAGTACTCTGTTAATAGCTGCATACCAACACAAATGCCAAGCACCGGTTTCTTTAGTGCAAGTATGGATGGGACCAGGCCAGTTTGCTTAAGTTTACTCATCGCCGAACCCGCATGGCCTACCCCGGGGATGATATATCTGTCGTATTTGCCGAAATCTTCAGCTGTATGGATCATCCCATATTCCAGGCCAAGTCTGTCCAGCGCCGCTGTGAGCGAGAAGATATTACCAGCTCCATAAAATACGATCCCAATCATATCACTCCTTTAGTGGTAGGCAATTCTGTTCCGGTTACTTTGATCGCCTGTTTGATGCTTTTAGCCAATGCTTTAAAACTCGCTTCAATCATATGGTGAGTATTATCTCCATCGAGGATTTTTAAATTGAGGTTCATTCCTGCATGTTCAGAGAATGATTTCATCCAATGTTCGAACATTTCAGTAGGGAAATCGCCAACATATTCCCGTGTAAATTTACCTTCGTAAATGAAATATGCCCGGTCTGAAAAATCGATCGCACATTGTACCAACGCCTCGTCCATCGGTAGTAAGAAGCCGTACCGTTCAATCCCGCGCTTATCTCCAAGGGCTTGTTTAAATGCCTTTCCCAATGCGATTGCACTGTCTTCGATGGTATGATGTTCGTCAATTTCAAGATCGCCCTGAACTTTTAAGCTTAAATCCACACCCGAGTGCTTGGCCAGTTGATCAAGCATATGGTCATAAAACTTTAATCCGGTGTCGATATGATGTTCACCATTACCATCCAGGTTTAAGCTGAGTTTAATACGGGTCTCTTTAGTATTGCGTTCGAGTTCCACCATACGATCAGATTTCCGTGTGAGGAAACTGGTGATCTCTATCCAGCTGTTAGAGTTTAAATCAGCATCAGCGTTTTCGAGCCCATAAAATATCGACTTGCAGCCCAGATTCTTTGCCAGCTGAACATCCGTTCCGCGGTCGCCTATCGTGTAAGAGTGGCGAAGATCAATCAGATTTGATATCAGATAATTGGTTAGTAAGCCGGTATTCGGTTTTCTATTCGGACTATTAGCTTCAGGAAAGGAATCATCAATAAAAATTTCAGCAAAAGTAATACCCTCATTTTCCAGGATATTAAGCATTTTTTGATGTGGTTTTAGAAAATCTTCTTCAGGAAAGCTGCTGGTGCCCCGTCCGTCCTGGTTAGTTACCATGACCAGCTCGTAGCCGAAATCCTGAAGCTTCTTCAGAGAAGATATTGTATAAGGCAGAAATTCGAGTTTTTCCAGACTGTCAACCTGGAAGTCCAAAGGGGGTTCTGCTATAATTGTACCGTCGCGGTCTATAAAAAGTACTTTCTTCATTTCTTTGCTGAAAAATTTTTCAGATTTGTAATTAAGGTCTTATTTTCTTCGGGAGTACCCACAGTGATGCGTAATGCGCCCTCACAAAGTTCGACTTTTGAACGGTTACGCACAATTATTCCGTTATTAACCAGGTGCTCATAAATTCCGTTAGCGTCAATGGTTTTAACCAGAATGAAATTTGTGTCGGAGGGATAGATTTTAAGGACTGCTTCCAGTTTCCCCAACTCGTCCCTCATTTTTTCTCTCTCTGAAACGGTGAGTTTTATCCAGTCATTAATCTGTTCTACATTCTGTAAGGCCTCAAGAGCAATCTGCTGGGAGGCTTCGTTAATGTTGTACGGAGGTTTAACTTTGTTGAACACCCCAATAATCTCTTCGCTGGCGAAAGCCATCCCAAGCCTTAGGCCGGCTAGTCCCCAGGCTTTAGAAAGTGTTTGTAAAACCACCAGGTTCCCATATTCCGTTAATTCCTGGACAAAAGTTTTCTGACGCGAATAATTTATATAAGCCTCGTCGATAACTACAAGTCCCTCGAAATTTGCCAGTATCGTTTCAATATCTGTTCTGTTAATTGAATTACCGGTCGGGTTATTCGGAGAGCAGATAAAAATAATTTTCGTGTGTTCATCTATAGCTTCAGCGATGCCCTCCATATCCAGCTGATAATCGGGTGTAAGGTTTATCTTGCGAACTTCAACATCGTTGATGTTTGCTGAAACTTCATACATTCCATAGGTAGGCGGAACCGTAATAACATTATCTGTACCAGGCCGGCAAAATGCTCTGAATAAGATATCAATTGCCTCGTCGCTGCCATTGCCCAGAAATATATTACCTGGCGGGACACCCTTGATCTCGGCTAACCTCTGTTTTACCTTAAATTGAAGCGGATCAGGGTAGCGGTTATAATTCACATCGAGAGGTGAGCCAAAGCTGTTTTCATTCGCATCGAGGAATACCGATGCCTCCCCCTTAAACTCATCTCTCGCTGAGGAATAAGGCACAAGGTCTTTGATGTTTTTTCTGAGTATGTTTTGAAGGTTAAACATGTTGTTGTAATGTGTTATTGAATAAGGAACAAAGAGCAAAGAACAAAGACCGGGGTCGTTAATCCTATCATTCTATGAATCCTATTTTTAGCTATTCTACTTGGCATCTTATGCATCCTACAATCCTATGCATCCTATCTCAAAGCGTTTCTTAATCCGATAATCTTGTAATCCTATTAATCCTAATCCAGACAAAATCCTAATTTATTTTAGCCTAACCGTTATCGCATTCCTATGTGCATCCAATCCCTCAAGCGATGCCAGTATTTCCACAGCAGGCCCCAGGTTTTCAATCCCGATCTTACTTATATGCTGAAAAGTAATCTTTTTAATAAACGAATCTAATGATACGCCCGAGTAAGCTTTCGCATATGAGCTGGTTGGCAGCGTATGATTAGTGCCCGAGGCATAATCTCCGGCGCTTTCCGGTGTCAGATGTCCCAGGAAAACCGATCCGGCATTTATAATCTTGTCGACCAGACTTTCCCACATATCCGTAGCAAGAATAAGGTGTTCAGGAGCATACTCATTGCTAAAACCCATGGCTTCATCCAGATCGACTGTGAGAATAGCATACGAATTCGCAATTGCTTTTTCGGCAATATCGCGTCTTGGCAGCACTGCAATCTGTTTTTCAAGTTCAGCAACAGTTCGGCTAATAATTTCCGCAGAGCTTGAAACGAGGACTGCCTGGCTATCTACACCGTGTTCGGCCTGTGCAAGTAAATCTGCAGCAACATATATTGCATTTGCGGTATGATCTGCTATGACCAGTACCTCGGATGGCCCTGCCGGCATATCAATAGCAGTCTGGCTTTCCGACTGGATAATAGTCTTTGCCATGGTTACATACTGGTTACCAGGTCCGAAAATCTTATCTACTTTAGTAATACTTTCCGTGCCGTAAGCCATGGCAGCAACCGCCTGGGCACCGCCGACCAGATAAATCCGATCAATTCCAAGCAATTGGGCGCAATACGCAAGATATGGGTTTACCTTTCCATTCTTTTGAGGGGGAGAACAGACGATAATCTCAGAACATCCAGCAAGTTTGGCAGGCACTCCTAACATTAAAAAAGTACTGGGAAGTACGGCTGTTCCGCCAGGAATGTACAGCCCGACTTTCTCAATTGCCCTTGATTCCCTCCAGCAAACTACGCCGGTGCTTGTTTCAACCTTATTTTCTTTGATTATCTGGCTTTCATGGAACTTTCCGATATTAGTATACGCCAGAAGCAGAGCTTGTTTTTCTTTATCGCCGGCCTCGCTGGCAAGAATGTCGATTTCTTCCTTTTCAATGTATAGCTTGTTAAGCTTCACTCCATCAAATTTCTCGGCATAGTCGCGAAGCGCCACATCACCTTTCACCTTTACTTCGCTGATAATATTGTCAACCGTACTTCTGATATTGTTATTTCCATCTGCATTCCGTACGCAAAGCTCTTTGATCTTTTGCTGATCCAGGTCACTTAGTTTATAAACGTTTAGCATGGCGTTCAGATCTTTATAAAATAATTTTCTCGATCGGCATCACTACTATCCCCTGCGCGCCGGCATTTTTAAGCAGACTTATTTTTTCCCAGAAATCGCGCTCTGAAATAACGGTATGAACTGCAACCCAACCTTGTTCGGCAAGAGGTACAACAGTAGGGCTTTTTACACCTGGTAAAAGCTTAACGATTTGATCCAGATTTTTAAGTTCCGTGTTAAGTACCACATATTTGGTTTCTTTCGCACGTAAAACTGATTGCACCCTCTGGATAAGTTCTACGATAAGCGGATTGGTCTCTTCACCTTTGCGGCCGATAAGTACAGCTTCAGAAGAAAGCACATCGGCAAATGGCTTGAGTCCGTTACTTTTTAAGGTTCCTCCTGTTGATACAATATCAAATATCGCATCACTTAATCCAAGCCCCGGAGAAATCTCCACGGAACCGGAAATGGTTCGGATGTCTGCTTTGATGTTATTCTTGTCAAGAAACTTCTTTAGGATAACGGGGTAGGAGGTAGCTATTGCCTTCCCATTTAAATCCTGGATGTTTTGGATAATGCTATTGCTTTGAACGGCAAGCTTCAGTGTGCATTTGCCAAAACCCAGTTTCTGAAGGTAACTTACATCAACTTCTGTTTCGCTGATAACATTCTCCCCAACAATTCCCAAATCTGCAATACCATCCTGAACATATTCTGGAATGTCATCATCACGAAGAAATAATATTTCTAAAGGGAAGTTGGAAACGGTTGATATTAAAGAGCTTTTATAGTTTTCAAAACTTAAGCCGCAATTTTTCAGGAGTTCTACCGATTTTTCGTTTAATCTACCAGATTTCTGGATAGCTATTTTAAGAGTTTTCAAATTTTAAGTTTTAATCAGACCAAAAAAATATTATGAATAGTTTCACGTAGAAACGTATATTATCTTACCATCGCCGCAAAGCGATGATGGAAATGTACGTGATGTGTGAAAACTTTATTCATAAATTTTGGCCCAAATGTGCTTGGGAGGCAGGGCAAAGATAGAGATAAAAACTTACAACGTACAACGTATCACTATTTTTTCGTAAATTCGCTACTCAATGAGATTCCTGGCCCCCGGATTTTTATTTGCCCTTTTGGCTATTGCCATACCAATTATTATACATCTTTTTAACTTTCGTAAGTTTAAGAAAGTATATTTCAGTAACGTTCGTTTCCTGAAGTTTGTGCAGATCCAGACCTCATCGCGACAGCATCTCAAAGACAGGCTGATACTTGCTTCGAGAATTCTAGCGCTGGCCTTTTTAGTATTTGCTTTCGCAAGGCCCTATATCCCCGACCCGGAAAATACCAGGGCTTATCAGCAACAGGTTGTGAGTATATTTATTGATAATTCCTACAGTATGGAAGCTGTAAACAGAGAGGGAACTTTGCTCGATGAATCAAAACGGCGGGCAAAAGAAATTGCATCCGCATACAATCTTAATGATAAATTCCAGCTTCTTACCCATGATTTTGAAGGAAAGTATCAGCGGCTCCTGAATTATGATGAGTTTCTGACTGCGGTTGATGAAGTGAAAATAAGTTCTGCCAACCGTAACCTGAGCCAGATCATAAGCCGGCAGGAAGATGTATTCACAAAGGAACCAAACTCGAGGAAAACAGTTTATATAATTTCTGATTTTCAGGAAAATCTACTGCCTCAGGCACCTGTTCAGAGCGACACTTCCGTCGCCATCCGGCTGGTGAGGCTTACCTCTAACTCTCAGCCTAATATTTCAATAGATTCTATTTGGTTTGCCTCAGCGATTCATAAACCTGGAGACTCAGAGCAGATGGTGGTAAAACTCAGGAACAATTCTGATGAAAAAGCGGAGAACGTTCCTGTGAAAATAACAATTAATAAACAGCAGAAGGCAATAGGTAGCTTAACAATTGAGCCTCGTGCAACAGCAGCCGATACTTTGTCATTCAGCGGCCTGAGAGCAGGATGGCAAGAAGGTGAGATAGAGATTACAGACTTTCCTGTAGTTTTTGACGACCGGTTTTACTTTAGTTTCAATGTTCAGCAGTCAATTCCTATCCTGATTATAAACGGTGGCAGTCCTAACGAATACCTGAATTCTGTGTATCGTTCTGATTTGTTTTTTAATGTTAGCAACGTAAGTTCAGGTAATATTAATTATTCCGGTTTAAATAATTTTCCTTTTTTGGTATTGAATGAGGTCGCAGAGATCAGTGATGGATTAATTCAGCAGCTACGTCAATACGTGAATAAAGGCGGAAGCCTGATGATCTATCCGGAACTTCAGAGCAATCAGGAAAGCCTGAAAAAATTATTGCAGGCGCTTGGTTCGGATTTTCCGGCTGAAGTTGTGACTGCTGAAAATAAGGTCACATCTATCAACCTCCAACATCCAATCTTCAAAGGCGTATTTGAAAATATCCCACAAAAGCTTGATCTACCCGTCGCTAAGAACTACATACGTTACACCCTTCAAAATAATACCACCAGGCAAAGTATCCTGGATTTCCCGGGAAGAGTGTCATTTTTTAGTGAATACAAATTGGGAAGGGGTAAAATTTATCTCTCGGCAGTGCCATTAAATGCTGAAGCGAGTAATTTTGCCAGGCATTCTGTATTCGTACCGATTATGTATCAAACAGCCTTATTGTCGCTCCGGGATCAGAATTTGTTTCATAAACTCAACAGGGATCAGGCTATTGAAATTCCTAAAATCACACTTAATGCGAATCAGACCTTAAAGCTTAAGAAGGGCGAGTTTGAAGCTATCCCCGACCTTCGTCAAAATGAGAATTTTTCGCAATTATATGTTGCAGATCAGATACGTCAGAACGGGAATTATCAACTTTTGAAAAATGATAGTCTTTTAGCCATCTTGTCGTTCAACGACTCCGGACCCGAGTCAAATTTGAGTTATGCCAGCGACCGCGTAATAGAAGCTAAATTTCCAGACCAGAAGATAGAATTGATTACGCCTAAACCGGGTTCTATGCAGGGTGCGGTTGAGTCTATCAATCAGGGTACCTCTTTATGGAAATTGTGTATTATACTTGCACTATTATTTTTAGCCGCAGAAATATTGCTTATCCGGTTCTATAAAAAGTCACAAACTAAAGCTGTAACACTTGAATAACTTATTAATTCAATCGGCAACAATCCTTGATTCTCAAAGTAAATTTCAGGGGAAAGTCGCAGATATTCTGATTATTGAAGGGAAGATTTCAGAAATCGGAAAGAATATCAAAACCACCGTTAGTACTACTAAAATCATTAATGCTAAGGGGCAGTTTCTTTCACCAGGGTTCTTCGATCTTAATGTCACTTTTGGAGACCCGGGACTTGAAACTAAGGAGGATATAAGCAGTGGCTCAGCTTCTGCAGCTGCAGGCGGATTTACGGGACTTGCGCTTATGCCGAATACTCAGCCTCCCATTCATTCAAAAGCGGAAGTTTCTTATCTGGTAAACCGGGCTAAAAACAACCTGGTCGATATTTATCCTTTGGGATGTATAAGTCACCATTGCGAAGGTAAGGAGCTTGCAGAGATGTTCGATATGCAGCAATCTGGTGCAATCGCATTTACAGATGGTAAGAAGCCACTCAGTAATTCGGGGTTAATGAGCCGGGCATTACTCTACACTAAATCGTTCAATGGGCTGATTTTCTCTTTTGCAGAGGATCAGGACATCGCCGGAAAGGCAAAAATGAATGAAGGTGTGATGAGTACTTATCTGGGGATGAAGGGGAATCCTTCCCTCGCCGAGGAACTGATGGTCTCCCGGGATATTTATCTGGCACAATACAATGATGCCAGGGTGCATTTCAGTACGATAAGTACAGCAAACAGTGTCGACTTGATCCGGAAAGCCAAAAAAGCGGGCTTAAAGGTAACTTGCGATGTGGCTGCACATGCCCTCGTTCTTACGGAAGATTTATTAGAAGAATTTGATAGTAACTATAAGGTCAAGCCGCCTTTACGGACCAAAACTGATCAAAAAGCCTTGTTGGCAGGTCTCAAAGACGGAACCATTGACGCCATTGTCTCCCAGCATACACCTCATGAAATAGAATTTAAAAATGTGGAGTTTGAGATTGCATCCTACGGCATAACAGGATTGCAAACTGCCCTGCCTTTGGCAATCAAAGCCGGTTTGTCACCTGATCAGATTGTCGAGAAAATGGCAGTTAATCCCAGAAAAATCCTCGGCCTTCCAATGCCTGTTTTGGAAGCGGGAAATTCTGCTAACTTTATTCTGTTTGATACATCTGAACAGTGGACCCTGGATGAGAAAACAAACTTTTCCAAATCAGAAAATTCACCTTTTATGGGTGAAATTTTAACAGGAAAGATTAAGTTAGTATATAATAATGCCCAGTATTTCACTTATTAAAGGATTTTTATGGATGCTAGTGTAAAACAGTCGATGCTCGCAGCATTGAGGCAATTCGCGGTGGTGAGCAGAAATGACAGCAAGCCTTTCTATGAAAGCCTGGTTCAGGTATTCAGCAGCAAGCAGGATTACATGAAAAAGGTTGCTGATATGGACAAACAATTTGACGAGAATCCCGAATATGAGTCTTTAAGAGAGCTGTTTTTCGACCTCCTGCTGATTAATTTCTTTAACGAAGATGTCCGCAAGCTGGAAGAAGACTATCTGGATTCACCTGAATGGGAAGCAATAGAAGAGAAAACTTTGGACCGGGGCACAGAACTCTTAAACTTGATGCTTTACCTGAAGGAATGTGAGGATGAAGATATAGAACCGGACCTGGGGGACTTTTTAAAGGAGTTTCTGCTTGTTGATGAGGATGAGTTCCAGGATGAGTACCGGATCTATGAAGACGTGATTGCTAATCAAATTTTGGTAGACAGTGACCTTAAAGAAGTTGCCCGGGTTGCATCTGATCTGCCTGAGGGATCGGAAATGAAGGAACTGTTCTACCCGATGATTGGATTCTTTCGTGATCAGCATCCAGATAATGAAGAATATGACGAGTTTGTTAAACACAGTAACAACCCGGAATTTGATTCTGCGGTTTATGCATTGTTAATTTCTTATAACCAACGATAAACCTAATATAAACCTTATCTAAACTCTTAAAAATGGAACTACCATTACAAAATTTAAACAAGGCTGCTGCAACCAACGGCCTTATTATCGGTATTTTAGCAGCTATCCTTGGTATCGTAACGTATTATGTTGCCCCAGCTATGATGGGCAATATGTGGTTCGGTATTGGGAATATGCTATTTCTTTTGCTTGTGTATATATTCTTCACAATTGACCTTCGTAAGAAAATTGGGGGCTACTGGAGTTTCAAGCAGGCATTGAAAGGCATTTTTTTAATGGCTCTTATAGCAGGATTGGTATTAAGTGTTACCAATTACGTGTTCTACAAATTCATTGAGCCAAATGCATTCGAAAAGATTTCAGTGTATGTAGAAGAGGGTATGACCAAAACTCTCGAAGGTATGGGAATGGATTCTGACCAGATTGAAACCACTGTTGAGGAACAGGTAAATACCATGAGGAAACAATATGACCCAAGCCCTATGGACCTGCTTCAGAATCTGGGAGTTGCTATTTTGATTGAATTTATAATGTCCTTGATATTCGCGGCCATATTCAAAAAGGAACCGCCAATCTTTGCACCTGTTGAAGACGATGTAGACTAAGATTTAAGATAAAAGTGCAGGTATCTGGATTTAGAGGATATCTGCACTTTTTAATGGCCAGATGATTTGTATTCTTTAGTAATCTAATCGGCGAGATTTATTATTTTTCCTTAATGCTTTCCAGGTTTTTTACGATTTCAAGTTCACGGAAATAATCCAGACTTAATTGTGAGGTTATAAAATCAATAATTACAGGATAGTCTTTAGCTTTATTTATTTCGTTTTCATCAACAGTAAAAGAGTTTACGATGACCTTAGTTTCAGAAAACGAAGGCAGATACATTTCTGAAAACTTATCCAGGAATTCCCAGCCGTCTACCTTGGGCATGTGAATATCTAAAATAATCAATCTCGGGTAATCGGCAGAACGAATGTCTTTAAAACGGGAATAATAATCTAATGCTTCCTGCCCGTCTGACCGTAATTACATTGTCAGTTATCCCAGACTTCAGTAATAGCTTTTTCTGTATGAATAAATTTATTGAACTGTCGTTGATGCAGAGTACTGGTGTCATGTCCCTATCAGGCAATTAGCGTGCTACAAATAAACTTTACGGCGAATTTGTTTGGAAAAAGGGTTTAATATTTGAAATATATCTCTGAATTTTCAATTTAACTCCAATTATCAAGCCTGACAGACTTTCTATTCATCTTTTTCCCTAACGGAAAGAAAACTATAAATTCTGACTTTATTTAATGAAATTTACACCATTCATTTGAGCAGAAACCTATGCCACCATGCGTTCACCTTTCACCTATCAACTTTCACCTCTCCAATAAATGAATATATCAGTAGTCGTTCCTTTATTTAACGAAGCAGAATCCTTGCCTGAATTGACAAGCTGGATTAGCCGTGTAATGAAAGAGCATCAGCTTACGTATGAAATCATTCTTGTCGACGATGGGAGTAACGATGGTTCATGGGAGGTTATAGAAGAATTAAAAAAGCAGCTTCCTAATATCGTTGGGATTAAGTTCCGGAGAAATTATGGCAAGTCAGCCGCACTGAATGTTGGTTTTGAAGCCAGTCAAGGAAATGTGATTATCACTATGGACGCCGATCTTCAGGATAGTCCGGACGAAATACCGGAGCTGTACCGTAAGATCACGGAAGATAAATTTGATCTTGTCTCCGGCTGGAAGCAAAAAAGACATGATCCTTTGAGCAAAACGATCCCTACGAAAGTCTTCAATTATTTTACGCGTAAGATGTCAGGAATACACAATCTTCACGACTTTAATTGCGGGCTTAAAGCCTACCGAAAGGAAGTTGTTAAGAATATTGAGGTCTACGGAGAGATGCACCGTTATATTCCTGTTATTGCAAAGTGGGCAGGATTTAAAAAAATTGGGGAGCAGGTTGTAGAACACCGCGCAAGGAAATACGGGACTACCAAATTTGGGCTTAGCCGTTTTGTGAATGGTTTTCTGGATCTCCTGTCGATATTTTTTGTGGGGAAATTCTCGAAAAGGCCCATGCACTTTTTCGGCACAATGGGAGCATTAAGTTTCCTTGCGGGATTGTCAATAACAATTTGGATCATCGGTAATAAGTTGTATAATATTTCGATGCATATTCCGAATAACAGGGATGTTACCGATCAACCGCTGTTCTATATCGCCCTGGTCGCTATTGTG
This sequence comes from Daejeonella sp., assembly GCF_049655485.1. Lineage (GTDB taxonomy): Bacteria > Bacteroidota > Bacteroidia > Sphingobacteriales > Sphingobacteriaceae > Daejeonella. Next base: position 23,042 of record NZ_JBASJU010000169.1, read on the forward strand.
GTTGGATTTCAGCTATTTCTTACCGGGTTCATTGCCGAACTTGTCTCGCGTAACTCGCCGGAAAGAAACTCATATCATATTGAGAAAACGGTCTAACGAAGTAAAACCAGTCCAGTCGCAAAAGGTATAGCGATGGAGGAAGGTACCCAGTAATAATTACGCAACATGTTTTTTTCGATAGTCATTCCCTTATTTAATCGTCCGCAGGAGATTAATGAACTGCTCCACACCCTGACTAAACAAACTTATCTTCAGTTTGAAGTACTTGTAATTGAAGATGGGTCGGTCGAAAAGGCAGAGGATATTGTGAGCAGCTACTCCGATAAGCTTGATATCGGCTATTATTATAAAGAGAACGAGGGCCAGGGTTTTTCCAGAAATTATGGTTTTGCACGTGCTAAAGGAGATTATTTCGTGGTTTTTGATTCAGACTGCCTGATACCAGAAGATTATCTCGAAACTGTAAAAGATTATTTATTAGAACATCCGCTTGACGCCTATGGCGGCCCGGATGGTGCCCACCATTCGTTTACAGCAATACAAAAAGCAATCAGTTATTCCATGACATCACCGTTTACAACCGGGGGGATTCGCGGAAACAAAAAACATATAGGACAGTTCCACCCCCGAAGTTTTAATATGGGGATTTCACGGGAGGTTTGGGAAAAGACCGGGGGATTTATTCTTACCCGCCTGGGCGAGGATATCGAATTTAGTATTCGGGTACAAACACTCGGGTTTGAGATCGGATTAATACCCGGGGCGATCGTTTATCATAAACGGCGTACAAGTTTCGCGCAATTTTATAAGCAACTGCACTTTTTTGGGAGGGCAAGGATTAATATTTATAAACACTTCCCATCAGAGTTGAAGGTAGTTCATTTTTTTCCCGCTTGCTTTACGGTATTTCTTTTTCTGACCCTGATTTTAAACCTTTTAAAACAACCATTAGCCGCATTTTGTAATACTATGCTGGTTCTGTATGTTTTGTTGATATTTTTCCATTCCTTAACAATAAACAGATCAGTAAAAGTTGCATTTTTGAGCATTATTGCGTCATTCGTACAGTTAACTGCTTACGGAATGGGTTTCATACAGGATTTATGGAAAAGGGTAATATTTAATCAACACTAAAGTATGGATAGAGAGATTACGGTGAAGGATGTATTTATGGATTCATGGCAGTTGGCTAAAGACAATATCATTGTATTGCTTGGGTTGACAGTAGTTCAGTTCGCGGTGATTTTTACGATCTCGTTGCTTGCTCCAGCATTGGGGAATCTCAGTGGTTTACTTTTATCTCTTTTCGACGCTTTCTATACCGTAGCATTTTATCAGGTGTTTTTCAAGTTGATCGATGATCCGAAAGATGCCTCTTTTCCGGATGTCGTTCCCAATCTGGTTAAAGCATTTAACTTTTTACTGGTTAAATTGATTATTAGCCTGGTTCTGGTTTTCCTGATAGCGGTGATAAGTTCTGTGTATTTTTTCAACACGCCTCACATTGAAATAGATCAGGAAAACCCGTTCACCTGGGACCTGCTTCCCATTTTTATCCTGATTTCAATCCCGATAACATACCTAACCATTCGCCTTTGCTTTGTAGTTGCATTTATCGTTGATCAGGAGTCCGGTTCATCAGAGTCGATAAGTCAGAGCTGGACGCTCACAAAAGGCCATTTCTGGTTCATTTTAAGGTTGTTTCTCCTGATGTTGGGGGTGAACATTCTGGGGGCTATGGCGCTGGGCCTGGGTACACTGTTTAGTGTCCCTTTCTCCAGCATCATTCTTATTATTGCATACCGGCACATGGTAAACAATTATGCAGATGAGGAGGAAATACTACTTGACGAAGTAGAAAAGAACGATGGGAATTAAGTCTTTTTTAGTTAAGCCTGTTGCTGCATTTGCAGTAATGCAGATCAATAAATGGAAGAAAAATCCACTGGCTGCCCAGGATAATGTTTTTAATAAGCTCATTAAAACTGCCAAAGATACCGCGTTCGGCAGGGACCATAAATTCTCGGAAATTAGTTCATATGACGATTTTAAGAAGAGGGTACCTGTTCGGGATTACGAAGGAATCAAAGATTATATCGAGCGTGTTGTAGATGGCGAAGCCAACGTGCTATGGCCGGGTAAACCTAAATATCTGGCTAAGACATCAGGCACAACATCAGGAACAAAATATATCCCAATTTCCAGCAGTTCGATGCCGGAGCATGTGAAGGCTGCGCAAAATGCCATGTTTTGTTATATCCATGAAACGGGCAAAGCTGATTTTCTGGATGGCCGTATTATTTTCCTTCAGGGGAGCCCTGTACTGGAAAATAAAAATGGGATTGCATTTGGACGCCTTTCAGGAATTGTCGCGAATCATGTCCCAGCCTATCTTCAAAGAAACCGTCTTCCTTCTTTTAATGCAAACAGTATCGAAGATTGGGAAGAGAAAGTGGAAGCAATTGTGGCAGAAACTATCAATGAAGATATGAGGCTTATTTCAGGCATCCCACCCTGGGTGCAGATGTATTTCGACCGCCTTTCTGCTCATGCCGACGGAAAGAAGATCAAAGATATTTTTAAAAACTTTTCACTTTTTGTTTACGGTGGTGTAAATTTTGAACCTTATCGAGCCAGGCTGGAAGAAAGTATTGGTAAAAAAATCCCTTCGATCGAAACCTATCCGGCTTCCGAAGGCTTTATAGCTTTCCAGGACTCTCAAACTGAAAAGGGCTTGCTCTTGATTTTAAATTCAGGTATTTTCTATGAGTTTATTCCTGCTGAAGAATATTTCAATGATAACCCCACCCGTGTTTCCCTTAAAGACGTGGAACTGGATAGAAATTACGCCTTGATAATGAATACTAATGCCGGTCTATGGGGATACAGCATTGGTGATACCATCAAGTTTGTTTCCAAAGATCCTTACAGGATAATTGTCAGCGGAAGAATTAAACATTATATTTCGGCTTTCGGCGAACATGTGATAGGAGAGGAGGTGGAGACGGCGATATTGACTGTTGCAAAGGAAGAAAACTTGGAAATAACAGAATTTACGGTCGCTCCACAGGTCAGTCCCTCCAATGGCACCTTGCCTTACCATGAGTGGTACGTGGAATTCGTAAATCCTCCTGCAGATCTCAAAGCTTTCAGTATTAAAGTGGACAAATCTTTGCAGGCCTTAAATTCGTATTATCTGGACCTTGTTGAAGGAAAAGTTTTGCAGCCACTGATTATGCATTCCTTGAAAAAGGATGCATTCAGAACTTATATGAAGTCGCAGGGTAAACTTGGGGGACAGAACAAAGTCCCACGATTATCCAATGACAGGCTGATTGCTGACGAATTAGATAAACTGATAAGTCGTGATGAATAATTTGAAAGCAGATCAGAAAACAAAAAATATTGCCATTCTCGGCTCGACCGGTAGCATTGGTACTCAGGCACTGGAAGTTATCCGTCAGAATCCGGACCGGTTTAGGGCATTTGTGCTTACCGCACAAAATAATGCTGAACTACTGATTGCCCAGGCATTGGAATTCAAGCCAGCCTATGTCGTGATTGGAAGCCGTGAAAAGTTTGAGGATCTGCAGATTATATTGCATCCGCACGGAATAAAAGTGCTTTGCGGGATCGATGAAATGTGTGAGATAGTTACCCACGCCGATATTTCAATTGTACTCACGGCAATGGTCGGTTTCGCAGGACTTAAACCGACACTAGCGGCTATTAAAGCTGGAAAAGATATCGCATTAGCGAACAAAGAGACACTTGTCGTGGCCGGTGACCTCGTAACCAGCCTTGCTGAAAAGCACAATGTCAAAATATTGCCGGTCGATTCGGAGCATTCTGCCATATTCCAATGCCTGGCTGGTGAAGAAAATAACGCCATTGAAAAGATCTACCTGACTGCTTCAGGAGGGCCGTTCAGGGGAAAAGATGCCTCATTTTTAGCATCAATTACTAAAAATGAGGCATTAAAACACCCCAATTGGGTCATGGGCGCAAAGATCACGATCGATTCGGCTTCTTTGATGAATAAAGGCCTTGAGGTGATAGAAGCCAAGTGGCTGTTTAAACTTGATGTCTCCCAAATTGATGTAATTGTTCATCCGCAGTCTATAATACATTCGATAGTTCAATTTCAGGATGGCTCGATGAAAGCGCAAATGGGCCTTCCTGACATGAAATTGCCTATACAATATGCGATAACCTACCCGGAAAGGCTGCCGAATAATTTCCCCAGATTTAACTTCATGGGTTTTCCAAACTTGAGTTTCGAACAGGCTGACAAAAAGACGTTCAGGAACCTGGCTCTTGCATTTGATGCGCTAAATACGGGCGGTAATATGCCATGCGTCATCAATGCTGCCAATGAAATTGTTGTGGCTGAGTTTTTGAACGATCGTTTAGGATTCCTGGAGATGAGCGATGTGATAGAGGACTGTATGTCAAGAATCCCGGTCATTTTAGAACCTGCGTTGGAAGATTATTTGGAAACTGACCGTCAGACACGGGATTATGCCCAGAACTTAGTAACAAACAGGAAATTTTAATATCTAAAAAAATAGAGAATAAAGCATGGATGGATTAATAATGACAGGTCAACTGTTACTTGGATTATCAATTTTAATTATATTACACGAAGCAGGGCACTTTTTCGCCGCCCGGGCTTTCGGCATAAAGGTGGAGAAATTCTACCTGTTCTTTGATGCATGGGGATTTAAGTTAGTAAGCTTCAATTATAAAGGGTGTGAATATGGGATTGGATGGCTTCCGTTAGGAGGTTATGTAAAGATCGCAGGAATGATCGACGAATCTATGGATACTGATCAGTTGGCAGGCCCGCCACAACCCTGGGAGTTCCGCTCCAAACCAGCTTGGCAACGACTTATTGTCATGCTTGGAGGCGTAACTGTAAATATTGTTCTTGGTATTTTTATATTCTGGATGCTTACACTTAGCAACGGCGAAACATTTGTGCCAAATGATAAAATACCTTATGGGATTGCCCCGGGAGTAATTGGGAAAGAGATTGGCCTCCAAAATGGTGACCGAATTACTGAGGTCAACGGCAAACCCGTTAAACGTTTCGAAGAACTAACGAGTTCTAAGGTTTTACTTGGTAATACAGAACTTACTGTTCTGCGTAATGGTGAAACTAAAAATATTCATGTTCCCGGTGATATTCTTGAGAAAGTATCTGATCTTGGAATCAGCCAGTTCGTAGAACCCAGGGTGAAGATGTCCGGAATAACAATGGTGGAACCAGGTGGAAATGCTGAGAAGGCTGGTGTAAAAGTAGGGGATAGCATTCTCTCAGTTAACAATACGGCTATAACTTATTATGATGAGTTTAAGCAACTCGTTGTTGCCAGCAAAAATAAGCCGGTTGAATTGACGGTAATTCGGGACGACAAAACCGTTCAAATACCTACTCAAGTTTCACCTGAAGGAACTGTCGGAATTTATATTCCTCAATACTACAACATCCCTCTTGAAACTGTAGAATATGGCTTCCTTGAAGCATTGCCAGTTGGAGCTTCACGAGCATGGGGCTCGTTTATGGATAACGCAAAAGGACTGGGCAAGGTTGCTTCTGGCCAGGTAAAGGCAAATAAAGCATTTACAGGCCCTATTGGTATTGCAACGATGTTTGGTTCTACTGTCAATTGGGTTAAGTTCTGGAGCCTTGTAGGATTACTTTCAATGGCCCTTGCCTTGATGAATCTTTTACCAATCCCAGCACTTGATGGTGGCCACGCTGTCTTCCTTCTGATCGAGATGGTCAAAGGCAAACCTCTGGGTGATAAATTCATGGAACGCGCGCAAATGGTTGGATTTGTGATCCTTATTACTCTGATGGTATTTGTGTTTGGGAATGATATTATAAAGCACGTGATAAACTAGTTGACAGTTGAGAGTTGAGAGTTGAGAGGTGAGAGGTGACGGTTGGCGGTTTACGGCCGCTAGGCATCCAGTATCCTATGAATCCTATCATCCTATGAATCCTAATCCTTTAATCTTATCATCCTACTAATCCTATTCCAGACAATAAAATCCTATTCCAGACAAAACCCTATTCCTAATTAAATGCCCGATAAATCCTACTTCGAGTTATACGATCTTCCTCCTACATTCAAAGTCGACGAGGCCTTGCTGAAGAAAAAGTTTTACGTTCTGAGTAAAGAATTTCATCCGGATTATTATGCGAATGAATCAAAGGAAAAGCAGGACGAAATACTGGAGCTTTCAACTCTTAATAATAAAGCCTACAAAGTTCTTTCAGATCCGTTAAAACGGATCGAATATATTCTGGAACTTAATGATATGCTTGTGGAAGGTGATAAATATGCCCTTCCTCAAGAGTTTCTGATGGACATGATGGATGTAAATGAAGCTTTGATGGACATGGAATTTGATCCTGATCAAGGCCGATTAATGAGCCTCTCTTCAGAGGTCGACCAGTTAGAAGCTTCTTTGTTTGATGAACTAAAGCTCCTTACTGATGAATTTGACTCTAAAACTAATCCGGATCAAAACGGCATCCTGTTGAAGATTAAGGATATTTGGTATAGGGAGAAGTATTTGCAGAGGATTCGGTCGAGTATGGGGAAGTTCAGATAAGGTGATAGGTGATAGGTAAAAGGTGAAAGGTGAAAATGGAAGTGGCAAGTTTTGGTCTGCAGGGCCTTCAGTTGAAATGAAACTTAGTATCGGAAATCTAACTGGCATATTTATCTAAACAACCTTCCATAATTTCAAAAAAATTTCTAAGTTTGTGGCCCGTATAACACACTAAGCTCGGCGTTTAGTTACTTACAACTTATAACGTACAACTTAAAACTCAAAAAATGCCCAGCTGGCGGAACTGGTAGACGCGTCGGTCTCAAACACCGATAGGAAACTGTGCCGGTTCGATTCCGGCGCTGGGTACATAAACCGACTTTAAATATATTTAGAGTCGGTTTTTTTATGTGACATTCGGATTACTTCTTTCTCAGCCCAGACA
>NZ_JBASJU010000170.1:0-19411 GCF_049655485.1 Daejeonella sp.
AAGCTTTAATTACCTGAAAATAAATTACTAAGGCTAAAAGAAAATTAGAAAACCATCAACGGCTTAACTGCCTTCTTAGAAATGCTTAACTTTGACAAAAATACGAAATTTTATGCAATTCGACATCAATAAGCTTCTACAGAACCTTGGGATACAGGAAATTAATGACTCTGCAAGTACGGGAAAAAACTGGAGCGCCAGTCCGGGCAAACCTGAAGCCGTTTATTCACCGGTAGACGGCAAAGTGATTGCTTCTGTAAATTTTGCAGGTGTTGAAGAGTATGAAAGCGTTATACAGCAAGCTGAGAAAGCTTTCCAGATATGGCGGACATGGCCATCTCCTAAACGCGGAGAAGTAGTCCGCCAGTTCGGTGATGCACTACGTGAGAATAAAGAAGATCTTGGAAAGCTTGTCAGTTATGAGATGGGAAAAAGTTTGCAGGAGGGTTATGGCGAAGTTCAGGAGATGATCGATATCTGCGACTTCGCTGTGGGCTTATCCCGCCAATTATATGGCTTAACCATGCACTCCGAACGTCCTGCACACCGGATGTATGAGCAATGGCACCCGCTCGGGGTAGTTGGCATCATTTCCGCCTTCAATTTTCCCGTTGCAGTATGGGCCTGGAATGCGGCGTTAGCGATGGTTTGCGGAAATGTTTGCGTTTGGAAACCTTCCGAGAAGACACCATTAACCGCAATTGCCTGCCAGAAAATAATTCAAAAAGTCTTGGCAGCGAATGATGTGCCTGAAGGAGTTTCTTGCCTGGTAATAGGAGACAGGAAAATTGGCGAAGCAATGAGCAATGATAAACGGGTTCCACTGGTTTCTGCCACAGGTTCAACCCGTATGGGCAAAGCAGTAGGTGCCGCGCTGGGTGCCCGATTGGGACGTAGTTTATTAGAGCTGGGCGGAAATAATGCTATAATAATTTCCAAAGATGCTGACCTTGAAATGTCGTTGGTAGGTGCAGTTTTCGGTGCAGTAGGAACGGCCGGGCAACGATGTACTTCAACAAGAAGGCTAATCATTCATGAAAGCGTTTACGATAATTTTAGAGATAAGCTAATCAAGGCATATGGGCAATTAAAAATCGGGAACCCGCTAGATGAGAATAATCATGTAGGTCCGCTGATTGATAAAGATGCTGTTACAAGCTATCTCGAATCCATTGAAAAATGCAAAAATGAAGGCGGTAAATTCGTGGTTGAAGGAGGTGTTATGGAAGGCAGCGGATTCGAATCAGGTTGTTATGTTAAGCCTTGCATCGCGGAAGCTAAAAATGACTATGAAATTGTTCAGCATGAGACCTTTGCGCCGATCTTATATCTTATGAAATATAAAACCCTGGATGAAGCTATTGCCATGCAAAACGGGGTTCCTCAAGGCTTGTCATCAGCGATAATGACTTTAAATCTTCGCGAAGCAGAACAGTTTTTATCTTATGCAGGATCTGATTGCGGAATTGCGAACGTAAACATTGGAACGTCAGGTGCTGAAATTGGCGGTGCATTTGGTGGCGAGAAAGAAACTGGCGGGGGCCGCGAATCAGGATCAGATTCCTGGAGAGCCTATATGCGCAGGCAGACGAATACGATTAATTATTCGGATAAATTACCCCTGGCGCAGGGAATTAAGTTCGATTTGTAAATTAGCAAATTGAGTGAATTAGAGAATGAGCAAATTAGGTGCGTCGTCACATTTACTAATTTGCTCATTCTCTAATTCTCTAATTAACGAGGAGCTTATACCCTTTCCCGTGCACATTTATGATCTCCACCTTGGGATCCTCTTTAAGGTATTTCCGTAATTTACTGAGGAAAACATCCATACTTCTGCCATTAAAGTAATTATCGTCATGCCAGATGCTGATGAGAGCTTCTTCGCGTGTCAGGACTTCATTCTTCTTCAGGCAAAGTAAACGCAGGAGTTCAGCTTCTTTGGTAGAAACCTTTTGCTGATCCGGTCCCATACTGATCATCTGAGCGGTGTAGTCGAATATATAATTTCCGATATCAAATTTCGTAGGCTGATCCGCCCCGTCGGATTTATCCGGTCCCGACATCCGCTTCAAGAGCGCATTGATACGCAGCAGCAATTCTTCGATCCGAAATGGTTTAGTGATATAGTCGTCTCCGCCAAGGCTGTAAGCTTCAGATTTATCTTCAATCATAGCTTTCGCAGTAGCGAAAATAATAGGCACGTGTGGACTAATCTTACGAATTTCTTTACCTAGTGTAAAACCATCCTTTTTAGGCATCATCACATCAAAAATGCATACGTCGAAACTCTCTTTAGTAAAGGCGCGTAAGGCTTCGTCTCCATCCTGACAAAGCACAACTTCAAACTTACCTTTTAACTGGAGGTAGTCTTGCAGGAGCATTCCCAGGTTTGGGTCATCTTCGGCTAGTAATATTTTCTTCATATCTATTTTTTTACCGCAAAGGGCACGGAGTTTTGCGCAAAATACGTACAAGAGTGCGTGAAATATTCATCCCCAGAGCGATACTTTGCGTACTCTGAGTGAAAACTCTGCGTACTCTGCGGTTAAATTTTCCGACCTGACAATCATATCGTTTTCAACGGTAAACTAATTTCAAATTCAGACCCCTTATCCTTCTCACTCCTGACCTTTATTGTCCCATGTAATTTCTTAACAATATTGCTCACATAGCTCAGCCCGAGCCCAAATCCTTTTACGTCATGCACGTTGCCGGTAGGTATACGGTAAAATTGGTCGAAAATCTTGCTAAGCTGGTCGCGATTCATTCCAATACCTTTATCTGCCACTTTAATAACCAAGTTCTTGCCCGAATTGAGTGTGCTGATCTTTATTTGCGGATCTTCAGGACTATATTTATTAGCATTATCAAGAAGGTTGAATATGATGTTGGACAGGTGTAGTTCATCACCCATAATCGTGGATTTACTTGCCTGTAAATCAAGGTCGATTGTTGCGTTTCTTTTTTGAAGCTGAAGCGACATGCTATCAACAATAGCCGCAAGAAGGTCGTTCATTTCAACATCCTTGTGTTCGAGTTTTAAATCTCCCTTATCAATTTTAGCAATGTTAAGAACACGTTCAATGTGGCTTCCCAAACGAACGTTTTCATCATAAATAATATTCGCTAATCGGTCAACACGTTTTTTATCGTTGGTAAGTTCCGAATCGCGGAGGGCCTCACTAGCGATCATTATTGTCGCAACCGGAGTCTTAAATTCGTGTGTCATGTTGTTGATGAAATCTGTCTTCATCTCAGATAGTTTTTTCTGCATCAGGATGGTATGGATAGTATATCCAAAGCAGAATATCAGTACCAGAAGAAGCCCGCCCGACAAACTCATCATCGCCGTAAGGTTAGCGAGTATAACTCTGTTCTTATCCGGAAAAGTGATGGTCAGCATTCCAGAGTCCATTACTATTTCTTTAGGAAAAAGAGGAATCTCGTAGCTATTATAAGGAAGGAATTTTGTCTGGTTTGAGGCACGCGTAAATATAAGTGAGTCGCGGTTTGCCGACGTCACCTTATACTCGAAGTCGCTGTTAATGGACCGGCTGATCAGCTCCATCCTCAGCATCGAATCGAGTGTTTGCGGATGGATTCGTTTATTTAAAGGAAGGCTGACTTTGCCATACTCCTCAAAAAGGTCTTTAAAAACATCTTTTTTCTTAGTTTCTGCAGCCAGAAGTTCCTGTACTTTTTCCACTTTGTTTTTCTTCCTAGGCTTTGGAAGTTCAGGAGGAGGAATGTGAAAACGAAGCTTCGGTTTCGGGATGGTACGAAGAGACGGGCCTTTAACATCATCGAAGACTATATACTGTCTCACCGAATCTCTTACGGCAGCAGCTATTTGAACGTCCTCATACAAAACAGGAACGGGCGGCAGATTATCCCTAATACGCGACACGGTTAAATGAGTTTTTTCCTGCAATTGTCCAAAAGCGTCAATGTATTCCGTTACAGCACCTCTCAGGTTAAATTGCTGGACTTTAAGCTCCTCGGCAGTTAAAGCATCATCGATCACCAGTACGTTTGGATTCCGGGCCAGGAAAATACTGTCTCTTATCCTGAAAATACTATCTTCAATTCTCTTTTCGCGAAGTACATAGCTCATGTCGGCGTAACGACTTCTGCGTTTTGCAACAGGTGCTTCTTCCACCTTAGCAACAAGCGGTTTTGGAATCTCGCTTTTCACTATAGGCGAAATACTTGTTTCTGCCTTTTTAACGAGGAAATTATTCGCATCTCGTTTCTCGATACGATCCACAACGTTCGTTAAAGCTTCATGAACCGATTGATCAAACATCTTTTCCTGCAGCTGATACGACTCCCGGAAAAAATACAGCTGCATGCCCATCACACCGACAAGCGCAATAGCCATTAACCCGATTATTAAACCAATACTTCTTTTCTTCATGCAATCACAAAAATACGTAACCAGCTCTATGCCAAAGCAGTTTTAACATTTTTTAACAAAGCGTTAACAAAATAGCAGCCCGGGCTGCGATATTTTTGTTCAGTATTAAAATTCATTATATGAAAAAGAATCTACTAAAAAGCCTTTTATGCCTGTTTGCCATTGCAGCGGTAGCGCCCGACTATGCCGCCTATGGGCAAGAAAAAAAGGCGATAAGCCGCAGCATTATTATCAATAACGGCGACACTACCGTTAACGGAAAAAAATTTAGTGACCTTAATAAAGATGAACGAGCTAAACTCCGCGAAGAATTCAGGGAGATGGAAAAGAATTTTAACAGGGGTTCGACAATTCGATCGAGCAGCGATCGGGTGATCATCCGAAAAGATGGTGGTGATAAAAAAGAGATCGTAATTACCAGGGATGGACAAGCTCCCGGCGTGTTGCACTGGAATGATGACATAGGTGCGGAAGTGAGAACTTACAATTTCAAGAGTAAAAAGCCCGGGGACTTGAAGGTGTTCAGGTATAATGGCGACAGTCTAATTACTGATAAAGATATTCGTGTATTTGATTTTGACGGCGATAGCAGCCAGAGTTTTAAATTCAATATGGACAGCTTAATGCAGCGCTTTGAATTAAATGGGCTCGATAGCAATCTAAGAAAACGCGTAATTACCATGCATCGCGAGATGATGCCGGGAAGGCCTGTGGCTATGGTATTTAGAGGCAACGGTCCAGGTTTCGACATCGAAAGGAGAGCTTTTGCAGGCCCTTTAGAAAGAAACAACTCATCTTCATTCAATTATAATCATACAGACAAGGACGGGATTTCCAGCCGCGTAAACATACGAATGAGCGATGCAGGCAAAGATCAGCTGAAGAAAATAACAGGTTCAGAAACTATCGCTAAAACTTTGGACGTCGATGACCTGACCTTGTTTCCCAATTTTTCGAGTGGCAAGATGACCCTTTCTTTCAATCTGGCCAGTAAAGGAAGTACAATAATCAACGTTCTTGATAGTGAGATGAACTTTATCTTTAAGGACGAGACAGCAAATTTCAGTGGTAACTATGTCAGGCAGTTTACACTTCCCAAAAATGGCTTGTATTACGTAACAGTAAACCAGAATGGAAATTGGTTCGTAAAGAGAATAGTTAAAGAATAGTTCTGTTTAGGTGAGGTGAGAAAGCCCCTTCCGGTTTCCGGTTAAGGGGCTTTTGAATTTTAATTTAATCGCAGAGTGCGCTGAGTTTTCCGCAGAGTACGCGGAGTAAAAGTTTAACCGATCTGCATTTAAGCGCTTAGCCTTTGCGTTATACTTTGCGAACTCCGCGGTAAAAATGTTGCACCTGGAAATTAAAATGGCAAATCATCGTCATCCGGTGCTGAAGTAATATCTACCGGTGCTGCATATTCCGGTGCTGAGGCAAATGAAGCTTCAGCGCCAAGCGGATTGATTCTCCACACGGCTAAGGTGTTAAAATATGAAGTTTTCCCTGTTTTGTCAGTCCATGGCCTTCCTCGTAAATTAAAAAACAGCTCTACCTGATCTCCAACTTTAATGTTATCAAACAAATTCACTTTATCCTGTACCGCTTCGAACTTCACATACTCCGGGTAAGTTGGGTTCTCAGCATATTCCAGAATAAGTTCACGTTTTTTGAATTTATCACTCACGGTAATTACCTGTGAGATTTCATGTACTTTTCCTTTAATGTCCATGGTTTCCTGTATTTAATGATCTTCTATAAGCGTTAAAATAATGAAGCGGGCTGTCCATTGGGGTGGGACAAAACTCTAGCCGCAAACATTTGTAAAAGTATAAAATTCAGGCAGGTTTTAATTGTTAACTTTGCAATTTATTATGCAAGTTTTCCACAAAAAGAGTAAGATCATCATTACCTGCAATAATCGCTTATTGCCCTATTTGCAGCGTGAAGTTGAAGCACTAGGATATAAAATTGTACGTGCTTTTAGCACCGGAGTTGAGCTCGAAGGCTCGATAAACGACTGTATCCCATTAAATTTAAACCTGAGATGTGCCAGCCAGGTACTATATTCAATCAAGGCTTTTACAGCTGAGAATCCCGCCAGGCTATATAAAGAATTGATGGAAATTGAGTGGGAAGAAATTCTGGATTTTACAGGATATTTTTCCGTTAGCTCAACGGTGGATAACGAAACTATAACTACTCCCCTTTTTGCGAACCTTAAAGTCAAGGATGCGATAGTAGACCGGATTAAAGACAAGAAAGGAATCAGGCCTAATACAGGCCCGGAGGCCGACAAGGCGGTAATCCATTTGTATTGGAAAGAAAATGACGCTGAGATTTTTATAGATACTTCAGGCGAAACACTGGCCAAGCACGGATACCGCAAGATTCCTGGAAAAGCCCCGATGCTTGAAGCGTTGGCAGCGGGAGTAATCATGGCTACTGAGTGGGATAAAAAAACACCGTTTATTGTACCCATGTGCGGATCTGGAACACTTGCTATCGAAGCAGCCCTTCTTGCAACTGATAAAACTCCCGGCTTGTTCCGGATGAATTATAGCTTCATGCATATTATGGGGTATGAGGAAGAAATTTTCTTTCAGGAAAGAAGGAAGTTGAAAGACCAGTCAAAGAAGGAAATGCCCGCCCGAATAATTGCAACGGATCTTTCAGCCGATGCCATAGATGTATCACAACGAAATGCAAAAACCGCAGGCGTTGATCATCTGATTGATTTTGCCGTATGCGATTTTGCAGACACAGAAGTTCCGGAAGGCCCGGGCATTGTTGTCTTTAACCCGGAATATGGAGAACGCCTCGGTGTTCATTCAAAGCTCGAAGCAACTTATAAGCGGATTGGCGATTTCATGAAACAGCACTGCAAGGGCTATAAAGGGTATATCTTCACCGGTAATCCTGATCTGGCAAAGAAGATAGGGCTTCGTGCATCCCGAAGAATTGAATTTTATAATGGAAAGCTTGACTGCAGGCTTTTAGAGTATGAATTATATGAAGGCAGTAAGCGTGATCCAAAACCAGGAGAATAAAACTATTGTCGCTCAAACGGAATCGTTTGTTAAAGATACTCTTGAAGGAGCGGAAGCCGGACACGATTGGTGGCATATCCATCGTGTATACAAAAATGCTGAACTAATACTGAAAACGGAAAAAGCCGACCACCTGGTGGTTGAACTCGCGGTTTTGCTCCATGATATTGCCGATAGTAAGTTTAATGGAGGTGACGAAGAGATGGGCCCTCAGAAAGCCGGCGATTTTTTAAGATCAATTCAAGTTGATGAAAATATTATCGGGCATGTTCAAGAGATCATCCGCAATATGTCGTTTCGCTCTGGCCTCGGTGCAGTTAATTTCCATTCTAAAGAACTTGAAATTGTTCAGGATGCCGATCGTCTTGATGCAATAGGCGCAATGGGCATAGCAAGAGCTTTTACTTATGGCGGACATAAGAATCGTGAAATATATAATCCTCAAATACCGCCCGTTTTAAATATGACTAAGGAAGAGTATAAAAACAACTCAGCCCCTACCATTAATCATTTTTATGAAAAACTCCTCCTTTTAAAGGATAAGATGAATACGGAAGCAGGCCGCCGGATTGCAACGGAACGTCATCGATTCATGGAAACTTATCTGAAGCAATTTGAGAATGAATGGAATGGCGTGAGCTAAATAAAGTTCAATAAGCCAAAATAGGCCGCCATCATTCCGCCGCTTATTATAGTCATCCGGCTCATATTCTTGAAATTGGCCTGGGATGGATCTCTATAAACTTTTAAAAACCAGGTGCCGAAATACAATACAACAGGAATGGCGAATACGATAAAAAGCCAGAAGTGATTTATCATACCTATATTGTGCCAGTACCACCACTGAAGGATTCCAGCCAGGATAAACATCGCTGCAGAAAACAAGAAAGTTCCCGTAACGCCAAGAACGAGGCTTAATGTATGATCCCCGCGCATTCTATCTTCATCATGCTGATAAATCTGGGTTAAGGGATATGTGGCTCCTATCAGACAGGAACAGATCAGTCCGGCTATAACGAAGGTGGAATTCCACCCGGTAAAAAGATCAAGACCAGAAATAGCTGCGTAAGTACTCCAGTAGACGCATGCCCCCTGGAATATGAACACGATTAAAAAACTCGCAATGGGATATTTCTTAAACCTCACGGAAGGATGGCTGTATAACTTCGAAAACACACCGTAAATGAGCACTGCAGCAAATAAGCTCCAGCTGACAATTGCTGCCGCAAGCAAAGCCACAATATCCAGAAAAATAGAAAAATAGTAAAGACTTTTATCAACCTCGGGGGGATTCTCAATAAGGGCAATACTTCCCTCGTCATTATCAAAATAGCTATTGTAGCCATTACTGGCGGGGTAAACAAGGAAATGCCAAATAATGAACGTTAAAATTGCATTAATTGGAATTACTTGCGGCACCTGGCTGCATGCGAAAAAAAATACCGGTAACAGAAAGAATGAAAAGGCGAAGCGCATATGAAGCAGGGTTGATCTGCTCGGCACCATTTTCCATTGAGAAATCATTTTACTAAATTACTATATAAGCTGTATCCATCACTCTGTCCATGAATTTAAAACAGCTATACAAAATTGCTGTTAGAATGAAAACCAATAGACCTAATATTTAGTACTTTCCCTTAATGAGCAGTTGTATAACCGCGATTGGTACCGCTAACCCTAAATACCGGATTTCTCAAAATGATATTTACCATTTTATGGTCGAAGCATTCGAACTGGATAAGAATAACGCATCCCGCTTGAAGCTAATTTATGATAATTCCGGAATTGATTACCGATACTCTGTTCTTCCGGATTTTGGCAAAGAATACAACGATGGGCTCCTATTTCGAAATTCTGAAAACGACAATTCCTTCCCGGGAACCGCCAAAAGAATGGAGCAATATCAGCAGGAAGCTGCCGGGCTTGCGGTATCAGCGGCAAAAAACTGTTTAGATAACTTAGCTACAGATATACATTCAAAAATTACCCATCTGATCACCGTCAGCTGCACCGGTATGTATGCTCCTGGAATTGATATTAATATTGTAGAATTACTTGGCCTGGATCATAGCATCGAGCGCACCTGTATAAATTTTATGGGTTGTTATGGTGCCTTGAACGCGCTCAAGACAGCTGATTATATTTGCCGGGCTCAAGAGGATGCGAAAGTCCTGATTGTATGTATCGAATTATGCACCCTTCATTTTCAAAAAGAAAACACCCTGGACAACTGGGTAGCAAACTCACTTTTTTCAGATGGGGCAGCGGCAGCATTAGTTGAGAATAGCAAAGGCCGAACTGGCGCCGGAAACATGCTCCAGCTTGACACCTTTTATTCCGAATTCATACCCGCGGCAAGAAATGAAATGGGCTGGAACATTGGGGATAATGGCTTTGAAATGCGACTAACATCTAAAGTTTCAAAACTCATTTTTAAACACATCCCATCTATAGCTGAAAAGCTGCTTGAAAAGTCAGGCCTTACAGCTGATCAAATTGATTGCTACGCGATACATCCCGGAGGAAGAAAAATACTTGAAGCTGCGGAGACAGCGCTTAAATTTTCTACTGAGAGCAACAAATTTGGCTATGAGGTATTACGCGATTTTGGTAACATGTCTTCAGCAACAATTCTATTTGTATTGGAAAAAATCCTTAAGGAAAATAACTCCGAATCTGGAAAAAATGTTCTGGGATTTGCCTTTGGGCCGGGTTTGACAGTGGAATCTATGATATTAAAAAAAATTACCAATGCCTGATTTCAGTCGAAGGAGTACAGAAGAGGAAATGATGGACGATTTTTCACTCGGCCATAACATCATCGATCCAATTATGGATGAGCTCGAAGTCGTCAACGTGATGTTGGGCGGATATCGTGTGTTCCTTGATGCATTCGATACAATCAAGCTGAAAGATGGTATGTCAATCAGCGATTGGGGTTGCGGCGGTGGAGATTCCTTAAGGTACATAGCTTTATGGGCACGTAAAAAGAACCTGAAACTCAATCTGGTTGGAATTGATGCCACTGCTGCTGCAATAGAGTATGCCCGTGACAAATCTGCTGAATTCCCTGAAATATCTTACAGGCTGTCGGATGTCATAAGTGATGATTTAAAGACAAATCAATTTGACGTAGTCATATCGAGCCTATTTACCCACCACTTCAAAACTCCAGACTGGATAAAACTGATACAAAAAATGACAGACTGCGCGAGTACCGCGGTGATTGTAAATGATCTCCACAGGCACTGGTTTGCATACTATTCAATCGGGCTGCTGACGTCCATTTTTTCCAAATCGGAAATGGTGAAGCATGATTCAAAAGTGTCAGTATTGAGAAGCTTTAATAAAGATGATATAGTTAGTATGCTCCGCGCTGCAAGAATTAAGGACTATACTGTTAAGTGGATGTGGGCATTCAGGTGGCAAATTTGTATAGACTCAACAAAACGGACTTGACATGGGCGTCCCAAAAAAGGTCATAATAGTCGGGGGGGGCTTGGCTGGTCTGACATCAGCGATTTTATTGCAAAAAGCAGGATTTGAAGTGACACTTTTCGAGAAGAAACCATACCCTTTCCACCGGGTTTGTGGTGAATACATCTCAAATGAAGCTTTACCTTTCTTAAAATCGCTTGGCGTACCTCTCTCAGATTTTGCGCCATCTCATATCAACCGATTGATAGTAACTACTCCAGGGGGCCTGGAGCTGACTTCAAACCTATCGATGGGAGGATTCGGGCTAAGCCGGTATACGCTTGATAACTCCTTATTTAAACTGGCTGTGAAGCAGGGCGTAAGTTTTCATTTTGAAAAAGTAATCGACATAAGCTTTAAAGATGACATTTTCGAGATTACCGCGGAAAATGGAATCCACTACTCCCCCATCGCTATTGCAGCATACGGCAAAAGATCGAACCTGGATCAAAAATTAAAACGGAGTTTTTTTTATAACAGAAGCCCATATTTAGGGGTTAAGTATCATATAAAAACAGATCTTCCTGCAAACCTTATCAGGCTTGACAATTTTAATGGAGGATATTCTGGTGTATGCAAGATAGAGGGCGAAAAGTTCAACCTTTGTTACCTTTCCAAAACCTCCAATCTTAAAAACTTCACCGGGATATCCGAAATGGAAGAAAATGTGCTTCATAGAAATCCTTTCTTAAAGAATCTTTTTAAAAATTCAGAATTCCTAAGCGAAAAACCGGAAGTGATCAATGAAATTTCTTTTGAACCAAAAACGCTGATTGAAAATCACCTGCTATTCTGCGGAGACTCGGCAGGGATGATTACCCCCTTATGCGGAAATGGAATGGCCATAGCTATCCATTCCGCAAAAATTTTATCCGGTTGCGTCATTCGGTATTGGTCGGGAGAAAATATTAAAAGGGAGGCCTTAGAACATGAATACACTGATAATTGGTCAAGGGAATTTGCCTGGAGGTTAAAGGCAGGCAGAACTATTCAGCGTTTATTTGGAAAGCCTCTTTTATCGGAGATAGCGGTTAGAACCTTGCAAGCTTTACCGGAACTTAACGAAATCATTGTTAAAAAGACACATGGCAGAGTTTTTTAAATACTAAATTAGCTGAATGAAACTCTGGGTACTGGTTTTTATCAATGCGTTAGCTGTAGCGTTATCTCTGTCGATAATCAATTTCTATTTCCAGCAAAAGTGGGTCGATTTTATAATCACTTTCACTGTATCACTGATCATAACCTATGCTGTCTTCTATTACCTGATAGAGCGATTTGTTTACAGTAAGATCAAGCTGATCTATAAACTGATTCATAACCTAAAGCTGGGAAGAGACCTTAAAGATGCTTTGGGAGAATATGTGAGCAGCGATCCGATTAACGATGTGGAGCATGAAGTAAAAGAATGGGCCCGCGACAAAAAGACCGAAATTGACCAGCTTAAAGAGCAGGAAAAATTCAGGAGGGAATTTCTTTCTAATATTTCGCATGAGCTTAAGACACCCCTCTTTGCCATCCAGGGTTATATTGAGGCCCTTCAGGAAGATGATATAGATGATCCTGAGCTAGCTAAGCAATTCCTCGACAAAGCTTCCAAAAATGTGGATCGACTAGCCTTTTTCATTAAGGACCTCGATGCCATTTCCAAGCTGGAAAGCGGCGAAATACCTGTTGAATACGAAAAATTCGATCTTGCAGAACTCATCACTGAAGTGATGGAAGCATTAGAATTAAAGGCAAAAAAGTACAACATCAGCATGGAGTTCAAGGAAAAGTACAACGATGTAACCTGGGTGTATGCCGATAGAGAAAAAATACGGCAGGTTCTGGTGAACCTGATCGACAATTCATTTAAATATGGAAAGAGCGGGGGCACAACTTCCATAAAAACGTTTGAGCTACATGATCAGCTCCTGGTCGAAATAACTGACGATGGAATTGGAATCGAAGAAAAATACCTTACACGTCTTTTTGAACGGTTCTACCGCACGGATAAAAGCCGCTCCCGTCAGATTGGCGGTTCGGGATTAGGTCTGGCGATCGTTAAGCATATTATCGAGGCCCACCAGCAAACCATTACGGTTCGAAGTACGGAAAATATTGGCTCTACCTTTGGATTCACCCTGGCGCGGGAAAAGTAGAAATCCGTCAATAAATGTTAACATTAACTTAACATTGGTATGGTATTTTTGCAAACACATTAAAACCTCACGAGATGTCATTGAATGGTATTTTCCAGTACTTTATCCCAAAAGACAAAAAGTTTTTTCCGCTGTTTCAAAAGGACAGCGAAAATTTGATTGTTCTGGGTGAGAAACTTGTTGAAGCGCTCAATACCGAAGACCTGACGCGTCGTAAGGAGCTTTTTAAAGATATTGAGGACCTGGAACATAAGGGCGACGAGATTACTCACCAGATCCATCTGGAACTGAGTAAAAATTTCATCACGCCTTTTGATCGTGAAGATATTCACCGTCTTGCCAGTGCACTTGATGATATTGCGGATTACATTCACGGATCTGCAAGCAGAATCGACCTCTACCAGGTTACGGAAATTACTCCTCCTATAAAAGAACTTGCAGGCCTTATATTACAGGCCTGTCAGGATCTTAACAAAGCTATCCACGAGTTACGTGACCTTAAAAATGTGCGGGTTATTGCCGATTCTTGTGTCCGTATCAATAGCATTGAGAATCAAGCTGATTACGTTTTTGACAAAGCAGTGAGCGAGCTCTTTATGTATGAAAAAGATGCCGTTAAACTAATCAAGTATAAAGAAATCTTATCCGCTCTTGAGGATGCAACAGACATGTGTGAAGATGCAGCCAACGTTCTCGAATCTATCCTTGTTAAAAACGCATAAAAATTATACGATACTCGTCAGACCATGGGTTTTACACTATTAATTGTCGTTATAATTTTAGCATTGCTGTTCGATTATATTAACGGCTTTCATGACGCGGCCAATTCAATTGCCACGGTTGTTTCTACCAAGGTCCTTACCCCCTTTCAGGCTGTTCTTTGGGCAGCATTTTTCAACTTTCTAGCGTACTTTCTGTTCAATCTGAACATCGCTGATACTGTTGCAAAAACGGCGGACACGATGAACATTAACCTGGTGGTAATTCTCGCGGGGGTTCTGGCAGCAATTGCGTGGAACCTTTTTACCTGGTGGTTTGGAATACCGTCTAGCTCATCACATACCCTTATCGGTGGATTTGCCGGAGCCGCGGTGGCCCATGGAGGTCTTGACGTGATAAATCTTGGAGTAATCGGTAAGATCGCTGCATTTATCGTTCTTGCACCCGTTATAGGTATGATCATGGCATACACCATAACGGTAATCATCATAAATATCTGCCGGTATGCTAACCCATCCCGAGCTGAGTGGTGGTTCAAAAAATTACAGCTAGTATCTTCGGCATTATTCAGTCTTGGACATGGTGCCAACGATGCCCAAAAAGTAATGGGTATCATCGCTGCAGCTGTTATCGTGTATTTGAAAGATGCCAATTTAAGCGTGGACACGATGTCCTCATGGCTGCAGGTAGGCTACACCGTTATAGACGGAAAAGTGAAAATCAATCATATTCCTGAATGGATTCCAATCGCTTGTTATACTGCTATAGCAGCAGGAACAATGAGCGGTGGCTGGAAAATCGTTAAAACCATGGGCACGAAAATTACGAAAGTTACCCCTCTTGAAGGAGTAGCTGCGGAAACCGCTGGTGCAGTTACTTTGTTTTTTACTGAGTACTTTAAAATTCCGGTTTCTACTACCCATACAATTACCGGTGCAATTATCGGGGTTGGCTTAAGCAAGCGCGTTTCAGCAGTACGCTGGGGTGTTACGATCAGCCTGATGTGGGCCTGGATTCTTACTATACCGGTTTCTGCAGCGCTTGCGGCGATACTTTATTGGGTGTTGAGTTTGTTCCTGTAGAGAAGAGCCAAGTATCAAGAACCAGGAATCAAGACTCTTTCCACCTTGTTTTTAGAAGTGTTTTCGTAGTGACGTTTTACTTATTAACCTGAGCCTTCACAGCGCTACAATACTTGGCATATTCGTGGTTGTCAGCAATTCGTCGTCCCCTGTTTTCAAAACCCAGAAGAAAGACCCTCCGTCGCGGTTCTTGGCTCTTGGTTCTGGGTTCCTGGCTCTATTTCAACAATTCATCAATCGAACTATACGCCACAGAATGATAATTTGGCCTGGCCTTAACATAGATCTTCTTGGCCCATTCCTTACCTTCCGGTGTTTTGACCATTTCTTTATATAGAGGCATCAAGAACTTGCGTCTGCCTACTTCTGTTAAAAACTTTTCGATGTTCGGGTATGCTGGTTGATATTTCATCCGTACGGCCAGGGTGTACCATGCTGCCTGGATTTCAGAGTTTCCCGATGATGTGAAATTGAACTTTTTGTCCAGATCCGCCATTTGTTGAAGACTTATGTTTGAAGGAAGGTGGCTTATCAGATACAATGCTTCATTTGTAGAAAGCGTGTCGTTTAGAACGGATATATCTCCGGTTTTCTTCCATTGGTTTAAAAGGCTATCTAAACTGGTAAATTTGGCTGAGCTAACCGGCGGGCTGTTAACCGGCAAACCCGGCTGATATACCCAGGAATCAATATTGATTTTTGCTTCCAAGGCCTTATCGCCTTTGATCAGATTAGAATCCAAATACGAGAGAAACTGCTCGGTGGTAACGGAATTAAAAGCGTGAGAATCGAAATATCCTCTCAAAAAGACATCAAACTTGTCTCGTCCGACTGCTTCTTCAATAGTTCTTATAAAGGAATACCCTTTTTCATAGGCGATATCGCTCACACCTTCGTCCGGATCGCGGCCCTCAAAATTCACTTTCAACTTTGTATCTGCATTGGTCGCGCCCATTTCCGAAACCAGAGCTTGTAAACCCTGGTAGCCCAGCAGTTCCTGCATTTTTGCTTCATCTTTACCATATACGTCTTCAACAATCCGTCTTTCGAAGTAAGTAGTAAACCCTTCATTGAGCCAGAAATCATTCCAGGTAGCATTTGTAACCAAATTGCCGCTCCAGCTGTGTGCAAGTTCATGAGCAATCAGGCTTACCAGGGAACGGTCGCCTGCAATAATCGTTGGTGTTGCAAAGGTTAACATCGGATTCTCCATACCTCCGAAAGGAAAGCTTGGCGGCAAAATCAGCACATCATATCTGCCCCATTTATATGGCCCATATATCTTTTCAGCAGCTGTAGTCATTTTACCCAGATCCGCAAGTTCGTAAACTGCTTTAGGTAAAGTCACAGGTTCAGCATAAACCCCGGTGCGTTCATCAACAGCTTTAAATTCCAGATCCCCAACCGCCAGTGCCATAAGATAAGAAGGTATTGCATTAGGCTGGCGGAAAGAATATACCCCTTCAGCGTTTTTCTGCTGAGGATTCTCGGCACTCATGAGAGCCAGTAGTTCTTTGGGTACAGTAACCGTTGCATTATAGGTGAAGCGAATCCCAGGGCTATCCTGGCAAGGTATCCATGTACGTGCTAATATGGCCTGTGATTGGGTAAACATGAAAGGATGTTTTTTACCGGCAGTTTGCTGGGGATTCAGCCATTGTACCGCCGCCGCATCAGCAGAACTGGTGTAATGTATATTTACTTTAGTCGTCCCTTCATCAATTTTAACCATTAGAGACTGACCCATAAATTTGGCTTCGTCACCCAGGCTGAAAGTTGTTTCTTTCTCATCATCACCCAGAGTAATTTTACTGATGGTAAGGTTTCGTGCATCAAAAATGATTTCGTCGCCTTTGGAGGGGTTTTCTATGGTCCATGAAGCAATCCCGGAAATTAGCTTTGTGTCAAAATCAACGTTTATCTTCAGGTCGAGATGCTTAACCACCGCCTCTAAAGGCTTGGCAAATGAATGCGGGTCTTGAACCTTTTCATCCGTTTCAGCGGTTTGATCAGCACTTTTCGGCTGACAAGCAAAAGCGAATATGATAGGGACTAACATCAATAATTTTTTCATAGGGGCGAATTTATTTAAAGCTAAGGAAAAGAATAGACTGTTTTAAAGCAGCTTATTTACCAGGAAAGCTAATTTTAAGGCGGGCTTCGTAAGACTGCCCATTAGACGCCGGCGTCCAGACGGAGCCAGTTCTAACAATGCGTATAGCTTCTTTATCATACTCTTCGTTGAAGCCTTCGACAACACGGAAATTACTCAGCTTCCCATCAGTCCCGACCTGGAAAGACAGGAGAACAGAACCACTAAGCCTGGGTTCAGGAGAAAATTTCAGTGTGTTCAGTTCCAGGTATTCCCGATACTTAAGCCATCCGGAGACCGGAGCATTTTGACTTGTGTTAAGCCGAGCTTCTTTCTTGTTCGAAGAGGCTAACTGAGGATCAGTTGTGCTAATTACAGCCTTTACAGAATCCCGGTCAATTACATTCACCTCCACTGGCTTCTGCGACTGGGAAGCCAGCCGTTCGGGAGCTTGCTGACTATTCATCCAAAACAATATACCCGCGGAAATGAACATCACAGCGGCTGCCGCTGCAACACTTAGCCTTTGCCAACTAAGGTCAAATACTTTTTTATTTTCCTGAAGATGAACGATCCGTTCATGCAATTGTCGTTGAAGTATACTTAGATTTGCAGCAGGATCCCTGTATGTAGAATAGCCCTCCAATGCATCCCACAGAAAGGGATCATCCAGAGCTTGTTTCTCAAGCTGATGCGCAACTTCAGGATCCAGCTTCCCTTCAAGGTATTGCTGAATGGTCAGACTATCAGGATAATTATTTTTCACTGTTCTTTTCTATGCAGATTTTCAGTTTTCGTTTACCATTCTGAATATAGCTTTTTACTTTGTTTAAGTCGTATCCGGTTATATCGGAAACTTCTTTATAACATTTCTGCTCAAGGTAAAAAAGGCTTATCGTATCTTTTTGCTCCGTTGGAAGTTTCTCTATGCACTTCTCCATCACATGAAGTTTGCTTTCACGAGTCTCATCTATATCTAGATGTACAAAAGCTTCATTTTCCATAATGTTATCCTCCATTTGCACGAATTCATGCTTTGAAGTTGAACGGATAATCATCAGGCAATGGTTTCTGGAAAGAGTATATAGCCAGCTTTTAAAATTGCTGACCTCATGGATTTTCAACTTCTTTACCAGCTCTTCGAAAATCAGCATCACTGAATCTTTGCTTCGCTCCTCGTCCTTGAAGTATTTTAAACATAAACCGAATACCAGCGGCATATATCTTTCGTATAACCTTCCCAGAACTTCCAGATCTCCGGTATTCCGATATTCCAAAAGCATTGCCTGCTCATCTAATTCGCTTCTCCCGGATGTGTTCTTAATGAATTTCAATATTCTCAGGCCATAATTCTATCAAGTATAAAAAATATTCTGTGGATTATGGAAATTATGGTAAGATCCAGTAAATTAATGGCAAAGGATTTGCTATTAATCCCACATAAACCTATGAGGATTCCGTATCTTAAGGATAAACAACGGAACCTGCCTTTAAACGACATTATGAGATCTCTAGCAATAACTTTGTCAGCATTCATGGTAATATTCTTTTCCAGCTGCGACACCCTCAATCAGGCAACCCAGATATTGAGCCAAACCGGTTTGGGAAACCCAAGTCCGACAGAAATATCTATGGGTTTGAAACAAGCCCTGGAATTCGGAACTTCTTCCAGCGCCGACCGCTTATCTGCCACTGACGGCTTCTTTGCAAATGCCGCAATTAAGATTTTATTTCCTGAGGAAGCTCAGAAAGTTGAACGTACTTTGAGAAGCGTTGGCCTTAATAAGCTTGCTGATAATGTAATTCTAAGCATCAATCGCGCAGCAGAGGCAGCAGCCATTGAAGCGAAGCCGATTTTTATCTCTGCAGTTAAGGGTATGACATTTTCGGACGCATCGAACATTCTTTTGAGCGGACAACAGGACGCTGCTACTTCCTATTTTAAACGAGTTACCAGTCAGCAACTGGCAGACCGCTTCAGACCCATTATCGAAAGTAACCTACAGAAAGTTGGTGCAACACGCAACTGGACGGAAGCCATAACAGCTTATAACAGAATTCCCCTGGTTGGAAAAGTCAACCCGGATCTAAGCGCATTTGTGACGGGAAAAGCTATTGATGGGATTTTCTTTGAAATCGCTCAGGAAGAGTTAAAAATAAGAACAAGAATATCTGCGCGCAGTACCCCATTATTGCAGAAGGTATTTGCTTATGCCGACCAAAATAGAAGGTAACTGGCATCCGCAATTTCGAACAGGATTCGTTAAGATGAAAATATTTAACTACTTAATATGCAAACAGAAAGAGCTCCTTCATAATTGAAGGAGCTCTTTCTGTTTGCATATTATTCTTTATACCAATAGTCTCACCGGTTCTTCCAGCAAAGCTTTTAGCGTCTGCAAGAAAGCTGAACCTGTTGCTCCGTCCACAAC
>NZ_JBASJU010000171.1:0-17682 GCF_049655485.1 Daejeonella sp.
AGATAATCATCAACAGATGTCACTGTCCAGACTCCTGTTTGAGACGTTCCTTCTTTAGAAACACGATAAATATAAAGCGATGGCATTGCATCGCGGATCAGCACGCCTTTATCCAGAAACTCTTCAAAATTTTCGTTGATCTTTTTGAATGCGAGCTCATTTTTAGAACCCCTTAAAAAAAGATTATCCAGCTTGGGAACAAGCATATTCACATATGAATATGGGTTTTCCTGCCGGATAATCTTTGCCTCCTGCAGGCTTAAGTTTTCCATATCCAGAACAACCTCACCGGCATATGCTGGATTGGGACGGATTCCGTAAAAAGGTTTGATCGTAGGCATTTAATAATATGGCGGATACAAACCTGTTAAGAAATTTAAACCTTATCGGTCTTAAAAAAATCGATAATCAGATTTGCAAGTTCTGTACCAATCCGTTCCTGTGCCTCATTAGTTGATGCACCGATATGTGGAGTTAGAGACACCTTAGGATGAACCAATATCGCCTGACGCGGAGTAGGCTCATTATCAAATACATCTAATCCTGCAAAAGCGACTTTTCCAGAGTTTAATGCTTCAAGCAAGGCATCTTCATCTATAGTACCGCCACGAGAACAATTTACAATTCCCACTCCGGCTTTCATCTTCTCAAATTCTTCCTTACCTAAAATGGGTTTTTCCGAAAAAGGAACATGTAAACTAATGAAATCTGCTTCTTTAATTAGCTGGTCGACACTAAGGGCTTTTATAGGGCAGGACACACGTATGTTCCCGGCCAACTGAATCTCAAGCTCTGCAGGTATTTCAAATAAATCATAGGCCAAAACTTCCATGCCCAGGCCCAAAGCCACTTTAGCGGTTTCCCGACCAATCCGCCCAAAACCGATAATACCAATTTTCTTACCACGTAGCTCAACACCCTTTGCGTAAGCTTTTTTCAAGTCGTTGAATTTAGTATCACCTTCTGATGGCATTCTACGGTTTGCATCCTGCAGAAAACGAATCCCCGTAAACAGATGGGCAAATACCAATTCGGCCACTGAAAGCGAAGAAGCTGCTGGGGTATTCACTACCGCAATTCCTTTTTCCCTTGCATAATCAACGTCGATATTGTCCATACCAACCCCGCCCCTGCCAATCAGTTTTATATTGGGACAAGCATCAATAAGATCCTTCCTGAGTTTAGTTGCACTTCTGACAGTAATACCGTCATATTGCTTCAATCCTTCGGCTAATTCTGCCTGCGGGATATGTTCAGTATCAACCTGAAAACCAGCTTTTTCTAACAATTCTTTACCTATAGGATCAATGCCATCGTTGGCGAGTATACGAAACATATAATTTAAATATTTGATTTTAAGATATTTGTATTAATTTATATTAACAAATAATATACATATTGACACTGCCCATCAGTTCAGAATATTGCAATTAATTACGTTGTTTTTCCTCAAATTCCTGCATCGCATCGATCAAAGCGTGGACACTTGTTATCGGTAACGCATTATACATTGATGCACGGAATCCCCCTACACTCCGATGTCCTTTGATACCGATAATATCTCTGTCTTCAGTAAACTTAAGAAATGGCTTTTCCAGTTCCGGATTTTCCATGACAAAGCAAACATTCATTCTCGATCTATCCTCAACCTTACAAGTACCTTTGAATAATGGATTGCGGTCTATTTCTTTATACAGCGCTTCTGATTTCGATATGTTCTCTTTTTCGATGTCAGCAATTCCACCCTTTGACTTCAACCATCTCAAGTTGAGCATGGCAACATATATCGCAAAAACCGGAGGGGTATTATACATAGAACCTCCCTCTATCTGAACCTTGTAATCCAGCATTGAGCCCAGCTTTCTGTCGATTTGACCAAGTATACTATCTTTAACAATAACAATTGTCAGACCTGCCGGGCCAATATTCTTCTGCGCTCCCGCATAAATCAGTGAGAAATCAGAAACATTAATCACACGGCTCATAATGTCGGAAGACATGTCACAAACTACCGGGACAGATGTTTTAGGCGTTTCAAAAAGTTCTGTACCGAAAATGGTATTGTTTGATGTATAGTGGAAATATGCCGAATCCGCAGGAATTTCGTAATCCTTTGGAATGTAAGTGTAATTTGCATCTTTAGAACTTGCAACAACATTTACATTACCAACTATTTTGGCTTCTTTGATAGCTTTGCTTGCCCATACTCCAGTATCGAGATAAGAGGCTGTTTGCCCATCCCCTAACAAATTCAATGGAACCATGGAAAACTGCATCGATGCCCCTCCCTGCAATAAAACTACTGAATACCCTTCCGGAACATTTAGAAGTTCTTTTACCAAACGAATAGTCTCGTCAACTACTTGCTCAAACTCAGGTGTACGATGAGATATTTCTAAAATGGATAAGCCTGTGCCATTAAATTCCAGTACAGCTTGTGATGCCTGTTTAAAAACTTCCTGAGGTAAAATGCAGGGACCTGCACCAAAATTATGTGTCATGATATAAGAATTGATTGCTCAAAAATAGCAGAATATTTCGAGACATTCGAGCTTTTCGAAGCCATATTCCTAAATCGTGACATTAATCTAACGGCTTTTTAGCTGGGCGATAACCCGAAAATTAAATTTCCGGAAAGTGAGATAATTGGGCACGGCATATTGAACCGCCTTAACGTCAGTCAGCCAGAGATAAGATGCCGTATTTTTATTATTCAGAAGATTAAATATTTCGACGTGAGCACTAAGCGACTGAAAGTATTTTTTTATAAAAGGGCTTATTACCCTGCTATCCGGGTCTGCGAAATCTTTAGAAAAGCCAATATCCACCCGTTTGTACGCTGGAATTTTAAATACATCCTCATACCTTTGGGACCCTGGCGGGCCAGTTGGCAAAGAGGATGCAAAAAGCAGGTTTAAGTGAACCTTATAGGTAGGATTTTGCAGCAGCCTGTCCTGAAAAAGAATCCCAAAATTTACTCTTTGATCGGAGGGGCGTTTTAAATATCCTGGCTTTATCACCTTGTTTGGCAAGCCCGGACCCACACTAACAGTATACTGGTCATTCAGAATATCCTCTTCGGTTTTCATAAAAGAAAGTCTGAAGGTAGACTCCAGTTCTTTTGCAAAAGTACCACTGAGGCTTAGATCAAGGCCAGTCGCATACCCCTTAGACTGCTGGTCTGAAAAATATCTGACCTTCAGATCTTCTGTTTTATAAGGGGTTAAGCGACTGAGTAGTTTATAGTATAGTTCTGATGTAAGTGTCAAACGGGTGCCGAGACCATCAAACTTTCTGTCCATCGCTCCTAGAAATTGATATGAATGCTGCGCCCGGGAATCTGGGTTTATCGTACCGTTATAGTTGCGTAATTCGCGATAGTAAGGTGCCTGGGAATACGCTCCTGCTGAGAACCTTAACAAAAGGTCGTCAGAATTGTCGGGATAGTACATAAATGAAAATCTCGGGCTCACTAAAATTTCCTTTGTAAACGAATTATAATTAGCCCGTATTCCTGCAACGAAAGTTAAATATGAATTTATACTGAAGGTATTTTGAAAAAACGCGTTGATTCGTCTCACATTTACATCATTCTGTTCTTTTATGACCTCAGTATAGGCCCAGTTTGCCGATCCGGGTCTTGAAAAACCCGTAGTATCTAAGCCTATATATTCGTTGATGTTATCTTTTATTTGATCATTTTGGATCTTAAACCCCATTTCAAGGAATGACTTCCTGTACTGTTGATAGAATCTTAATTCGGAGTTATAGATGAGCGATTCCAGTCGGTTGCGGCTGTAATCGTATTGCGATCCTCTTCCCAAAAGACTTCCCCCATTAGTTGCCCCCAGCCCATCCCTTTCGTCAAAAGTATAAAGGCCTAAAAAATCGGTATCCTCCGCTTCGCTGATACCTGTAAATGAACTGATCAATTTGACACTTGAAATATTTGAAAAGTTATAGGCTAAAGTCAGCGCCCCCATTGCCGACTCCAACTGGGTTGACTCCCTCCCATCGTAATTGACAAACAACTTTAACACCTCATCTGATGTCCCAAAATCAGTATCCCTTTGCCCTGGAACCACATCCAGCTTCCCTATATTATAATTTGCGAACAGAGAAAAATTAAGCTTAGGTGTGATGTCCTGATTATAAAGTATCTGATAATCTGAAAATTTGGAAGTGTAATTACCAGTTAAATTTTGCCTTTCCAGCAGATCCTGATTTTCCTTAATTCTAAAACCAGCCATAATATAACTGTTAGGAAACGGGACTTTCACCGTAGCTGAACTTCCAAGGAAGCTAGCAGATGCCTCCAGTGAAAAAGTATCCGGTCGGGAATACCTGACGTCTAAAACTGAAGATAATTTATCGCCATACCTGGCTTCGAACCCGCCTGCTGAGAATTTTACATTACTCGCCATATCCGGATTAACGAAACCTAGATTTTCCTGCTGGCCTTTTGTAATCGTCAGGGGGCGAAAAATTTCTACGTCGTTCAAATAGAGGAGATTTTCATCGAAATTGCCTCCTCGGACAGAATATTGTGAACTCAGCTCATTATTTGCAGATACGCCCGGCATATTTTTAATCAGGCTCTCAAAGCTGCCGGAGGAACTTGGGTATGCTGCAAATTCCTTTGGTTCAATTATTTTGAAGTTACTACCGTTGAATTTTTCACGGATGTTTATTTCATCCAGTGACTGTACTTCAAAAGATAGTTCTACATCCTGTGTGTTCTCCCTGGTGGCAAGCAGTCCGAGTTCAAGAGTTAGAGTTTTATACCCTAGCCGACTAAAGCTCAGGCTAATATTTAAAGGGACGGAATTGATAATATAAAAACCCTCGCGATCAGTCTGGGTGATTGATTTAGAACCTTTAACCTGAACCGTAACACCGCTCAGCAGTTCACCTTTGGAAGAACGCACAGTACCCTTGACAGTAGCAACCGTCTGACTGTATGCAGTGGAATTATACAGTAAAGCCGTGATTAAAATCACAAACCGGAAAACCGATAACGAATGAAATTTCAGGCGATTAAAGATTCTGACTTCGGGCTTCACATTCAGGTCATGCAGTTAATATATCCGAATTTAATTGTTTTAATTCAGATATAGCTAACAAAGGATTTGCAGCAGCAAACACCGCATTTCCTGCTACAAGTACGTTTGCGCCAGCTTTTAAAAGTGTTAATGCATTTTGGGAACCCACTCCGCCATCAATCTCGATCAGAAGATTATCATTTCTTCCTGCAGCGAGAGCTTTTAAAGCCCGAATCTTGCTGTAGGTATTCTCAATAAACTTCTGCCCCCCGAAACCAGGGTTGACAGACATGAGGCAAACGAGATCCACCTCGGTAATAATATCTTCTAGAACATTGACCAGGGTGTGCGGATTAATGGCCACGCCTGCCCGGCATCCCAAATCTTTAATTGCGGATAGCGTACGGTGAAGATGTGTACATGCCTCATAATGCACCGTTATGTTTGCAGCGCCAGCGTTTTTAAATTCCTCAAGGTACCTGTCGGGATCAACGATCATCAGGTGTACATCTAGTGGTTTCGAAGCATGCTTATTAATTGCATGTAAAACTGGAAAGCCGAAAGATATATTTGGAACAAAAACCCCATCCATTATATCAATATGAAACCAGTCGGCCTCACTCTGATTGATCATGGTGATATCTCTTTCGAGGTTGGCGAAATCGGCAGAAAGAACTGAAGGGGCTATAATATGATTCATTGGGTAAATTTACAAAAAGAAATCATTTACAGTTCGGAGTCTTCCCATATAGCCAACAATGTTAAACACAAAGGGCTCAAAGAGCTCGCAAAGGGCGCAAAGATTTAAAGAAAATGATAGAAGTCCTAAGGTGAAATGAAACAACACTTTGCGTGCTTTGCGCAAAACTTTGCGACCTTTGCGGCAAAAATGAACAGAAGTCCATTATTCCACTCTTATAACAAAAAAAACCTGACCAGATTACTCCAGTCAGGTTCGATATAATTTTGCCAATTAAAACTAAGCTTCAGCAGGCTTATTTTCTTCAGGTCTTGGAGGACGAGGAAGCAATGCTTTACGTGAAAGCTTCAATTTTCCTTGCTTATCTACATCCAAAAGTTTAACCTGAACGATATCACCAACATTGAGAACACCTTCCATTGTTTCATGGCGGGTCCAGTCGATCTCAGAGATATGAAGAAGTCCATCTTTGCCTGGCATGATCTCAACGAAAGCACCAAATGGCATGATCGTTTTAACTTTACCTTCGTAGATTTCGCCAACTTCCGGCCTTGCAGCGATAGCTCTGATTCGGCTAACAGCCTTGTCAATCGCCTCTTTATTATCTGCAAAAATCTGTACGATACCCAGGTTATCTTTTTCTTCGATAGCGATGGTTGCGCCAGTTTCACGTTGCATTTCCTGAATGATTTTACCACCGGGGCCTATAACAGCGCCAATAAATTCTTTATCAATTTTCAGGGTTACAATACGCGGTGCATGTGGTTTGTAATCCTCACGCGGTGCAGAAATAGTTTTCTTCATCTCATTTAAGATATGAAGACGTGCTTCACCAGCCTGCTTTAAAGCAGCAGTTAACACTTCCCATTTCAAACCGTTGATTTTTAAGTCCATCTGACAAGCAACAATTCCTGCTTCTGTACCAGTAACTTTAAAATCCATATCTCCTAAATGATCTTCATCACCAAGGATATCAGTTAAAATCGCATACTTACCAGTTTTCTCATCAGTGATCAATCCCATCGCAATTCCGGAAACCGGAGCTTTGATCTTAATACCAGCATCCATCAGCGCAAGCGTACCTGCACAAACAGTTGCCATAGATGAAGAACCATTAGATTCCAAAATATCAGAAACGATACGGATAGTATAAGGGTTATCATCCATAGGGATAACCTTCTTCAAAGAACGCATTGCCAGGTTACCATGACCAATTTCGCGACGGCCAGCACCACGGTTTGGACGAACCTCACCAGTTGAGAAACCAGGGAAGTTATAATGAAGAAGGAATTTCTGGTATCCGTTAAAGAATGCACCATCAATCATTTGCTCATCAGATTTAGCACCTAATGTAACAGTTGTCAATGATTGTGTTTCTCCTCTGGTGAACACAGCAGAACCGTGTGCCGAAGGCAGATATCCAATTTCACTCCAGATTGGACGAACTGTACGTGAATCCCTTCCATCCAAACGAATTCCTTCGTCAAGAACCAGATTACGGATCGCATCATATTGTACGTCGTGGAAATATTTTTTAGCAAGGAAGCCTGTTGTATCATCCAGATCTTCACCTAATGATGCGATGAAGTCCATAAGGATTGCACCAAATGCATCACCTCTCTCCTGTTTCGCTGAATTTGATTTTGCAATTGCGTATACTTTATCGTACGTAGCTGCATATATTTTCGCTTTCAAATCCTCATCATGTGTCTCATGGCTGTACACACGTTTGATGGTTTTACCAACCATTTCAGCAAGTTCTTTCTGTGCCTGTACCTGGATTACGATTGCTTTGTGTGCAAATTCAATTGCAGCAACCATATCCTCTTCAGAGATTTCGTCAGCTTCACCTTCAACCATTACGATATCATGCTCAGTTCCAGCAACAAGGAAATCGATTGTCGCCCTTTCCAGATCGCTCAGGTAAGGATTGATAACAAAGTTTCCATCGATACGAGCAACGCGCACTTCAGAAATAGGCCCGTTAAACGGGATATCAGACACTGCAATAGCTGCAGATGCTGCTAATCCTGCAAGGCAATCCGGCATGATGTTTTTATCGGCCGAGATCAAAGAGATCATCACCTGAGTATCAGAATGATAATCATCCGGGAACATCGGACGAAGGGCACGGTCTACTAAACGTGAAATAAGAACTTCATGATCTGAAAGTCTCGCTTCACGACGTAAGAACCCGCCTGGTATACGTCCTGTAGACGCATATTTTTCCTGGTAATCAACAGATAATGGTAAAAAATCTGTCCCAGCTTTAGCACCTATTGATGAAACAACAGTTGCCAGGAGCATCGTATCTCCCATCTTTACGACTACTGAACCATCCGCTTGTTTTGCAAGCTTTCCAGTTTCAATCTCGATCATTCGGCCATCGCCCAGATCGAATACTTTTTTAATTGCGTTTTGACTCATTTGTTTTTCGTTGCGATGTATTTTTCCTCTTTTGAATACACCATCTTTTATATATAATTGGTTTTTTTGAACTAAAAAAGCCATCCCAGAAGGATGGCTTCGTAATGTGTTGCTAAGATTATTTAATAATATCTCTTAACTCTAATGCTTTGATAATTGCACGATACCTGTTGATATCTTTTTTGTAAAGATAAGCAAGCAGGGCGCGGCGTTTACCTACAAGTTTCTGAAGAGATAATTGTGTAGAAAAATCCTTCTTGTTTTTTTTCAAATGCCCGGTTAAATGAGCAATACGGGAGGTAAATAATGCTACCTGTCCTTCTGCAGAACCTGTGTCTGTAGCACCTTTTCCGTGCTTGGCAAAAATTTCTGCCTTGTACTCTGTACTTAAATACATTACCTGAATAATATTAAAGCGTGAATTGATTTAATTAATTGAGTGCAAAGATAGGATAAGTACGGGTTAATTGCAAATCCCAATAATTACCCCGAATTTCGTCTCAAATGGAAATCCCCAAAACCTATAGCCGCTTTAAAACCGAGTTTAAAGTTCGTCCAGATGATATCGATATGTTCAACCATGTCCACAACAGTACGTATTTTGATTACGTACTGGCTGCCAGGTATGAACAAATGGAGGTGTTTTATAAAATGCCGATGGAAACCTTCCTCGAGCAGGGTTACGGCTGGGTTGTCCGGACTGCGCATGTCGATTACAAACGCCCTCTGGGATTAGGGGACACATTTACAGTTGAAACCGGGATTGAAACAATTAACCCCAAAGGATGCCGTGTCACATTTGAAATCATCAACCTAAAAACCGGGAAAACCTCCTGCGATGGATGGTTTGATTACGTAATGATTGATACTAATACCGGCAAGGGTGTGAAAGTTTCTGAGGATATGATACTTAGGTACTCTATTTAGCGGGTCGACTGTTCCCCGACTGGCTCGGGGATCTCGTCAACGGCACGCGGCCCAAGCCGCAAGTGTCGACCGGCGCGTTTCGTTTGCCGATTTTACCTTCTCACCTTCCACCATTCACCTCTCCACTCTCCAACGCTTTCTCAATTAACTCCCCATAAAACTCCCCAATATCCATCCCCGCCGCTCTTACCTGCTGTGGGATGAAACTTTGTGCGGTTTGTCCCGGAATAGTATTTATTTCTACAAAGTAAAAGTTGCTGGTTTTATCCTGCAGGAAGTAATCAATCCTTACCATCCCACGGCAATTAAGTTTGATATAAATGTCTTTTACGATTCGCTCAACGTTTGCCTTTTCTTCCGGACTCATTCTTCCGGGCGTAATCTCCTCCGTAGCTCCCGGAGTATATTTAGCTTCAAAGTCAAAGAAGTCGTTTGATGGGATAACTTCCGTAGTCGGTAAGACAGTAATTCCATTCTTCCCGGAGTAAACACCAATTGAGAACTCTCTGCCCTGTATAAATTCTTCTACTAGCACCTGTGTATCCTCATGAAAAGCTTTATCAAGTGCTGAAGGAAGTTCTTCAGCGGACTTAACTTTACTCATTCCAATACTACTGCCCCCATTATTCGGTTTTATGAACAAGGGTAGCTGAAGCGAAGAAAGCAATAAGCCTGCGTTTTCATCTGACTGTTGAAATAGCTGCACCGATTTAGCAACATGAAGACCTGGTATACCGTCCACGATCGCCTTAGAATAACCCTTATTCATAGTTAAGGCCGATGTGAGCGCATCACAACTAGTGTATGGTATATCAAGCAAATCAAAGTAACCCTGAAGTTTCCCATCTTCACCTGGTGAACCGTGCAGCATGATAAAAACAGCATCAAAGGTAATTTTCTTATCTCCTGGCATGATGCTGAAATCGTTACGATCTACCTGGTGTTTAACTGAATTCGCATCTTCATAGTACCACTCGTTTTTGAGTATTACTATTTTGTATACATCATATTTTGTACGGTCTAATTGTGACTCCACAAATGCAGAGCTTTTCATGGAAACGACCGATTCACCTGTAAATCCGCCTGTTACTAAAGCTATAATCTTATTCATTTCCGCAAATATATTGGAAAAAACTATCGGACTATAAGGGGGTTTAATTTTTATCTTCGGTATTGCTTATTTTTGAATTATTTTTGCAATCTCAATGCTGTTTCGATAAATAGCACGTTAACAATACAGGGAATTTCTAGATACTACTTAACACGCTATTAATGGGTAAATTTTTTGATTACTTAAAAACAAAAACATTTCGGAAGAATCTCCTCATAGCTACAGTTTCTATTATAGCTTTCCTGCTGGTCATTTTTTACAGTTTGGGATATTACACCCATCACGGTGAAGGCATGCCGGTCCCTAAATTAAAAGGTTTAAGCATTGGTCGGGCAGTAGAGCTTTTGGAGGCTCAGGGTCTCAGGTATCAGATCAACGATTCAGTGTATCTTATAGATAAAGAACCAGGAATAATTGTCGAGCAGGATCCTGACCCGAACACGAATGTAAAAGCTAACAGGACAATCTATTTAATTATCACCAGGGATGCCCCAAACATCAAATTCCCGGACATTGCTGGTAAAACATTTTTAGAAGTACGCTCCATCCTTAATAATTATCAGCTGAAAGTAGGCGACACATCCTATGTATCCGACGTAGCCCGTGATGTGGTAATCAGTACTTCGTTTGGTGGAAGCTCAATAGCAAAAGGACAGCAAATACCGAAAGGTTCTAAGGTCGATCTAATTTTAGGTGATGGCCTGGGAGCAAGTGAAGTGGATATTCCAAACTTGCTGGGCCTTTTACTTAATGAAGCGAGGTTGTCTCTTATAGGCTCTTCGCTGGTGCTTGGCGAGGTAACATACGAGGGAACGGTTGTAGACACTGTAGGTGCTAAAGTTATACGCCAGCTTCCTGCAATAAGTGATACCTTGAATAAAGTAAGTATCGGTACGCAGATTGATGTGGTCTTAAGTAACTAAATAAGAGAATGTGAATATTTCAGCAGCTGATTTTTATATACTTCAAAAAACAAACAACTCTTTGATAATCATAGATGTACGCGAACCTTTGGAGTTTAGTACATTTAATATAGGCGGCGTTAATATCCCGCTGGGCATTCTTATAAGAGATATCGAAGAACTCGACTATCAAAATGATGATGAAATCGTTATGATTTGTCAGCATGGCTTAAGAAGTGAAACAGCCCGACGTGTTATGAAACAGAACGGATATAACAACGTTCGTAATTTGGCAGGGGGATTGATTGCCTACCAAAAACAAAAAATACAAACATCAACAAAATAGAATGACTGAGGTAAAAACAAATAAAACCAGCTTTAAAACCAAAGTGCTTATTGCTTTGGGTATCCTTTTTATCGTTATGCTGGGAGGAACCGCATTCAATTATTATTTAAAGTATTTTGGACCTAATGTAACGGATAACACGGAATATCTTTATATAAAGACAGGTTCCGGTTTCGACGATGTTTACAATACTATCAAAAAAGACGGCATTGTAAAAGACAGTGTTTCGTTCCTGAACGCTGCAAATAATATGGAGTATCCTGGAAGTGTCAAGCCCGGGAGATATCGACTGACAAAAGGAATGAGCAACCGGTCCTTCATTAACATGCTAAAAGCTGGAAATCAGGAACCTGTCAAAATTGCATTTCAGAATGTGAGACTGAAACAAACGCTCGCTGGCATGGTGGCCAGAAAGCTCGAAACTGATTCTGCATCCATAGGTAGACTTCTTGATTCTACTGCCTTTGTTCAAAAATATGGCTTTACTACTGACAATGTACATACGATGTTTATTCCCAATTCGTACGAAATATATTGGAATACACCAGCAGAGAAGTTTTTTACCAGGATGCACGATGAGTATAAGAAATTCTGGACTGCAGAAAGAAAAGCAAAGGCCGAAAAGATAGACCTCACCCCTATTGAAGTAAGTGTTTTAGCTTCGATTGTAGATGGTGAAGCTTTAATGGATAAAGAGATGCCAGTTATCGCTGGCCTGTACATGAACCGCTTGAAAAAAGGCATGAAACTGGAAGCGGACCCAACTGTTATATTTGCGGCAAACGACTTTACAATCAGACGTGTACTGAATAAACATCTCAGGATTGAGTCTCCTTATAATACTTATCGCAACACCGGCCTCCCTCCTGGTCCTATTGGGATGCCAAGCATTAATGCAATTGACGCTGTACTAAATTACGATAGTCATAATTATATTTATATGTGTGCTAAGGAGGATTTCTCAGGGTATCATAATTTTGCGGTTACCCTGGCTGAACATTCAGTTAATGCAAGAAAGTTTCAGCAGGCATTGAATGCCCGAAATATTAAGAAATAATGATTGTACACTCAACCAGGATTCGGGTTCGGTATGCCGATACAGATCAAATGGGCTATATGTATTATGGTAATTACGCGGAATTCTATGAGGTCGGACGTGTAGAAATGCTCAGGAGCCTGGGATTGACTTACAAATCGATGGAGGATTCAGGGATAATTATGCCGGTTACAGAACTAAAATGCAAATACATTAAACCGGCATTTTATGATGAAGAGATCACTGTTAAAGTGATTATGGAGAGTATACCTTCAGTTAGAATTCATTTTAAATATGAATTGTCAAATGAGAAGGATGAATTAATCAATCTGGGTGAAACTACTCTCGTGTTTATAAACCAGAAAACTAACCGTCCATGCCAAGCCCCGACAGATTTTTTATATAAATTAAAAGTACATTTCAATTAATATATGCTCTGGCTGCATAAAATGCTCTTAAAACTGAAACCTTATTATCTGCTTATCGAGTGGACTAAGGTGATGATATTGCCCGGGTTTAGCCCATTGCCAGTATATACTGTTGCAAGCTTCTTTTTCATGGAAATTGGCAAAGATGAGCTTATAAACAAAGCTTCCTCTCTAGCTTATAACTTTATGCTGGCTATTTTTCCAGCAATCATCTTCATATTTACGTTGATTCCCTACATTCCTATAGCTGGTTTTCAGGACCAGTTGATGCAGCTAATCGCACTCGTTCTGCCCCTGGAAGCTTATGAAGCGGTTAAAACGACTATGATGGATATCGTAAGTAACCAAAATTCAAAATTACTCTCCTTCGGTTTTATTCTTGCCCTGATCTTTGCAACCAATGGGGTTCATACGCTCATGCAGGCCTTTAATAAGTCTTCCCTCTTAATGGAAACGCGGCCATGGCTAAAGCAGCGCCTTGTGGCAGTTTATCTTACTGTACTCATATCGTTCGCATTGATATTCGGCTTAATTATAATGACTATCGGAGAGTACATTTTCGGAGTGCTTCAAACTGAACTGAGTTTTAAAGATTCTTTTTGGTTGTATCTCGTTAACGCGGGGCGCTGGTTTATATTGATTGTCATTTATTTTGTCACCATTTCCCTGTTATACCGGTACGGACCTGCTCATCCCAAAAAGTGGCGTTTTTTTAGTGCAGGTTCCTGGATGGCAACATTGCTGGCTATATTAACTTTTTGGGGATTCTCCTACTACATAAACAATTTTGGTAACTATAATAAACTTTACGGATCGATAGGTACCCTTATCGTGCTGATGATTTGGCTGTATCTTAATTCTCTTATTATCCTTGTCGGATTTGAATTAAATGCAAGCATCGACCTGTCTAAACGCAGTATCCGCATTGTCAAACCGAAATTCAATACCTTCAAACCAGCTCCACCTATAGAGGAGAAACTCGAAAGTAAAACATAGTTTATGACCGCTCTCAATAAGCAGAAACATAAAAAGCCTGATAGCAAACTATCAGGCTTTTTATATTACAAACAATTTAATTCGTTAAACTCTCAATCTCTGGTGGTGATAGTTGAAGCCATCTCAGCAGGTTAAAAGCTTTCAACATTTAATCTGCCCCCAGTTACACACTTGCCATTCAATGAGGCTGTCGGAACAGTAGTGGATAAAATAGCATTTTTAATTTGTGCAGCTGATGCTGAGGGATTAGAAGATGCATATAATGCTACTGCACCAGTCACATGCGGAGTTGCCATAGACGTACCACTATAACTTCCATAGGAGGAAACAATACTTCCTTTAGAAGAAGCGGGTAAGGTAGATGTGATAGCGGAACCTGGAGCTCCCAGATCCACGTTTTGAGCACCATAATTCGAAAAGCTCGAAATAGTGCCGTCTTTTACTATGGAGGCAACGGCGATGACGTTAGCACTATTGTAGGCCGAAGGGTAACTAATAGTTACGTCGTTATTCGCTCCATCATTTCCTGCGGCAGCTACGAACAAGATATTTTGGGCTCCCGCTCTGTCAATAGCATCCTTCAATGCCTGCGAGTAACCGCCTCCACCCCATGAATTATTAGTAGCAGGAAGATTAAGACCGTGTCTTACTTTTAAGTCTGTTAAATAATCCACCGCTTTAACTGCATTTGCAGTAGTGCCGCCCCTCCGACCTAAAAATTTGGTAGAAATCAGTTTAACGTTCCAAACCACGCCTGCAACACCCTTACCATTACCACCTTTCGCACCAATTGTCCCGGCAACATGTGTTCCATGGTCATCGGTTGAGCCATCAAATACAGAGTTGTTGTTTCCATCGAAATCCCAGCCATGGATATCGTCAATATATCCATTGCCGTCATTGTCAATTCCATCTAAAGGATCAAATGGATTCGTCCAAAAGTTGTCAACAAGATCTTCATGATTAAACATTGCTCCTTCATCAATAACACCTATATGTATTGATGATGATCCAGTATGGTTCAAGGCCCATGCTTCACCTGCCTGACTGCCATATTGATTAGCCGGGCTGGTAGCATCGCCATACATTCCCCATAAAGAATTATTTGGGTAATAGGTATCGTTAGACACCACGTCGTGTTCATAGATGTAGTTTGGTTCGGCGAAAACGACTTCAGAATCAGTGAATTTCAATCGTGCTTCAAGAGCTGCCAAAGGTGTACTAACAATTAAAAATCCTTCCTTGTCACCATTTCGCTGCATGGTCTTAGTCAGGACCTTTTCCTTTACTTTACCGCTAATGCGGGATAAAGCATTTTCCCGTCCTGTGGCGGATAGGCCCGATTTGAATTTAACGAGCAATTCATTTGGGACGAACTTTAGTCCAGCGCCGTCTTGATTAGCCGAAGCATCTACGGACTGCATCAGATTCTCTTTGATATTCAGGTCGTCGGCCGGTTCTTTAGAACAAGCGACCAGGAATACAGACAAAGCAATACCGAAAGCCGTGCCTTTGAAGATTGCCTTTGAAAATTTCTTATTCATAGCTATTGGGTTAGTTAATCAAATATATAAAGAATCTGTATTCAAGATACCAAAAATAATAGTCTCAAATTATTTTTTTTTAAGAATA
The DNA here is from genome assembly GCF_049655485.1 of Daejeonella sp. GTDB lineage: Bacteria > Bacteroidota > Bacteroidia > Sphingobacteriales > Sphingobacteriaceae > Daejeonella. The sequence goes on from NZ_JBASJU010000171.1 coordinate 15,548, forward strand.
TAAATTATTTGCAGTCAGCGAATGAAGGGGGCTGGTTCAAATATATCTACCAACCATAGGGAGCTAAACAAAAAATGCCATCCGCTTTAGGCGGATAGCATTTCTTTGCGGAGAGCTAGGGATTCGAACCCCAGGAACCTGTAACAGTTCAACAGTTTTCAAGACTGCCGCAATCGACCACTCTGCCAGCTCTCCGAGGGCAAAAGTACAAACTCCGGCTTAATCTGCAAACAAAAAACGCAGTTTTTGGAATAATAGGTGTAACTCTCAGATAGTGAACAAGAAAGGAATTTTTGAAAGACTTTTACTTTCGATTAAACTATCACATTGACGCTGATTCCAGAAATAATACGCAATCCCACCGACTGGGATGGCCGTTGATCAGGATATGGATCCTTTTCCCGTCATCAACTAGTCATAAATAAAATGTTAAAATATTTTTAAATACCTTGTTAACGTTTTCTACGTAGGTATCTCAAAAAACTGAAATGGATAAGATAAAAGGTATATTTTCAACAATCTGCATAGTTGCCACACTTGCAGTTTCTTGTCAGCCCAAAGCGGAAAAGAACGTGGCAGAAATACAAACCGAAACAGTTACTGGTCAAGACAAAAATGGATACAATAAGCTTACGGCCGAACAGGAAGCGATTATCGTTAATAAGGGTACGGAAAGGCCCTACAGCGGCGAATATGTGAAAGACATGGGTGAAGGTCTATATACCTGCGCGCGATGTAACGAACCTTTATACACGTCCAAAACCAAATTTGACAGCGAATGCGGCTGGCCCAGCTTTGACGAAGAAATCGAAGGTAAGGTTAAAAGGATTCCTGACCCTGATGGAATGCGGACAGAGATTGTCTGTGTGAAGTGTAATGCACATCTCGGGCACGTGTTTTTAGGAGAAGGGTTTACTGCAAAAAATACGCGGCATTGTGTAAATTCTGTTTCCCTGAAATTCGTTCCAGCGGCTGAAGTTAAACGTCAAATCTAATTATCATTATGAAAAAGATCTTATTAATAACACTTTGCATCATTTTAGCAGGCTCTACTGGATATTCCCAAAAGAAGCCGGTATTAAAGAAGGCTACATTTGGAATGGGTTGTTTTTGGTGCACAGAAGCAGTATTCCAAAGAATTAAAGGCGTTACCAAAGTCGAGTCGGGCTATACTGGTGGCAAGATTAAGAATCCAACTTATGAGCAGGTGTCAACCGGTAAAACCGGACACGCGGAAGTTTCCCAGATCACGTATGATCCCTCGAAAATAAGTTATGCCGAGCTTCTGGAAATATTCTGGAAAATGCATGATCCAACAACTTTAAACCGTCAGGGCGCTGATGTAGGTACTCACTACCGTTCAGCTATTTTCTATTCTGATGCGCAGCAAAAAGCTGAGGCGGAAAAATACAAAGCTGAGTTAAACAAAGCAAAAGCTTATCCTAAGCCTATTGTAACTCAGATTACCGCTGCACAGCCATTCTACAAAGCTGAGAACTACCATCAGAACTATTTCAATCTCAATGGTCGTCAGCCCTATTGCCGGGCGGTTATACAGCCGAAGATTGATAAGTTAGAGAAGGTGTTTAAGGATAAGATTAAATAGGGAATAGGAATAGGATTTGAATAAGATTTATAGGATGATAGGATTCATAGGATGCTGGATGGAGATGCACAGCGCGAGGACCTAATATAGCATTCCTATAAACCAGAATTTAAAAGAAAAAAGGCCGGACTTATTACGAAGTCCGGCCTTGTACGCCCATTAGGATTCGAACCTAAGACCTACGGTTTAGAAAACCGTTGCTCTATCCAGCTGAGCTATGGGCGCTTATTTCGACAAAAGTATGAAAACATCCTATAAAGTCAAATTTATTCTCAAGTTTAAGGTTTGATTGTTAGGATCAGTGGCCTCACCCCTGATTTCAAAGCCGTTGTACCTGTCTACCGTCAGGCTGGATTGGTACTTGCTACTTGATTCTTGATTCTTGATACTTGTTACTTGATACCATTTTTTTCCTACTTTTGATCAAACGCAAAATCACTTGGCCCGATTCAAAAAGCAATTACATCTTCTTTTATACAGGAAATATAGCTCTAACATCAAGTTTGTGATGATGGCCTTATGTGTGGCG
>NZ_JBASJU010000172.1:0-18489 GCF_049655485.1 Daejeonella sp.
CCCATCCCTTATTGGCAAGCCTGTAATTGTAGGCGGCAATGCAGGCCGCGGGGTGGTAACTTCCTGCAGTTATGAAGCCCGTAAATTCGGTGTTCGATCGGCGATGCCATCGCGCCAGGCTGCGGAATTATGCCCGCAGGCGATATTTGTCCGGGGTAATATGGAAGACTACAGTAAGTATTCCCGAATGGTTACTGAGATCTTAAAGGAACGTGTTCCGGCTCTGGAAAAAGCATCCATCGATGAGCATTATATAGACATGACGGGGATGGATCGCTTTCACGACATCATGAAATTTGCTCAGGAACTCAGGCAAAGGGTGATCAATGAAACAGGTCTTCCGGTTTCTTTTGGCTTGTCGGTTAATAAGACGATGGCAAAGATGGCTACGAACGAATCTAAGCCCAACGGCGAATTGCATGTCCCGAAAGAAGCCATCCCAGCATTCCTCCATCCGCTGGCTATACAGAAAATACCTGGACTGGGTAAATCAGCAAGTGCCAAACTCATAGAACGGGGAATACTCACCATCGGGGCTTTAGCCAGGATCTCACATGATGAACTGGTCAGCTTTTTCGGAAAAAACGGCAGTGACGTCTGGAAGAAAGCAAACGGGGTGTACGATTCGCCGGTGGTCCCCTATCGCGAACGCAAATCTATCGGAACACAGCGTACTTTTCATACAGATACCGTCAACACGGAAGGTATTAAACAGTTGCTTACCTCTATGGTGACCGAGTTGACCTATCAGCTTCGCACGCAGCGGAAATTAACCTCATGTGTCACGGTAAGCATTCGCTACTCCGATTTTGAGACCCACACCCAGCAAGTTACCGTACCGTATACATCACTTGATTCTATACTGATACATACAGCGAAAGAACTTTTCGAGAAAGCCTATGATCACAAAACGCTGCTGAGGCTGGTGGGAGTTAGGTTATCAGGCTTGATAATCGGGCAAGAACAGATTGGCCTATTCAACTCTTCAGAAGATCAGTTCAATCTTTATCAGGCTATGGATAAGATCAGGGATAAGTTTGGTGAGAAATCGGTAAAACTGGCTTCGACGATGGGGATTAAGTTGTGAGACTATTTAGTATTAGAGAAATAAATCCAGTCTAAATTAAACAGGTTTTTCTTTTTTCCTTCGGGATCAATAAAGCTAAAATACAAGTTGTGTATCCCACTGATCTCATTGACAGATGCTGTAATTTCCTTCCAGAAATTAGGAGCGGATGCAATCCCTGCAGGAATCGAAACAGAACTCACCAGCGGACCATCGACCTTAGCTAAATGGACTTCTATTTTTCCTCCCGATTGTGCTTGTACACGGAATTTTAATTGTTTAATATGTGTAAGGTCAATCTTATTGAAAAGCAGGTAGGTATTGTGATTTATTCCTCTTGCATAAGCATAAAACTCGGTAGTGACAGTAGCTACGCCCACATTCCCTTCATCAAAATCCTCTGCCTGAACAAAGGGGTTTCTAAGAGTAATCCGGTCCTGACTTAGCAAAGGCTCAATACCATTCGCACCCTGATCTGTATAACTGGCATTTAAAAGGTAAATCCCTTCTTTTCCCTTTCCTATGTGCTCTTGCAGAACAATTTTATCTTTTAAAGGGGCCTTGCCTGACTTCTTTGATAATGACAGAATGTAATTAACTATCTCCCTAGCATCATCGGTTGAAAGTGTTGGATGTGCCGACATCGCACGATCACCCCAGACTCCGCTTCCTCCTTTTATGATTTTGTCAGCTAAACCTGCAACAGCGCCGTCTTTACCCGCATAGCGGTTTGAAATAGCGAGGTACGTAGGACCTAAAGATGCCTTATCCATTGAATGGCAAGCGTTACAATCTAATGTTGCGATCATCTGCTGCCCCTTTAAATATGTTAAATTGTCGGTATCCTGATTTTTGGTCAAAATAACCGCAATATCTTTTCCTCGGGGGGTATACCCGTAAGAAACTTTAATCTTTTCCGGATTAATGCTTGTTTCCTCCTTATCCTTAACTATTATATTATAGTCCAGCACCGAATTATCCCAATAGAAACTGCGGTTTGCCTGGGTTTGTATATTTACTTCAGGCGGAGTGTTTCCAACAAAAACGCGGGTGGTGGCAATACCCTTTCCACCTTTATCATCAGAAACAGTGAGTGTTACATTGTACATACCCGGTTTGGCAAATGAGTAACTTACCGTTTCACCCTGAAACTCCGTATTGTTTATACTCCAGCTGTAGCTTAATATATCATCACTGTCATGATCCATTGATTTTTTGCCAGATAGTTGCACCTTATGAGGAGCAGCGCCATATTGCTTGTCTATTTGCAATTCAGCCACAGGGTTTCTATTTCCTTCCTGATAATCTATACGAACAATCCCAGCATCACTATTCTTTGAAAACCAGTTGGTACCATATTCCAATATATATAATGCCCCATCCGGACCAAATTTCATATCTATTGGTGCAGCAAATTCCAGATGTTTAAGAAAAGGCTCCATACTCACATAATTTCCTTGCTCATCAAGTGTTACGGCCATTATCCAATGACGAATCCATTCATAAATAAACAGCTTGCCGTCATAATAACTTGAAAGCTTGTATGGCGAATCGGGGAAAAGTTCACTATGATAAACCGGGCCCGCCATAATGCTTGCTCCGCCACTGCCTACCATAGGGAACTTTTTGGACGCATCCGTGCCGTACCAGATCATCGCAGGCTGTGCAGGGGGTAGCTCCCGAAGACCGGTGTTATTTCTAGAATCATTGATAGGACGAGACGGATCTTTGCGTAGACCTTCTTTTTTTGTGGCAAAATCATAGAGAGGAAATGCGTCATTATCTCCCAGGAAATAAGGCCATCCATAATTACCGGGTTTAGTGGCGCGGTTGACCTCATCATAGCTCATCAAACTCCCATCTTTCCCCATAACCTTGGTCGCTGGCCCAACCTCTCCCCAGTAGAGGGCGTTCGTTTTCCCATCTACCGTAAACCTAAAGGGATTTCTTAGTCCCATTACATATATCTCTGGTTTTGTTTTCGGTGTCCCCTTAGGAAACAAGTTTCCATCAGGAATAGAATAGCTTCCATCCGCCTCTGGTTTGATGCGTAAGATTTTCCCCCTCAAATCATTCGTATTAGCTGCTGTACCCTGATCATCCGCGAGTTCATGACCCGGACGTTCATCAACTGGGGGATACCCTTCTTTGAAAGGGTCATCGGCATTTGTATTATCCCCTACGGAGATATATAACAGGCCGTCAGGACCAAAAGCCATACCCCCTGCAGAGTGGCAGCAATAAGTTCGCTGCGTCGGAACTTCCAATAAAATCTTCTCAGATCCCAGTACAAGATTATCTCCAATCAGGTCAAATCTGGAGAGCCTGTCAACAGAGTCCGCCCCCGCCGGTGCAAAATAAAAATAAACCCAGTGATTGGTTTTGAAATTTGGGTCTATAGCTAAACCCAATAAGCCATCTTCTATTCCGCTAAATACGTCAAAATTGGCAATCGTTTTAACATTCTTTGATTCTGCATTATAAACTTTTACTCCACCTTTTCTTTCTACAAACAAGATATCGTTGTTGGGAAGAATCTCCATTTGCAATGGTTCATCTAAACCCTGAACTAATACTGTACGTGAGTACCTGCTGCTATCAGGAACTTCTAATGTTTTTACCTTTGTATAGTTTGCGACTTGACGTGGGGAACAACACAAGACAATTATGCTCACCAATAGTAGAAGGACGTATCTCATTAATATATATTTTGCTTAAGACTTACCGGTTTTTCAAAGTGACAGCAGCCCCATTCTTAAGCCTGCTCATATCGGCTGCTGCTATAAAAGAAAATATTTCCAGGGTTTCCTCTTCTGATACAGGCGGAATACCTGTTTCGAAGAAGGTGATGATTTGTGCAATTAACGGATCATAAGAACGGAATGGCCCTAAAGGTGCAATGCCTTTCTCTCCAAATGCTGTTCCTGCGATATTCGCCGCCCCTTGTCGGATACCCCTCACAGTACCTATTCTACCATCTTCCCAAACCGCTGTGATCAAATCCGTCCCGTCCTGGTACACCCTGGAAACTGTTTTACAGCCTGGCCCCATCACAGTAAAAAGCATTTCCACACCATGAATACCATACCAGGCCATATCCATGTGATTTTTTTCAATCTCTGCTGGCGTATACACATCAGCGCCCATTACCTTACCAATAGAACCTGAAACTACCTTTTGTACATTGGGATCAAAACGAAGAGCAGAGCTGCTGAAAATCGGGGACTTATATTTCTTCGATGCTTCAAATATTCGAATCGCATCTTTTTCATCTGCCGCGATAGGTTTATCAATGAACATCCGTTTACCAGCTCGAAGCACCGGCAATGCCTGCTCATAATGCGGCCTTCCATCATTACTTTCCAACAATACGACGTCTACTTTTTTGACGAGCTCCTCAATAGATGACACAATTTCTACGTTTAACGCTTTCACCGCGTTAATAATGTCGGGCTTCATCTTCAATGCGGAAGGTATATCAGGACTGCCATGGGGATAGGCAGCTACTACTTTGTAGCCTGCCATTTCAGGTCCTCCATTATTGATGGCTTTGGTAAATACCTGGCTATGGGAAGTATCTAAGCCAATAATCCCAATCCTTTTTCCTTTAAGTGATGATAAAGCACCAGGAAAGGAAGATGACGATAAGGGGAATAAACTTATCCCTGCGCCAGCTAAAGCGGAAGCTTTTATGAATAGTCTGCGGTTATAATTTCTATGATTCTTCACGCGATAGTTTTTAGCTGCTAATATTTGAGTTTTATATTAAAGCACCAATAGATCTAACTATCATAATTTGAAGAAATAGGGAATGGCTAGCATCTTCGCAGACATGCCTACATTACTTGCTAAGCTATACTTTTTAAAGAAGGCTTGGCCCGGTAGTAGAATATTCTCCCTTTAAGCGCTCCATGCACCATTGTGAGAGACGCCTAACTATATCAAATTTCTGTAAACCTTTGTTGCAAAAATGATAGACTCAGAAAATCTAAGATAAAAGAATTTTTATCAACGCAAAAGAATAAGTTTTTACGGATGAATTTTCTTATTAAGCTTATTTATGCCAAAACAGAGGGGGCATAGTCAAGTGCTTTAGAAACGTCGTCTGTAAGTGGAGATGCGTTATTAAATATTCTTTATTGGAGTCATATTTGGAACCAGCATGCGGAACATGATAAACCAGGCTATCAAGTATGCCGTACCGCAAACTAGGAACATAATATAATAACCCGTCTCAATTTGACCAAGCGCTTTGTAATGATCAAATAATAGGCCTGCAGTTTTAGCAACAGCCATTCCTCCAAAACCACCTGCCATACCGCCCATGCCTATTACAGAGCCTATGGAGCTTTTAGGAAACATATCTGAAACTGTAGTGAAAATATTTGCTGACCAGGCCTGGTGGGCAGAAGCGGCAATGCCGATAATAATAACTGCATACCACATATTATAACTTCCAGCCTGCTGCGAAAAGATAACCATCAAAGGAAACAATGCGTAAATGAACATGGATGTTTTACGTGCTCGAACTATGGTCCATCCTTTACTTTTCACAAACCACAGCGGTAGCCACCCCCCAAGGATGCTTCCGAAACAGGTCATCGTATAAACTACCACAATAGGGAAACTTACCTGCATACCTACCAGACCATACTCTGCTATTAAAAATGCCGGCAACCAGAATAAAAAGAACCACCAAATGCCATCAGTAAGAAACTTACCCATTATAAAGGCCCACGTCTGCTTAAAAGTCAATAGCTTGAGCCATGAGATTTTAGGTTCTTCTTCTTTGCCATCCACCACCTCCTCTTCTTTGTTATCGCTCAAAATATAATCATATTCAGCCTGTGATAGTTTTTTATGCTTTGCAGGAATCTCATACATCGTAAACCAGAAAATGAGCCAAACAAGACCTACGGCTCCTGTGGCAATAAATGCCATCTGCCAGCTGTAATTTATAGCTATCCAGGGAACTACAATAGGAGCAATAATGGCCCCAATATTGGTCCCCGAATTGAAGATCCCCGTCGCCAGCGCTCTTTCTTTTTTAGGAAACCATTCTGCAACTGTCTTAATGGCGGCAGGAAAGTTCCCGGATTCGGAAACTCCAAGAAGTGCACGATATGCTACAAAACTGAAGGTACTGGTAGCAAGTGCATGTAACATTGCAGCAATGCTCCACAATATCAAAGAAAAAGCATAACCCAGTTTGGTACCTATTTTGTCAATCACTCGACCAACACCCAACATACCCAGGGCATAAGCCAAAGTAAAAGCAATTACAATGTTCGAGTAATCAGATTCTGACCAGTTGAATTCCTTCTCAAGCTGAGGTTTTAATAAACTTATCACTTGCCGGTCTAGATAATTGATCGTTGTTGCAAAGAATACAAGAGAACAGATCGTCCAGCGATAATTTCCTACTTTAGTATTTTCCATCCTTAGTTTAAAAAATTTTGTTTGATTTTGATTACAGATTTCACAAGGATTAAGAATCATTAGCCGTGTTAGGACCCTGCCGACTGTTGAGTATTATCCATTAAATAATTTCAGGGCGGAATGCCTCCATGGATACATTCCTAATAACCTCAATGAAATCCCATAGTGTGGTGCGAGCATTAAACTATGCGGATTTAATTATTGTTTGCGGTTTTCTATAGTGGTCTAATTTTTATACTGCGAAAAGTCACAGGAGTCCCCTCATTTTGAAGAAGAATATGTCCTTTTGTCCCCTTCCCAAAATTTTTCATGTTTTTGTATTTACTACCTGCCACCAAAGAGTCGAAATGATTCGTACTTCTATCATATTCTACAACTTTCTCACCATTCAACCAATGTTCGATATGATTTCCCTGAACAATTATTTTTGCTACATTCCAGTTGTCAAAACCAACTATATCCTTGCTAGAGGACGGGATTAAATCATACAACGATGCCAGTGAGCGATAAACTCCACGCTCCGGATACTTAAAATTTACATTGTCTAGAATTTGATATTCTAATCCCAGATAAGAATTTTCATAACCAGGGTAATTATTAGTTACCAAATATTTAAAGCCACTATTTGTTGCCTTGAAAATTTTGAATTCTAGCGAAAGTTCAAAATTCTCAAATTGATCGTTCGTGATAATGTCTTTTGTTCCTCCAGTAGTAAAAACTTGAGCCTTTAATTCCCCGTCTTCAATATCCCATCCGGAATCCGATAATTTTTTCCAGCCATTTAAAGTTTTCCCGTCAAAAAGCAACTTCCATCCCGATTGTTTTTCATTCTTAGTTAGAACATTGGGTTTTTGAGTACCGGATTTTTTTAGATTTTGCAAATACAACATACTTGCAGGAACCTGCACATCCACATTACTACTTTCATCTTCAATATAATAATGTTTGACACCCGCTTTTTTTGCAGCTTTTAATATAGAAGGTATATCAATCTGTCCCGTTCCAAAAACAACATCATTTTCTGGCGATGTTCCCCCGGACATATTGCCTTGCACACCCTTACGCAGATCCTTCAAATGCATCAGCTTATAACGCTTGCCGTATTTGTTTAACAATTGAACTGGATCCTGACCGGGGAAAAAAGCCCATAGTATGTCTAATTCAAAACTTACATATTTTGGATTAGTGTTCTTTACAATAAAATCATACAAAGTGCCATCCTGATAAGGTTGAAATTCGAATCCATGATTGTGATACGCAAATGTTAAACCATACTCCTCTTTAAGTATCTTTCCAACCCGGTTAAAATCATCAACGGTTCTTTGTGCATCTTCAACAGTAAATACATCTTTATAGGGAATGCTCGCAACTCTAACATAATCAGCGCCTAGTGTTTTAGCCTTCTGGGCAACTTCCGTTGTTTTATCGACCAAATCGCTATAGCTCACACCAAATGATGAACATTTTATACCTCTTTCATCAATTAATGTTCTTAATTCTGACGCAGTCTTCCCAAACAGATTTGAAAATTCCATATCTATAATTCCAAGTGCTTTAATCTTGTCCAAAGTTGCAGGGACATCCTTTCCAAAATCTTTACGGTAGGTATACGAAACTAGTCCTGGTTTTTCCGGGAAAAGCATATCCCGGTTTTGTGCGTAAACATTACAAAATCCCAGTGAGATAAGGAAAGCAAAAATGAAGGGCATCCACTTTTTTATAGTCATGATTATCGTTATATTATTCAAAAGATTAAGAATTTCCCTGGTTAATAACCAGGGAAAAACACGTGCCTGTTACTACGTTTGAGTTTTCTGATTTAAATTTTAGGTTCCCAACCTTTTTCATATTCACGACCCCATAATTTTTGGCCCTCTTTGTCTCCAATGATATGCCCGTTTTTAGGATCGATTTTTAAATCACGACCTAATCGCCAGGATATATTTCCCAACTGCATGGCAACACAACTTTTATGACCCAATTCAACATCACAATTAGGACGACGATTATTACGAATGGCATCAAGGAAATCGATGACGTGAAGACTATCCAAGCCTAAACTAGGGCTTGCGGTATTACGTCCCTGAAGATTTTCTTCCTTCATCACAGACTTCACTTCGCTAACCAATTTACCATTAAGGTCGTAAACTTTATATTCATCTCCCCCGGTGTCTAGGCTTCCATTTTCGCCATAAAAAATAACACCGCGCTCTTCTCCTTCAATTTTCCTTCCGTTTGAGCTTCTATTCTCCCACATCAGAGAAACACGACCAGGATAATCCATTGTAATTACCTGAGTATCGGGGGTCTCCCAATCATCTTGAAATTGATATCTGCCTCCTACTGAGCTAACACGGGTAGGATAGTCAACACCCAAGCCCCAACGAGCAACATCAACTTCATGAGTACCGTTATTCAGCGCTTCACCTGTTCCCCAATTCCAGAACCAATGCCAGTTATAGTGAATTAATCCGTCTTTAAAAGGAACACGGGGAGCTGGTCCCTGCCATAAATCGTAATCGAGCCATGAAGGTATAGAACCCGGTTTCAGAAAGGTTGCTTTACGATTGTTGGTGTACCATGTTTTAGCTAAGTATACCCGGCCAATAATTCCTTTATGCAATTGTTCTATACCTTGGGAAAGAATAGGTGCTGAACGGCGCTGAGCGCCCATTTGAACAATACGGTTGTATTTTCGAGCGGCAGCAATAGCAATTTCGCCTTCCCTTGGGCTATGACTTAGTGGCTTTTCTACATATACATGCTTTCCAGCCTGGCAGCCCATTATCGTTAGTGGCGAGTGCCAGTGGTCTGGAGTTGCAATATATATTGCATCAATAGATTTATCTTCCAACACCTTGCGGCAATCCTTTTCTGAACGGGGTGTATTTATCTGTTTGGCATCCATTACTGTTTTAATAGCCTTTGGAATTGCCCTTTCATCTACATCACATACACATGACACCTCCGCATTTTTTTGACGTGCAATTGTCCCGGACATACTGTTTCCGCGACCGTTTACCCCAATAGTTGCTATTCGAACCCGATCATTAGCTCCAATGATATTATTGTAGCTTTTTGCACTAAAGCCAAATGCTGTTCCACCAAATACCGTTCCGCCAAAGGTTAATCCGGCCGTACCAATGGCTACTTTTTTAATAAAATTCCGTCTCTTTTCCATTTTTTACAATGATTTAATTTTAATATTTCTAAATGATACCAGCCCACCATGTTCCTGCAACAGAATATGACCCTTTTCCACCATTCCAAATGCAGGTGACGCCTTGCTAAACTTACTTAAGGCAACGGCATCTGTATAGTCCTTACTACCGCGATCATATTCCAGAATTTTTATTCCATTCAGCCAATGCTCAACATTTTTTCCTCTAGCTCGAATCCGTATTGTATTCCATTGTCCCGGAGCATTTACTCTTTTTTTCGATTCAAGGGGAGGCAATACATCGTAAAACGAGCCGGTAAGATGATTTGCTTTCTTATTATCTTCAGCTAGTTTATCATCCAGGATTTGATACTCCATACCAAGGTTTCCACCTTTTTCATATTTGGTAAAAAAATATTTCACCCCACTGTTACATTCGGGCTCTATATTATAATCAAGGTATAAATCAAAATTTGAATACTCCATGTTTGTAATTATATCCCCTCCTTTACCGCCTTTCGTGGCAGTTATTGCACCATTGCTAACCTCCCAACCCTTAGGAACCGGTTTACTGCTGGTGGTTGTCCATCCATTTGTACTCTGGCCATCAAATAGGAGCACCCAGCCTTTCCTTTTTTCTTTGGAAGTGAGCGTATTGATTGTTTGTGAAAATATGACCGACGGTAACATTATTACTGTTACCATAAAACAAAAAAGAAATCTCATATTATGTATTTTTTGTGCTGGATTTTTAATATCCAGGGTTTTGTTTGATCTTTTCAGGATTGGATTGAATTACCTGAAGAGGAATAGGGAACAATAACATGTGGTCACTCCATGATCCCGCAGGAAATCCATTTTGTTCCAATTGTTCTGCCGACATTACATCTTTCGCACGTTCTGTTCTGACCAGATCAAACCACCTATGGTTTTCAAAGGCAAGTTCAACCCGGCGCTCCTTTTCAATAGCCAATAAAAACGCTGCTGCTGAGCTGAAAGGGAGATAATCAGGCAAAACAGATGCACTTCCACCAGTACTGTTCCGGGCTCTTTGACGGATTTTATTAAGATAGTTCAAGGCAACATCGAATTGTTTATTCTGACGTACTAAAGCCTCGGCATATAATAAGTAAATATCTGCCAGCCTCAGTTCAATCCAGTTGTTGTCATTGTCTGAACCGCTGAATGAAACGTCATAATATTTTTTCACATATTTCTCTGTAATTGTTTTCCCTCCAGGAACAGAAACATAGCTGTCGCTCATGGAGATCGTTTTCCTTGGATCTGAAGTTTCGTAGGCTTTGGACATATCCGGGGTAGGAGCGTTAAATCCACCCTTATCCCCTACTAAAACTACTTCTCTATTTGAAAATCGCGGAGCGAAATCATTATTCCAAGGACTTCCCGTACCAGTACCACCTTTTTTATACTGAATTTCAAACAAAGACTCGCTGCTGTTTTTCTTACTAACATCAAACAAGCTCTTGTAGTCAGGCACCAATGAATATTGTCCCATTCCGATTACTTCCAATGCTTTAGCTTCAGCAAGTGCGTAATGAGAGGCTCCCTTTTTCAGTGGATAACCCGCCATTGTCATATATACTTTTGTAAGCAAACCCTTTGCACCACCTATGGTTACACGGCCTTTATCAGCAGCAGCATAAGTAGCAGGGAGATTGGTTTCAGCAAATTTTAGATCTTCAACAATTAAATCATAGATTTCCTGTGAAGGGGCACGACCCAAATCGTATGCCTCCTTAACGGTGAGCTGATGCTCAACTTTAGGTACATCTCCAAAAGTGCGTACTAACCAGAAATACATTAAGGCCCTCAGAAATTTTGCTTCTGCTTTATATTGGTTCTGAAGTTTTTTGTCCGTGAATGGAACCGCATCGATCTTATCCAATACGATATTGCACCTTAGTATTGTACTATAACTATTATTCCATACGCTCAATACGTACGTGTTCTCAGACAGAAGGACATCTTTAAAATTATCAATAGAGGTCATGTCTTTAGAATTTCCAGGCACCCAAGAAAAGGTAGTGTTATCTGAACGAATCTCCCCTACATAAATAAATGACTGGTTATATAAACTACGTAATGATGCATAAGGAGACATTACGGCTTGATTCATGTCAATTTCAGTTCGGTAAAAATTTCCTGCATTCATATCCGAAATGGGCTGCAGATCAATAAAATCCTTTTTACACGAAACAAGCGTAAAGGTGACAAGTAGAATAATTAATAATTTTTTCATCTTCTTAAAATTTAAAACTTGATGATTAGAAACTAACATTAAGACCAGCGATGAATATTCTGGCAGATGGATATCCGAGATAATCTCCTCCACGGGATAATCCCGAACCCTGGCTACTAGTTTCAGGATCGTAACCAACATATTTGGTGAAGGTGTGCAAGTTCTGTCCCGTTATATAAGCCCTTAAAGATTTCATTTTTAAATTTTGTACAAGCTTATTATCAAATGTATATCCAAGTGATACATTTCTTATCCTCAAATAAGATCCATCTTCTACCCAATAACTTGAAGGTTCCTTTTGCAAACCTTTAGGGTCACGGTTTGCTCTTAGGATAGTTCCGTCACCTGGATCTTCTTCTGAACGCCAACGATTATTAAGTTTATCAAGTCCGTTGCGGTCGCCATGATAAATTCCCACCATACGGTTGAAGAAGCTGAATAATTTAGCACCATATGAACCTGTTAATTGTACATTGAGATCAAAACTTTTGAAAGAAAAATCATTATTCATTCCATATATATATTTGGGCTGATTATTTCCCAAATAGGTTTTATCATCAGCATTAATTTTCCCGTCCTTATTCATATCCACATATCTTGGATCACCTGGGAAATCGTTTGCGAGATGTGGTGAAGCATTTAGCTCGGCCTGATTTTTAAATACCCCGTCGTATTTGTAGCCATAGAAAGTGGCCACTGGCATCCCGATAGTAGTAATAAAAGTATTTGCGGCATTAGGAGCTCCTGCGTAAATTGGCCGTTTATCCGGACCCAATGCCAATACTTTGTTTTTATTAAAAGAGATATTAAAATCAGTTGACCATTTAAAGTTATTTACGAAATTGCGCGTTTTCAGCAAAAATTCCATCCCTTTATTTTCAATCTGCCCGATGTTTTGTAGTTGAGATGTATAACCAGTAAGTGTGGGAACCGGAACGTTCAACAAAAGATCTACTGAACGACTGTTATAAAAATCACCTTCCAGATGAATCCTGTCATTTAATAGGCCCAGATCAAATCCCAGATTCCATTGCTGCGTTGTCTCCCAGCCCAAATCAGGATTTGGCATCGAATTAGGATTCACCGCATTAACCAGACTTCCATTTAAGCTATAATAACTCGAGCTTGTACGGGCTATAGCATCATAATTACCGATTCTATTATTTCCCACGAGGCCCCAGCTAGCTCTCACCTTCAGATCGTTGACCTGTTCAATGTCCTTCATGAAATTTTCCTGGTCAATACGCCATCCTATTGATAATGAAGGAAATGTTCCCCATTTGCTATTTGACCCAAATTTTGAAGAACCATCAGTTCTGATATTGGCAGTTAAAAGATATTTGTTATCAAAAGAGTAGTTTATCCGACCTAAGTAGGATATCAAAGAGTTCATGTATTCAGTGTTACTACCCCCTACAATCTGCCCGGCATTGATAGTTTGAACCACATCGTTAGGAAAATTTTGAGCGTTAACCCTGGCATACTCGCCAAAGGATTTCTGAACAGTATAGCCACCTAAAACACCCAATACATGCTTTTCAGAAAATGTCTTGTTATAATTAAGTGTTTGCTCTACTACCCAATCTTTATCCAAAAATGTTTCATTCCTCGCATCAGCTGTTTTTGGAGCTCTCGAACCATCTGTATCCACAAAAGATGGGCGGAAAAACTTTAAACGCTGATTGTCCATAGTACCGTTCAAACTCAATTTGTATTTTAAGCCTTCGATAATACTGTATTCGGCATATGTTGAAGCAATAATTCCATTTTTGTTCATGTAATTGACCACATTTTCCGCTATGCCTAGTGGATTGGCAACATCTCCTGCCCAAATTTCCTGGTTTCGAACCTGGGATCCGTAAGTGCCGTCTGCATTCTTGATAGGGTAAATCGGAGGAAGATAAACTGCGTAAGAAAGAGGGCTATCTTTCCCGTTATCCAAATTATTATTGTCTGAATAATAGGCACTAACATTCAAACCCACTTCAAGTTTTTTATTAATATTGGAAGTAAGGCTGCTTCTAATATTGTATCGTTTATGATCACTCTTAATCTGAATACCGTCCTGATCGGTAAAACCTCCGGAAACAGAATATCTTGTTTTTTCCGCTCCTCCCATTACTGACACCTCATGTCGTTGCATCATGGCATTTCTGAATATTTGATCTTGCCAATCTATGTCCACAAAGTTGCTAGGATCGTTAAAATTATCAGGTATAATGTAGAAACTGGAATTGGAATATTTTTGACGCATTGACGTGGGATCCGAAATAGTATGAACGGGATCGCCTGCCATTGGGGCTCTGTCGAGCCATGCCTGGTTGTGCCCGTCAATGAAATATTCAAGATACTCCTGACTGTTCATCATGTCGATTTTCTTTGCAACCTGTTGAAGTCCGAAATAGGTATTGTATGCTATAGTGGGGGTTCCTAATTTTCCTTTTTTTGTAGTCACCATGATTACACCGTTAGAACCACGTGAACCATAAATTGCCGTTGAGGAAGCATCTTTCAAAACCTGAATGCTTTCAATATCAGAGGCATTCACCATGGAGAATGCACTTCCTTCCATCGGATATCCATCAATAACATATAAAGGTGCCATCCCCGCAGTTATTGACCCAGTACCTCTTACTCTAATGGATAACCCTTCATTACCGGGCGCACCATTGGTTTGCTGAATCTGCACGCCTGCCATCTGCCCGACCATTGCCTCAGCATAAGAAACAGCAACTTTGTTTTTCAATTTATCGGCAGAAATGGTTGCAATAGCACCTGTTAAGTTTTCCTTCCTTTGCGTGCCATAACCCACTACAACAATTTCATCCAATGAAGTATTAGTCGCTTCGAGTTTGACATTAAGGGTAGTTTGATTATTTATCGCAACCTCCTGTGTTACATATCCGATGTAAGTAAAAACAAGGATGCTGTTATTATCTGCGGCATTGATAGTAAACCTGCCATCCGAATCCGTAGTAACACCAGTGGTGGTTCCCTTTAGTTTGACGCTTACCCCCGGAAGGGTTTCACCTTTTGAATCGATCACCTGACCCCGCACTACGATGTCTTTGATTACATTATTTTGAGGTGAAATTACAACCAATCCGTTATCTAATAACTTGAATTTAAGGTCTGTATCTTTCAATACCATACTCAACACATCCATTACTGGTGTATCTTTTACAGACAGTGTGATATATTTATCCGCTGGTAAATTTTCTTCGCTGTATAATAGCCGGATATTACCCTTCTGCTCAAGAATGGTAAACGCTTTCTTGAATTTCACGTTCTGGAAATCAAGATCAACCTTAACATTTTGAGAATAGCTGTTCGCTGATACTTTCAGGACAAGCAGAAATGTTAATGTGATTGTCCAGTTAAGCATTAATAAGAGTTTTTTGGTTGTGAATTCAGGTAACAGAACTTTTTTGTATAGTTCTCTTTTTTTCATAATTTTGTAAATTACAAGGTTAATAATCTGATTATGTAGTTAGACCTACGGTTGGATGATTAAAGGCAGGGAATGTTGGCGCATTTCCTGTTTTTTTTGTTTAGTAAATTTTTACTTCATTTTCGTTGAGTTTATAGTGAAAGGATTTTATTAATTGCATGGCTTCTAAGGCCTGTATAATATTCTCTTTTATAAAAATTCCTGTAAAGCGGTACGCCTTAATTCTTGGGTCATTAAGAATGATTTTAACGTTATACCAGCGTTCTAGTTTTGGCAACAGATCTTCAAAAGATTCATTTTCAAAAACGAACTTATTCTCTGTCCAGGATATTTCCTCAATATATTCCTGATCGCCAAATTTAATAGGCGAGATATTGTCAATCATCAGCACTGAACTTTTATTATTATCCGAAGACTTTTTACTGTTTTTTATTAATGCGAATTTTTCAGACGGCTTAAGAAGGAATTTTTGATTGGAACGATCATTAATGGTCAGCTCAATGGAACCTTTTATTAAGGTGGTTTCTGATATTTTATCACCCGGATAATCCCTGACGTTAAACTCAGTACCTAAAACTTGGATTGCAATTCTATTGGTTTTCACAATAAAGGGACGTCCTTTGTCGTGAGCTACTTTAAAATATGCTTCACCTGTTATTGTTACATCGCGCTGATTGCGATTTTGCATATCCAAATCATAAGAAAGCTTACTATCACTATTAAGCCTTACCAAAGTGCCATCCGGAAGTTTTACATCCTTACGTATCCCTTTTCCAGCATAAATATATACCCGTACGTCTTGAGTGCTTGGATGATAATATTTAGAAAAATATAGACTTGTGGAAAAAATGATGATTGCGATAGTGGCTAGAAGTAGGACATGGTTTTTGAAAAAACTGTAGTATCCTTTCCCTTGGGTTTCAAAATCAAGATCATCCTGATTATTTAGTTTATGCTTTTCAAATGCTTCGTTGAGAGCTTCCTGTTCACTATCCTGACCCAAATCCCAAACTTGCTCTAGTAAAGCCTCGTAATATACTGCATCAGGATATTTTGTCAATAAGTATGACAATTCACGCAACTCATCCGGCGTAGCTTCCCTCGCAATTTTTCGGGTTAATAATTCAACAATGCGATCTTCATGCATGATAATTCAGACTCTTCCAGTAGGGTTTCTTATAAGGACAATAAAATAAAGAAAACTCCCTAGTCCGAATTAATATTTATTTAACTCCTATTTAATTTGAAACTCAGATTTGAAGATCTTAGCAAGTTTTTGGGTGGCTGCAACTAGATGAGAATCCACGGTTTTAACAGATATAGAGAGAATTTCGGAGATTTCCTTATAGCTCAATTCATTTTCTTTTGCCAGCTTAAATACCAACTGACCTTTGGGAGGTAACGATCGAATAGCATTTTCAAGCCTGAGCTTTAGTTCATTGTCAATTATTATTTGCTCGGGACTGGAGTTGTCAAAATAGAAATTGATTTCCAGTTCATCCAGGGAAGTTGTTTTCTTCTTTGATTTCTTCTTCAGAATATTTAAGGAAAGATTTTTTGCTATCACCAGCGCATAAACATGAACATTATTGATTGATGTCAAAGTCTTTCGGTTTTTCCAGAGAGTAATCATCACATCTCCTGCCACCTCTTCTGCATCTTCGTTAGACTGGAGAATACAAAACGCAAATTTCTTTGCAGGTATATATAACAGATCAAAAAGCTCTTTGTAGGCTTGCTCTGTGCCCAATTTTGAAAGACGACTAACTATATCAGGAAGTTCTGTAAATCTTTGTTTCACAAATGGCAGAATTGGAGAAACCTAAGTTAACAGAATTTTTATCAATGTAAAAGAAGAATATTTCAGTTAACTCCTTCTTATTTACCTATTTATTTAAGGTTTCCCAGATTACATCAAATACTGCTGTTGCAGGAATAGCTTTAGCATTTTGCTTGAAGTCTGTAATAAGAACAGGCTTATATTCATCACTGACGCCAACTCTTCCATGTGAGCCCCTGATCAGATTCGCATCCAGTGGGATCACATCCATCACATACCTGAACCCCATTTTCTTTTTCAACAACTTATATCCTGCTCTTAATTTCGAACTCATAAACATCTCCACCGGATCGTAACCAGGTTTCTTATGGATATCAACACAACGGGCATAGTCAGGTGCTTTAGAATCGTCCAGCCAAAAGTAGTAGGTAAACCAGCTGTCCTTATCAGCCATCAAAACCAGATCACCCGAGCGTTCATGGTCAATATGATAGGCCTTCTGTTCTTCTTTGTTAAGCACCAATTCTATTCCGGGCACCTTTTCGAGGATATCTCTCACTTTAGATTCAACAGACTTGTCATTGATATAAACATGTGCTATTTGATGATCCGCTACAGCGAATGCTTTCGAAGCGCCCGCATCAAGAAGTTCAAGATCTCTTTCAATACGGATATTTAGCAGGGAGTTCTTCCGTAAAACCCGGTTAATATGAATCGGGTTTTTTACCGGCGATATACCGTATTCCGATAGGATTACAATTTTAGCACCCTTTTCTTCATAGTAATTGATGAGCTTTTCGATCACTTCGTCGATCTCCTTCAGTTCATTGTGGATTATTGAAAGATCGGGGCCGAACTTCTGCAGACAATAATCCAGGTGCGGAAGGTAAATCAGCGTAAGCGTCGGATCATAGATTTCATCGGTAAGTATAGACGCGTCCGCAATCCATTGTGTTGATTTTATATTCGCGCCGGGGCCCCAAAACTGGAACAAAGGAAAAGTTCCGAGCCTCTCCTGGAGAATATCGCGCAATTCATTGGGATGAGAATAGCAGTCGGGCATTTTACGGCCGTCAGCCAGATAATTTGGTCGGGGTGTTACCGCATAATCTGCCGAAGAATACATATTATACCACCAAAACATCTTCGCACAGGTAAACGTGGGATCTTCCTTTTTGGCTTTCTCCCAGATCTTCTCACCACTAACCAGCTTGTTCGACTGCTTCCAGAATTTTATCTCACAATCGGTATGATCATACCAGCCATTTCCGACAATTCCTGTTTCTGACGGCCACTTACCAGTAAGGTAGGTCGATTGTGCAGTGGTTGTAAC
>NZ_JBASJU010000173.1:0-3075 GCF_049655485.1 Daejeonella sp.
CGATAGCGAATTATCTCTAAGAGTTGTATTCCAGCAAGTTGGAGGGTACTTTGCCTATTTAAAAAGAAAATGGCTGTGGATTCTTGGGGCATTAATTCTGGGTTTATTAATCGGATATGCTTATTCGAAAGTCGGTAATAGGGTTGAATATATTGGTAGAATTAAGTTTTTAGTGAATGGAGGGGTAAAGCAAGAAGCACCTGATCCGCTTTTAGGCCTGGCACTGGCATCGGCTGCACCAACACCTTCGTCCGGGGCGGATATTTTTGAAAGTCTGGATATTACCTATATAATGGCTTCCCCTCAGATTATTGAACGTACCCTTTTATCCAAGATATCTTATAACAATAAGACTGACTACGTGATTAATTTCTTTATCAATTATAAAAAACAGGAAAAAGGTTTACGTGGCAACTCCGCCTATTCAAATTATCAATTGTTTTCTGGCGAAAGGGATTCATCAGATGTAAATCAAAATGTTTATCTAAGAAGTATTATAGAGGATTTCACATCAAATCTAAAAGTAGAAAGAGCTTTTAACAGCATTATATCAGCGACCTTTAAATCTTCGGACCCATATTTCCCTAAATATTTTTTGGAAAAACTTATAGAAGAAACGTCCAAATTCTATAAATATACTAAAACGGCCAGGACTCAGCAGAGCATCAGATTATTAGAGCATCAGGCAGATTCCATTCGTAATTTAATGTCAAGAAGTATTGCAAATTCTGCTTCTAGAGCAGATGCTGACCCAAATTCCACCAGACCAAACACCGTAAAAGTAAGCTTTCAAAAAATGCAGGTTGATAATTCCGTCCTTCAATCAACCTATTCTACCCTGGCAAGTTCTATTGTAACTACCCGAATAGAACTAGGCAAGCAAATGCCTTTTATACAAATTTATGAAAGGCCTTTATTTCCCCTTTCTGAAACAACTGGATCAAACTTAAATCTTAATATGTTAAAGTTTGGCTTTGGCCTGATGGTATTAGCATTGCTTTTACTTTCTTTGCGTTACGGAATAACTTCATTTAAGTCGTATTTAAAAGACAATTAATAAATCAAATGACAGAAACGCATTTTTCAAATAAGATTGCTATTATCGGGTTAGGATACGTTGGGCTGCCTCTGGCCATTGAGTTTGGCAGAAAATATCAAGTTCTAGGATTCGATATCCACCAGGAAAGGATAGAAGAATTATCAAACGGACGGGATCGGACCATGGAGGCTGACATGGAAAGTTTATTGGCTGTAATGAATTCGAAAGAAAATGCATCTTTAAGATTTTCTTCTAATGTAGACGATTTACAAGGATGTAATATTTATATAGTCACTGTTCCAACTCCGATTGACCAGTTTAAAGCCCCTGACCTTACTCCGCTTTTAAAAGCGTCGGAAATGATCGGTAAAGCTCTAGATCCGGGAGATATTGTTATATACGAATCAACTGTTTATCCCGGCTGTACAGAGGAAGATTGTGTTCCTGTTTTGGAGAGGTTCTCAGGACTTAAATTCAATACTGATTTTTACTGTGGCTATTCGCCTGAACGTATTAATCCAGGGGACAAAGTAAATACATTAACGAAGATAAAGAAAGTAACCTCTGGTTCCACACCGGAAATTGCTGATATTGTCGATCAGCTATATTCTTCTATAATTACAGCTGGTACCCATAAAGCGCCAAATATGAAAGTTGCTGAGGCGTCAAAAGCAATTGAAAATGCTCAGCGTGATGTGAATATTTCCTTTGTAAATGAACTTGCATTGATCTTTGACAGGATTGGAATAGATACCAGCGATGTAATAGATGCTGCAGGGACAAAATGGAATTTTCTTAAATACAAGCCAGGCCTGGTTGGAGGACACTGCATTGGAGTAGATCCGTATTATCTTGCCCACAAA
The DNA here is from genome assembly GCF_049655485.1 of Daejeonella sp. Lineage (GTDB taxonomy): Bacteria > Bacteroidota > Bacteroidia > Sphingobacteriales > Sphingobacteriaceae > Daejeonella. The sequence goes on from NZ_JBASJU010000173.1 coordinate 1,903, forward strand.
GCAGAATCGCTTGGATATCACCCGCAGGTGATACTCTCAGGTCGCCGTGTAAACGACAACATGGGAATGTTTGTGGCCAATAAAGTCATCAAATTAATGATTAAAAAAGGCCATAAAATTCATGGAGCTAAAGCCTTAATACTTGGGATTACTTTCAAAGAAAATTGTCCCGATATTAGAAATTCAAGGGTAATTGACATTCATAAGGAATTAGAACAATTCGGGCTCCAGGTTGATGTTTACGATCCGCATGCAAATAAAACAGAAGTTTCTCATGAATATAAGATCAATCTTGTGCCGGATATAAGTAAGCAGTATGATGCTGTAATTCTTGCAGTAAGCCATGACGAGTTTTTAGAAATAGATTTTAAAGCTCTGAGAAATGGCCATGATGCCATTATCTTCGACACGAAATCATTCCTTGACAGAACACTAGTAGACGCCCGTTTATAATATGAATATACAGATGGTTGACCTTAAAGGTCAATATGCTAAAATCAAATCCGAAGTTGATCAGGCTATACAGGAAGTAATTGATACTACTGCTTTCATCAACGGCCCTCAGGTAAAGAAGTTCTCTGATGATCTGGCACAGTATCTTGGCGCAGAACATGTAATTCCGTGTGCAAATGGCACCGATGCCTTACAAATTGCGCTTATGGCTTTGAACTTACAGCCTGGCGATGAGGTAATTGTACCATGTTTCACGTATGTTGCTACTGCTGAAGTTATAGCCCTGTTGAAGCTGAAGCCTGTAATGGTTGAAGTAGATCCGGAGACCTTTAACATCACCGCTGATATATTTGAAAAGGCAATCACTTCCAAAACAAGGGCAGTGGTTCCAGTTCATCTATTTGGGCAATGCGCTGATATGGAACCCATCATGAAGGTGGCCAAGCGACATAATATTTTTGTCATTGAAGATACAGCTCAAGCTATCGGAGCAGACTACACATTTTCAGATGGATCAGTTAAGAAAGCTGGTACGATAGGCCATATTGGTACAACTTCTTTTTTTCCTTCAAAGAACCTGGGTTGTTATGGTGATGGCGGCGCATTGTATACGAACGACACAGCTCTGGGGATAAAAATTCGGAAAATTGCTAATCATGGCCAGGCCAAAAAATATCACCATGAACTGGTTGGTGTTAATTCACGACTGGATACTATTCA
>NZ_JBASJU010000174.1:0-2389 GCF_049655485.1 Daejeonella sp.
AGATCTACCTGTGCGATTTGGCAAAGATCCTCGGGTTAGATTGTATCCTGGACAGAGTAGCGTTCGTTATAATGTTAAAAAGCTGTCCGCAGGTTTGTCAACAGAAAACTTATGGTGGGGCCCGGGTATGCGCAATTCATTATTAATGAGCAATACTGCACCGGGCTTTTTGCATTTAACTCTCAATACCCGGGAACCCTTGCAGACACCAATAGGCTCGATAGAAGGGCAGTTTATCGCGGGACGGCTGGATGGTTCCCGAGCAACACCGCCGGATCCACAGTATATGCATCAGGGAACCACATTATTTCTTCCGAAACCAAATGATTGGAGATATATGTCGGGCCTGGTTATGACATTGCAACCGAAATTATTGCCCGGTCTTTTCCTGGGTTTTTCGCGAACTTCGCAAGTGTATGCGAATGATCTTAACAAAATAGGCGAGTTTTTACCCTTCTTCAGGACGTATAGTAGAAATGTCGTTGCGGAAAGGCCAAGTTCCCCAGATCGTTATACATCACTGTTTATGCGCTGGCTACTAACTAAATCACAAGCAGAGATTTATTTTGAATACGGCCATAATGATCAGTTGCGGACTCTCACAGATTTTGTTAAAGATCCGGATTTGGGCCGGGCATATATTTTTGGGATGTCGAAGTTTTTTGACCTCAGTTCACGCCCTGATGAGGGAATCTTAGCGAAATTGGAATTCGCGCAGCTTTCGCAGACGTCTTTAAATTCTGTTCGAAAAGCCCAAAGTTGGTATATGGATGATTATGTGGTTCACGGTTATACCCAGCTCGGAGAGCCATTGGGAGCTGGCGCAGGCCCGGGAGCTGAAGTCCAAACGCTTGATGTGAATTGGATAAAAGGAATCAAGAGTTTAGGCATAAGACTGGAAAGGTATCTTCATAATCAGGATTTTTTCTACTATGCTTACGAACCATCTAAGGATTTCAGAAGGCATTGGACAGATCTGAGTGCCGAGGTAAACGGACGATGGGATTATAAGAATTTTATATTTAACGGGGGACTTAACTTCACGAGGTCGTTGAATTATGGTTGGTATATGGATCCGGTTGAGACTTCGCAGTATTACAGGAATGGGGTTGATGTTTCGAATCTTCGGGTAAATGTTGGGGTAACGTATCGATTTTATTAGGGTTTTTAATCCCACAGGCCAGAAATTCCAATGTCAGAGAGGTTGGAAATCAAAAAAGGCTTTGAGGCTGGTTAATTTGAGAAATATGGGGGACGCGAGCTTCGCCGCGTCTGCACGAGATCCGTCCCGGACTTGATCCGGGACCCAGTCGGGGAAGAGCACTATTTCCTGGCCTCTCGCAGCAGCAGCAACCCCGCTGCATACATTATCAAAAAGAACCCACTAGTTAATACCGCAGACTTCAAATATTTCAAATGATTCTTCTTCAACGGATACTCTGACACATCCACAATTTCAATTGTCGGTGTTTCCTGCATCAGCATGGTTTTGCTGGCTTCGAGGCTTTTGAATACTTCGGAGTAGGCTGTCGACAGCATCATCTTATCCCTCCCCTGAACTTCGCTGCTGACTTCAGCAGTTGGAAATGCGGGATTGGCGTCGAGAAGCATTTTGCTGGATGCTGAAGCAGAATAAGTTTTTCTATTTAACAGATAGCCGATACTATCAGTCCTGCGCTGGAGCCGTTCCACATTAGTCCTGAGCTTCTTTGTTTTGGTTTGGACGTAAAAATCGGTAGCATTCTTTATCAATCGGGTACAGAAAAGCTGCGACAATTTCTCATCCTTCATCGTTGCAGATGCTTCGAAGAATGTCAGTTTCTTATCAGGTTTGGAAATAGAAAAGTTATCTTCTCCTACACGAATGACTATATCCTGGAGTAAGCTATCCTGAAGGCGGCTATACTTTGACTTATCTGCGGGGAAACTAACTAACGGACCATCCTTGGTATATTTTTTCCAGCTTTCCTTCAGTTTCCCTGCTTCCGCATATTTATCAGCCAGCGTGTAATTGGGCTTGCTTTCCTCATAAGGCGTTAAAAGGGTCTGTTTGATTAAATTCTGACTCTTGAGCAACTGCAATACATTGTCGCCGGCCAAAACCCCGCCGGTTGAAAGGCTTCCCATATCAAGCCCAATTTGCCCTGCAAGGGAAGATAGCATCGATCCGCCGCTGCCTTTTGTGTCATCCACTACAAATAGTACACGGGATGTATATGTGATTGGCCAGTACCAGGCTAGCAGCAAGCCTAGCAATACACCAACTACAGCCACTGGCAGAAATTGAAATTTACGCTTCCATAAATAATTCAGGTCTTCCTTCCTTCGGGATAATGCATCACGAAAAGTATATTCCTGTTCGAAAACGTCTTTCTCTTCCGGATTATTC
>NZ_JBASJU010000175.1:0-1833 GCF_049655485.1 Daejeonella sp.
CATTTGCTCGAAATTTAAGGAATTAAACTCATCGTGAGCTACACACAATACAACTGCCGCATATATTCCATGAGGCATGATATTAAACACTTCTATTCCGTACTCCCTCCGCACCTCTTCGGAGTCAACGAGCGGATCATATATATCTACCTGAACACCGAATTGAATAAACTCATTATAAATGCCCATAACCTTGGAATTGCGAGTATCCGGACAATTTTCCTTAAAAGTAAATCCCAAAAGCAAAACCCTTGCTGTAGTTAGTACAATTTCTTTCTTCAGCATCATCTTTACCACCTTGGTCGCTATAAACTCCGGAATATGCTCATTCACTCGTCGCCCTGATAAAATCACTTCAGGAAAGTAACCAAGTTTCTCAGCTTTATGTGTTAAATAATATGGATCCACACTAATGCAATGGCCCCCGACTAATCCTGGTTTGAACTTTAGAAAATTCCACTTTGTACCTGCAGCGTCCAGCACTTCCTGGGTATCGATTCCTATTCTATCGAAAATAAGTGCAAGTTCATTTACAAAGGAGATATTAATATCTCTCTGCGCATTTTCAATGGCTTTCGAGGCTTCAGCAACTTTAATACTCGATGCAAGGTAAGTGCCCGCTGTGATGATCTTCTTATAAAGCTCATCGATCATGATAGCATACTCAGGTGTGGAACCGGAAGTTACCTTGACTATAGAAGTTAGAGTATGAACCGGATCACCCGGGCTAATGCGCTCTGGGGAATAGCCATAAAAGAAATCAGTATTTGCTTTTAGCCCGCTCGTATTTTCAAGCACTGGCACACATTCTTCTTCGGTACAGCCAGGATAAACGGTCGATTCGTAGATAACAACATCTCCTTTTTTCAAAACCGACGCAACAGTTTCCGAAGCTTCTAAAAGTGCGGATAGGTCCGGTTGTTTATTATGGTCAATCGGCGTAGGAACTGTGATGATAAAAATCGTTGACTCAGCAATGCTTTTAACATCGCTGGTAAACGTCACCTGACTATCACGCAATTCCCCCTCGCTCAGTTGTTTGGTCTTGTCGATGAATGAATTTAACTGATCAATCCGGGCAGAGTTTATATCAAAGCCTCTAACCTCATAATGCCGCGCAAATTCAACCGCCAGAGGCAAGCCTACATAGCCTAAACCGATTATTGAGATCGTGGTGGCTTTCGTCATTTGGTTTGTTGGGTTGCTATATATCCTGCCCGGGCTATTAAAAAATTCATCTTAGATTTCTCGACACCAAATATTAAAGGGCGAAGATAATAATTATGTACAGCATTACTCTACTGAGCTTCATAGCACAAGAAGTAGGAAAGCAAGAACTAGCTGTACCCTAAAACTTTATACACCCAATATCCTGTAATCTCATGTATCAAAGTCGACCAGCTCGCCAGCGCTCCCTCCGAAGGAATTACTAAATCCGCAAAATCAACATTCCTATCTCCCGTATAAAAATCCGTAGGATAGCCCTCTACACTTCAGCCCGCCTTTTGAAAACACCCCATCGCCCGTGGCATATGAAATGCAGAAGTAACTAACAAAAATTTTGGCTGTAGTTGAAGGCTATCAATTAGCCTCTTGGAAAACCGTGCGTTCTCGACCGTATTACGTGACTCACTTTCTATATATAGTACCGAATCAGGAACACCGCTAAATAAAAAGACCTTTTTCAAATGTTCAGCTTCCGGAACCTTCTTGCCGACTAAAGCGCCAGAGCCCCCGGATATAATAATTCTTTTGATTTTACCGGCTTTATACAATTGAATAGCATGTACCACCCGGTCCGCTCCCTTCCCAAAAAACACCCGGTCCGGAGCA
>NZ_JBASJU010000176.1:0-3724 GCF_049655485.1 Daejeonella sp.
AGATAATTTTGTTTAACCCTGCGCCCAGCCTCTCAGCCCAGCATCTTATGAATCGTATCATCCTATGAATCCTAATTAAGTTTCCTCGCTGCGCTTCGGAATGACGAATCATCTGGCGGGAGGAGGGGAGAACGTCCGACTTCTATTGGCACTCCCCGCATCCTATGCATCCTATCATCCTATGAATCCTATTTTAGACTGATCGTAATCCTACAATCCTATCATCCTTCTAATCCTAATCCAGACAAATTTCCCTTTTCCATCCTATTCCAGACAATCTTCCCTTTTCCAAATCCTTTTACTCCCATTCTTGTTATCCTATTATTATGCCCGTAATGACAACCGAAGGATTAGAACATTTTTACACCGCCCAAAAACACAATTTCGCACGTGCGTTTAGTGAAATAAAGGATGGCCGAAAAAACAGCCACTGGATGTGGTTTGTATTTCCACAGCTCGCTGGCTTAGGCTCCAGTGAGATGGCGAAGAAATACGCGATAAATGATATTTCAGAAGCAAGCGACTACCTGAAAGATGCGGTACTGGGGGAAAGACTCGTGAGTATCTCCAGGCAGCTTTTAGCCCATAGGGATAAAACCGCTCATGAGATTTTTGGGTCGCCGGACGATATGAAGCTGAAATCTTGTATGACTCTTTTTAGTCTTGTGCCGGGGGCCGATTCCGTTTTTGAAGAGGTGCTCAATCAATTTTATGAGGGAGAAAAGGATCCAAAGACACTAGCACTTCTCAATCTGCCAGGCTAAACATACCCGCATAGTTCGCTTCAGATCCAAATATCCCATCATTGTGGCGGTACGAATACCCGTCTGAAAAGTTAAAATAGAGTATCAAGATACCTTTTCCTGACACTCTATTCAGGCCGAATTCAATTATCGACAGAATCATAAATTACTACCTTTTCAAAAAATACTTTGAATTCATCCAGGAAGGCCTGATGAAGCGGATGAGTTTGATATACATTATGAGCTTCAAGATCCTCGAAAGAAATCAGCAAGCTGAAGGTATAAGTGGTATCAACAACCGCCCTTTCGATAGGGGCCGGTGTACCTATATGGAAAAGATCTATAACCTCGATATCATTTAAAGTTTCCAGGCTTTCGCGGAATGCAATTTTCTGTTCAGGTGTGATGTCGGCTTTAAGCCAGAATAAAACGTGATGAGCTATCATAAAATGAGTATTTGGGCAAAGTTAAAAATAACATTAACCTATTGGTGATTGGGAAATTAAATCCTAAATATTTTTTATCGCAAAAACTTTCCTGTCCGGAAACAATTGGGGAAATGCAGATGTTATTGGCTTGAAAACACGGTGATATCAAGCGTGTTTTTAATACTTCAAAAGTCCAACCGAAAATAAATGAATAACACTTTACCGCTGCAGAGCTACTCACTGGCAGAACGAACGGCTTATATTCAGGCTATAGCCTCAATTGCTACTGCCGACCGCGCCGCCTCTCCTGAAGAATTGGAATTCCTGTCAGCCTTAAGCAATGAAATTGGCATTCCCGAGGCAGACCGGGAAACTATCATTGGATCTGCGACTGACCTGAATGACCACAGCCTTTTTGCAAGCCTGGAAGTGCTTAAGGCGAGCGAACTTCGTTTCTCCCTGCTTGCAGATCTCATCAGATTTGCAGAATCAGACCAGGAATACCACGAGGAAGAAAAAAAGAATGTGGAGAAGATTGCCACGTTCCTGAACATAAATCCACAACAAACTGAGTTACTCAATGAGTTTGTAGATGAAACTAAGAAAGTAGAGGCTAATACCGACCCAGCCAGTAAGCAAAATTTTTCGGCTTTGTCGGGGATTCAGGAGAAATTAAAGGCCTCCGGGATTGATATTGGGAGTTTAGCAAAAGGCCTGATGGCTACATTAGGCCCTTTAATATTAGCGAAAGTTATGGGAGGAAGGCGATCAGGTGGAATGGGTTCAGGGTTTGGATCCGGCGGATTGGGATCTTTGATTTCAGGATTGGGTGGTGGCTCAAAGTCGACCGGCAGGGGCGGAATCCTTGGCGGTATCCTGTCAAAGCTTACACGATAATTAATAACAATAACTATAAATTAATCACAAGGTAAATTCGGATTCACATGAAAAACTTTAAATTATTAGGACTAACCTTTCTTCTTGGTTTATTCCTTATCTCCTGCGGAGGTAAAAAGGCTGATGACCTTGCTAAAACATGGCAGGTTACAGCAATTAAAACGGAGTCAGACCTTCCTGATTCACTTAGAAATGCGATGATCGCCAACTCCAAGCTTGCTTTCACTAAAGATGGTGGCTACACGACCACAGGCGGCATTGGAGCCGATCAGGGAACCTATACACTGGATGAAGATGTGAAAATTCTTTCGACTGTTTCCACTGCGGGAAAAAGCAGTGAGGTATACACGATCAGCAAACTGGATAAAGACAATCTTACATTAATCAACAGAGGAAATACAGTGACCTGTATCGCCGTAAAATAAAAAAAATGGGACTATTTGACGAAGTAAATAAGGCCGTTGTAAACCAGCAGCAGCAGAAAAATTATGGAGATATTCTTCAGCAGGCGGGTATAAACATCCCCAATCTATGGGTACAGGATGTAAAAGGAACTCTTACCATTGCTGGTACAGTAACCGACATGCAGACTGCCGAAAAAGCTGTTGCAGCCTTAAAGGCACAGCCAGGTGTGGTGAATGTCTTTAATCTTCTTGAGATGGAAGACCTGACATCGAAAAATATTAAAATGAAAGTAATCACAAAATCATCCAACCTAAACATCCGTAAAGGCCCGGGAACAGATTTTGAAATTATTGGCAAAGCAGCCCACGAATCGCAGGTGCAGCTTATCAAGAGAATGTACAACGACTGGTATTTTGTGCGTACGGAGGATGGGGTAGAAGGGTTTAGCTCGGCGAATTATTTGCAGGGGGTGTAGAAGACCGTCAATGAATAGGCTGCTAACTGAAAACGTTGGCGGCCTTTTTTAATGGGCAGGAATTTGGGAATTAGAAAATTTGAGAATTAGCAAATTAGGTGGTATTCGATTTGGAGGGGGGATCTAATTGAGCAAATTTGGGAATTAGTAAATTAGCAGATGCTCCTCAAATTAAATCTCTCGTCCATTTTCTAATTTGCTAATTTCCTAATTTGCTAATTCCTTAATGCCTCGTTAACATTAAGGTCACTTCTTCTCCTTTCCTTTGGAAAACCCAATGTGAATGCCGAAACGCGAAGTTGACCTTGTTGTAATATCCGATATCCATCTTGGCACCTACGGCTGCCATGCAAAGGAACTCCTCAGCTACCTGAAAAGCATAAAACCTAAAAAGATTGTCCTTAACGGAGATATCATAGACATCTGGCAATTCAGTAAATCCTACTGGCCGGAATCGCATATGAAAGTGTTACGACGGCTGATGAAATTCGTTTCGGAAGGTGTGCCTGTTTATTACCTTACGGGAAATCATGATGAGATGCTCCGTAAATTTGCTGATCTTAAAATTGGGAGCTTCCGGCTGCAAAACAAACTGGTTCTTAATCTGGATGGGAACAAAGCCTGGCTTTTCCATGGGGATGTGTTTGACATCACGATGCAGAACTCCAAATGGCTGGCCAAACTTGGAGCTGTCGGTTACGATTCTCTCATCCTGCTGAACAGCTTTGTAAACTGGTGCCTGACCTCCATGGGAAAGGAGAAGATGAGTTTCTCGA
>NZ_JBASJU010000177.1:0-3011 GCF_049655485.1 Daejeonella sp.
AATTGGAATAGTTGTTTCTGTCTACCCGGCAATTTGGGGCCTTGGTCAACTATTTACAGGGAAACTAGCTGATAAATTTCCCAAAAAGGCCTTGTTATTTTGGGGGATGTTGATGCAGGGTATCGCCATTATATTTATGGGATATGCTACTGAAATGTATCACTATATATTGATCTCCGTAATACTTGGTCTGGGAACGGCAATTGTTTACCCTGCATTTTTAGCAGCCATTGCAGACTATACCAATCCTGGGCAAAGAGCAGAGAGCATAGGTGTTTTCCGTTTATGGCGGGATTCCGGATATGTTTTTGGGGCGCTTTTATCAGGCGCCCTGGCTGATGCTTTTGGTCTTGAGGTTGCTGTGATAAACATTGGTGTCCTCACGGCTTTATCTGCATTACTGATAAAATTCAGGATGTCCTGAGTTTTTATACAATGCTTCAGATCATTTATGCTTTTTCAGCATGAATATAAAACTTGAATTATGTGACAATTGTCACCTTACCTTCTAATTGACAACAGTAAATTTGAAATGGTTGATAGCGTTAACCTAAATCCAATACGATGATAAAAAACATGGGGAATCTTGATCGCATACTTCGATTTGTGATCGCTATCGTGATCGCGGTGCTTTATTACACCAATGTTATTTCAGGTACCAACGCCATCATTTTACTGGTTGTTTCTGTTGCATTCATCATAACCAGCTTCATTGGTTTTTGTCCCCTGTACTCTCCATTTGGTATACGAACGAAAAGGACAAATCAATAATTTCTTAATTCAATTATACTCCACCTTAATAATTGGAGGAAGAAAGTTATAATTCAATGGGCAAGAATAAGTTAAATGAAACGGAAAAGGCATTACTTATAACTTCAAGAGCGGCAGGTATTATTTCGATATTATTTATCGTGGTGGCTGGGATTTTAGTAAGTGTTATATTTAGTCAGCGGAAAAATGAAAATGAAGACCAAGTTGCTTCCTCAGAATTTCAACCTGTTCCGGATCAAACTGCTGCCGAAACATCTAAAGAGGTGGTTAACTATTGGAGTCCTCCCTCAGAAACATCCATTCCTTCGGATAATTATGGTGAAACTATAAGGTATGGGAAGGAATTGATAGCCCATACTTCAACTTATCTGGGCCCTAGAGGTACGGTAGCTAATATAAGTAACGGGATGAACTGCCAGAATTGCCATTTAGATGCGGGTACCAAACCATTTGGCAACAATTATTCAGCAGTATATGCCACCTATCCAAAATTTCGTGCCCGATCGGGAACTAAAGAAAGTATAGAGAAAAGGATTAATGACTGCTTTGAAAGGAGTTTAAACGGGAAGCCGCTCGAGAGTTCCAGTAAGGAAATGAGAGCCATGATCGCCTATATAAAATGGCTGGGAACCGGAGTGGAAAAGGGCAAAACACCCGAAGGAGCCGGGCTGCAGAAATTAGCTTTTCTTGACCGGGCTGCAGATCCTAAAATGGGCTCTGCGGTTTATAAAGCTAAGTGTATTTCTTGTCATGGTAAGAACGGTAAAGGGTTGCTTAATCCCGATAATACCAGCTATACCTATCCGCCTTTATGGGGAGATCATAGTTATAATGATGGCGCCGGTCTATACAGAATAAGCAGTTTTGCCGGTTTTGTCAAGAATAATATGCCTTTAGGAGTCTCACATGAAAATCCTCAGCTTACAGATGAAGAAGCATGGGATATAGCTGCTTTTGTGAATTCCAGACCCAGGCCTCATAAAGATCAAAGGAAAGACTGGAAAGATTTAAGTAAGAAACCCATAGACTTTCCATTCGGGCCATACGGGGATAAATTTTCTGAAGAACAGCACAAATATGGCCCCTTTAAACCGATAGTAAAGAAAGGGAGCTAACTGTAAAACCTAAATGACTAGTCCAGCAAATATGTTTTCAAAAAAAGAATCTAATCTCTGTAACTGCGGTAATGCCCGCCGTACATTCCTGAAAACCGCAGGTATGGCTGGTTTAGCATTTTCTGGCCTGCCGCAGGTAGCTTCTGCTATTTCAGGCAATGAGTATCATACCTCAGAGATTATAAAGAGCCATGCGGTCAAAGCAGGTAAAGCCAACCATATTACCCTCTTACATACTGCGGATATACATGCGCAACTGTATACGCATGATGAATTTTTCTGGGAAAATAATCTTCCGGTTTATAAAAGAAGAGGCGGCTTTGCAGTCCTGAAAACAATGATAAATACCCTCAAAGCCCAAAATCCTGGCAATACACTTGTTATAGATGGAGGAGATTGTTTTCAGGGGGGAGCCGTTGCAGCGTTGAGCGAAGGTCAGGCTATCGTTCCGCTGATCAATAATATAGGTTATGACCTGGTATTACCCGGAAACTGGGAAGTTGTTTACGGCAAAGAAATGATGCGAAAAGATATGGGCAACTACCACGCCCAGAAGATCTGTGCCAACATGTTCCATGATACAAAGGATAGTGAAAACGGTGACCTAATGTTTCCGCCGTATTGGACCAATAATCTGGGAGGGATTAAAATCGGCTTTATCGGCTATAATGATCCCCTAACACCAAAAAGGCAGTCGCCAGCCTACAGCGCAGGTATAAAATTTACCAAGCCTGATCTGAATGTGGCAAAATATGTTCGAATGCTAAGAGATTACGAGAAATGCAGCATGGTTTTCCTTGTTACACATATGGGTCTTGCTCAACAGGTTGATTTGGGAAATAATAAGGAAATCGAAGGAGTAGATTATATATTGGGCGCTGATACCCACGAAAGAGTAAGAAAGCCAATTGAAGCAAAGTATGCGAAAGTAACAGAACCAGGCGCATTCGGATCATTTATATCACGCTTGGATATTGTTGTGGAGAACGGTAAAATAAAGGATCATAATTATCAATTGTTAGATGTCGATCCGGATCTATACAAAGCGGATCAGGAGATGATAGATTTAGTAAATAAAGCAAGAGAACCTTACAAGGAGAAACTAGATAAAGTTATTGGCATATC
>NZ_JBASJU010000178.1:0-54486 GCF_049655485.1 Daejeonella sp.
GTTTCTTCAGAATCACTCGAGTAGGTTCCAGAAACTTCCCAGCCGTTCCCCAAATCGCTCTCGAACGTATAATAACAAACTATTCTCCCCTTAAAAATTAAAGCAAATCCCTGCGGGCGCTTTCCATCATGTTCGTGAATTTTGGGAAGTCCTCCGGAGAACTTAAATTTCTGATTATATATAATATGATCAGCTGGCAACTCAACGAAATCCAGATCTGGAAAAACCCTTTTCATCTGTGGACGAATAAATTTATCGAGGCCGTAATTATCGTCGATGTGCAGAAATCCACCGCCGATGAGATAATTTCTGAGATTTTCCGCTTCCTGATCGGAAAAAACAATATTACCATGCCCTGTGAGATATACAAATGGGTAGTTGAAAATTTCCGCGCTGCCAGCTTCAACAATAGCTTCCTCTTTGTCGAAGTTAGTTCCAAGGTTTTTATTACAAAAACTAATTAATTCGGGCAGGGCAGTCCGGTTGGCATACCAGTCGCCGCCGCCATTGTATTTCATCTTAGCAATCTTATAACTAGGTGCCTTAAAGGAGGAAGTGGTTCCTGCCATTAATACAATCAAAAGGAGAAGGAAGGTTTTCGCAGTATTATTCATCGATTAAGAAAATTTACCTCAAAACAGACCTCCAGGGCTGCCGTTTCAGTTCTAAGTCTGGAGCTTCCAAGCCCTATGGGTAGATAACCAGCATCTGTCGCTATAGTAAGCTCCATCGGAGAAAAATCTCCTTCCGGACCGATAACTACAAGGTAGTTAGAATTCAGTACTATCTTATCCTTTAACGAGAATTTTTCGCTGTCAATACAATGGGCAATAAATTTATGAGTACTGCAAGCGGAAGCAATAAAGTCTTTAAACCTAAGTGGTTCATTCAATTTGGGATGATAGGCTTTTATAGATTGCTTTACAGCAGACGTAATTACTTTGTTCAGACGATCAGTCTTTAAATCTTTACGTTCAGATCGCTCACAAATCAAAGGCGTTATCTCATCAATCCCTATTTCAGTAGCTTTTTCGAGAAACCATTCAAACCGTTCGATATTTTTGGTTGGAGCTACTGCAATATGCAAGTAGTGATTACGCTTCCCAAATTCATCATATCTGCTAAGGATTTTCAGCGAAGTTCTCTTAGGGTGCGGATCATCAACTACGGCATCATAAAATCCACCACGGCCGTCGACAAGATTTAGAGAGTCGCCTTTTTGAAGACGTAAAACTCTAATACAGTGCTTACTCTCTTCTTCACTAAGACTATAAGTGTTTGAGTTTATATCCGGTGTATAGAAAATATGCATCCGTTGCCTGCACTATCGGATATCCACAACATCGTCGTCGTTAATTACGAGCTCAAGCTTAACAGATTCTACATTCTGATCGGCTTTTTTGAGGATAGTGATGTTGTAACCATTGTACTCACGGGCTTCACCCACCTCGGGTATCTTCCCAAAAATTTCACTAACCAGTCCGGCAACAGTATCATAATCTCCATCTTCGGGAAGATCATGGGGCAGGTACTCGTTTACATCGTAGATTGATGCAGTAGCATCAATAATGAATTCCGTAGCGGAAACTTTATCGACAATGGGCTTTTCTTCATCATACTCATCCTGTATTTCTCCCACAAGCTCTTCAACGATATCTTCCAGTGTGACCATTCCAGCGGTGCCTCCAAACTCGTCAAGTACAATTGCTATCTGGATACGTTTCAATTGCAATTCGCTTAATAAGTCATTGATCTTCTTTGTTTCAGGAATAAAATAAGGTTTCCGAATAATATCTTTTAAAATACATTCTTTACTATCGGCTAATAAAGGAAGAATGTCCTTTGCATGGACAATTCCTACAATCTTATCAATAGTTTCATCGTAAACCGGAATCCGGGAATAACCTTCATGAATAATTATATCAAGCACCTCACGATGAGGTGTATTTAATTCGATACCAGAGATTTTAGTTCGGGGTACCATGATGTTCTTGACTACACGTTCATTAAAATCAAAAACATTCTTTATTAATTCATGCTCATTGTTTTCCAGCGCGCCGCTCTCTTTACCCTGATCGAGCAGATACTGAAGTTCTTCAGAACTGTGATGTGCCTCGTGTCCGCTAATCGTGCTTATACCTAACAGCTTCAGGATAAAATTCGCAAACCCATTTAACAGCCATATAAAAGGCCTGAAAACCAGATAAAAAAAATGAAGTGGCAGAGCAATACCCATGGTAGTGCCAATTGGACGTTGAATTGCAAGAGATTTAGGAGCAAGCTCGCCAAAAACTATATGCAGTATAGTGATAATGGCAAATGCCAGAACATGTCCAATGTTGGTGGCTACAGTGGTAGATGTATCAATATTGAAGAGGTGAAAAAACCTCGTTACAATATCGGTCATTACCTCTTCACCTACCCAACCAAGTCCCAAAGAAGCAAGAGTAATACCTAGTTGAGTAGCAGCTAAATATCCGTCCAGATGCTGGGTCATGTGTTTAGCTATCTTAGCTACACGACTGCCTGTCTTGGCTTTAATTTCGATTTGTGACGCACGAACTTTTACGAGTGCAAATTCGGCGGCCACAAAAAAACCGTTCAGAAAAACCAGGAAAAAGGTGAAAAATAGAGCCAGGCCCATATTAGGTTAGGTGTTTAAAAATGTAGTCTTGTATAAATCTAAACTCTCTTTTATAACCTTATATGCATAATTTTTGCCTAGCAAATGCTCGATCGTTACATTTTTCATTTCAAGGGCCTTGTAATCCTGAAAAAATCTAACAATTTCATTCATAGTATGCGGAGGAAGTTCTTTTAAGTCTTCAATGTAATTGACTGACATATCATTCTTCGCAACTGCGATTATCTTATCATCCTGCTCACCATTATCTACCATATGCATCACTCCAACAACTTTGGCTTCGACAATTGACAATGGATAAACATCTACCGAACATAAAACTAATATATCTAATGGATCCTGATCATCGCAATATGTTTGCGGTATGAAACCATAATTCGCCGGATACATCACAGACGAAAATAAAACGCGGTCTAGCTTAATCAGTCCGGAATCTTTATCAATTTCGTATTTAGCTTTTGAACCTTTAGGGATTTCGATGATCGCATTTACGATCGAAGGTATTTCGTCACCAGGGGAAACAGTGTGCCAGGGGTTGTCGTTAATCATTTTTATTTAGGATTTAGCTCCTCTTCATCATCTCTGTCCGCTCCGATTTTCCTCTTCAGATAAGTTATAACGAGAGGAATAGTCGTTATCAAGATAAAACCAATAATTATATATAAAAGGTAATCATTTATTTCCTGCTCAAATTTTCTGCCAAGAAAGAATCCCAACAAAGTTAAGGATGTAATCCATAAGAAAGCACCGCTAATATTATATAATGCAAATTTTCTGTAATCAAGACGAACAATACCCGCAATAATCGGTGCAAATGTTCTAACGATCGGTATAAACCTTCCCATTATCAGTGCAAAGGCACCTTGCTTCTTATAATACTTCTCCGCCGCGAGCAAAAACCTTTTCTTGAAGAAAAACGAATCTTCCCGTTGATACAAAACAGGACCCGTTTTTTTTCCAAACCAATAACCGACGAAATTACCGGCTATGGCAGCAACGATAAGTCCGGCAATTAGTACATAAATTGATACATCCAATCGGTCTGTAGCAACAAACATGCCTGCCAAAAACAGCAAATAATCACCCGGAAGAAAAAACCCAAAAAACAGTCCTGTTTCAGCGAATATTACAAAGAGAAGAAGATAAAATCCCCCTTCGCGAAGTAATTGCACCGGATCAACAAGGTGTTGCAGGGAGTCCCAAATCTCATGCATAAATCAAATATTCGTAAAGCTACAATATTTATGCAATAGTTAAGCCTAGAAAAGGCTGGTTATGAACGCAGGATATACCCCAGCCACCACTGTAACAAGGGCAGAAAAACCAAGAACAAAATTAAAGTACGCTGAAGACTGGATCTCGTTTCTTTCCGCACTTTTAAAATACATTGCGACTATTACCCGGAGATAATAGAAAATTCCAATGACTGCGTTTACTACCGCCAAAAGAACGAGCCAAATATGGTATTCGGCAAGAGCTGTTGAAAACATCATAAATTTCCCCATAAATCCTGCTGTAAGGGGAATTCCTGCTAATGATAACATAGCAACCGTAAGCGTAAATGCTATGAATGGATTCTTTTTTGCAAGCCCGTTGAAGCTGTCAAAATTATCAGAACCTGTCTGACGCTTAACAAGAATCAATACAGCAAATGCAATGATTGAAGCAATAGAATATGCCATTGCGTATACAAAAACCGAATTGCTGGAATTTGCACCCAAAGCAACTATCGCAAACAACATATATCCCACATGTGAGATACTTGAGAAGGCTAGCATTCTTTTAAAACTATGTTGATAAAGAGCGGTAACATTTCCTATGAATAATGTAAGAATGGAAATCACCAACAGTGCAGGCATCCAAAAATCGTGTAGTGGGGCAAAACACATAAGGAATAAACGCAGGAAAGCGGCAAAACCAGCCGTCTTTACTACCGTACTCATAAATGCGGTGATCAATGTCGGGGAGCCTTCATAAACGTCAGGCGTCCAAAAATGGAATGGCGCTGCACCTACTTTAAAGGACAATCCGATAATTAAAAGTATTATACCCGTATAAAATAAGGGAGATATCCCGCTAGGGTTTGAAATTACATATTCACGGATTTGTCCCAGATCGAAAGTTCCTGAAGCTCCATACAATAAAGCAATACCAAATAGCAAAAACCCAGTGGAGAATGCACCCATTAAAAAGTACTTTAAGGCAGCTTCGTTGGATTTAAAGTCGTTTTTTCGAATACCAGCAAGAATATATAAACTCACCGACATAATTTCCACTCCAATGAAAAGCATCGATAGGTTGTGATAAGAAACCATGACTAAAATCCCCGCAAGGGAGAACAGGATAATGGTATAGTATTCGGCAACATGCTCACTAATACTTTCAAAATAATCTTTTGAGATCAAAAGTATGAGCATAGTAGAGAATATGCAAAGGGAGGTAAAAGCTACAGCGAAATTATCGAACAGCATCATTCCGCTGTAAATAGGCTGCGCTCCGCTGTTCCATTCCAGGAGAGCAAGGACTAAAGAACCAATAAGTCCTAACAAAGTGACTGGTAGCAAAAGTCTTTTTGCCTTATACAATCCCAGATAGAGAACCACGATGGCTAAAATAGACAGGGTTATTAATGCGCTCATGCTTTACTTAACTAAAATCTTTTGGTTTACCTGCTCGAGCAGGTTAGTTATTGCAGCCTCTGAAATATGAAGGATAGGCTGAGGGTAAACGCCCATTACAATGATCAAGATTGAAAGGAATAATAAAAGTGCTCCTTCTGTCTTATCTAGATCTCTAAATCCTGTTGTTAGTTCATTCGTTACACCGAGCATAACTCTTTGATACATCCTGAGCATATATACGGCTCCTAAAATAATGGTTAGACCGGCAATGGCACCCGGATAAATACTATAATTGTAAACTCCCATCAAAAGAAGGAACTCTCCGATAAAACCGTTAGTCAGGGGCAAAGCGACAGTACCTAATACGATAATAAGAAAGGCAATTGCAAGCTTTGGTGCGGGCTTAGCAATACCTCCAAGCTGACTAAGATCACGTGTATTCATCCGTCGAATAATGATATCAGCAACGAAAAACATTCCGACTACATTGATACCATGACTAAGCATCTGAATCATCGCACCTTGTAATCCCTGTAAATTCCAGGCAAATATTCCTGCGGAAATCAATCCTACGTGGGCGATGGAAGAATATGCAATAAGTCTTTTTATATCATTTTGGGTAAAGGCGATAATTGAAGCATATACAATCCCAATGATGGAAAGTATAAGAGCTATCTGCCCCCAATCTTGAAACCCGAGTGGAGCAACAGGTATTAGCCAGCGGATAACTCCGTAAATACCCATTTTAAGCATAATGCCGGATAGCAGCATAGTTCCTGCTGTTGGTGCCTCCGTATAGGTATCCGGCTGCCAGGTATGAAACGGGAAAACCGGCATTTTTATCGCGAAAGCAAGAAAGAAAGCCCAAAATATCCACGCTTGCGTAGTGCGATCTAAATTCAGTTTATAGAATTCATGAAGATCATAACTATTTCCAGGCGTTTGAAGATGCAAATAAATGATCGCCAGCAGCATTACCAAACTGCCAGCTATCGTATAGATAAAGAATTTTAAATTAACTCTAATTCGGTTTTCACCTCCCCAAAGGGCACAAATAAAATAGATAGGGATTAGCGCAGCCTCCCAGCCTATATAAAACAGGAACCCGTCTAAAGCTGTGAATACAATTAAAAGACCACTCTGCATAAAGAAAATCAAAGCATAGAAGGCACTATGATTCCTGATCTCTTGCTTAAAGCTGGAAAAAATGATTACTGGAATGAGGAAGTTCGTCAGGATCAGCAAAATCATACTTATTCCGTCCACCCCTGCTTTAAAGCTTATGCCGAACTGTGGGATCCATGGCAACTCTACCAGATACTGGGTCGATGCATCTGGAATAAAATTAAGATACATGTATGCGGTAACGCCCAGTGGCAACAAAGAAAGTACACCAGCCAAAACTCTGGCCGAGTTACCGGCGATCAGAATTATGACAGCTGCAATAAGCGGAATAAAAATTTGTAACAGTAAAATCTCCATTTATCTTGTTCTACTCTCTATTAAATTTTGTACATACTATAAACAAGCAAAGCAATAATGCCGGTAACCATCATGAAAATATAAAAGCCCACCATTCCGGACTGCAGCAATCTAAATCCTTTGCTTGCTTCAATTGCGCCTTTTCCAAATCCGTTTACAACGCCGTCTATACCTGACTTATCGACCACTTTATAGAAGAAAACGGATAAGGAGTCGAGAGGTTTCGTGATCAACGACGCGTAAAGTTCATCGATATAATATTTATTGTAAGAGAGCCTTGCAAGGGTTCCTCTTTCAGCCCGGTCTTCTGAAGGAACCCGAGCATTTTTAACATAGCGTTTATAGGCGAACAGCATCGCGCCAAGCGCCCCGGCGACAGATATAGCCATTAAAATATACTCGGTTGCATGATCAATTGTCAGAGGGGCCACCTTCCCTGCTGAAGCTTCAAATACCGGGGCTAAGAAGCTCTCCAACCAATGACTGCCGCCTAATACTTCAGGTGTGCCTATGAACCCGCCAACCGCAGATAAGACTGCCAAAACAATTAAAGGTATGGTCATGGACAAGGGGGATTCATGTAAATGACTTTCCTGCGCCGTTGTACCCCTAAAATGCCCGCTAAATGTTAAAAACATCATCCTGAACATATAGAATGAAGTAAATACCGCACCGATCACGCCGAGTACCCAAAACAATCGGTTATGTTCGTAAACATGGGCTAAAATTTCATCTTTAGAAAAGAACCCTGAGAAAGGTGGGAGACCTGCAATTGCGATTGTCCCAATCATCATAGTTAAAAAGGTCACGGGTAATTTCTTTCTTAGCCCGCCCATATTTCTCATGTCTTGTTCGTTGCTCATGGCATGAATCACCGAACCCGCTCCAAGGAAAAGTAAAGCCTTAAAAAAAGCATGAGTGATTACATGGAAGAATGCTCCTGTAAAAGCACCAACACCCAAACCTAAAAACATATAACCTAATTGGGATACTGTCGAATAGGCCAGTACTTTTTTAATATCGTTTTGAGTGACTGCGATTGTGGCAGCCAGTAATATAGTCGCTAAGCCAATAATTGCTACGACATGCATGGTTTGGGGAGCCAGAGTAAAAAGAATATTCGATCTTGCTATCATGTAAATACCGGCTGTCACCATGGTGGCCGCATGAATTAACGCTGAAACAGGCGTTGGACCGGCCATAGCGTCTGGCAGCCAGGTAAACAATGGAATTTGCGCCGACTTTCCAATTGCCCCAACAAAAAGCAGCGATGTAATAATAATAAGGGCGCGGTCACCGGAAAGCATGTTTGCTGCCTGAGGGAAAATCACGGCAAATTCAACACTGTTAAATGTAGTGAAGATAAGAAAAACGGCAATCAGGAAACCAAGATCACCGATACGGTTCATAATAAAAGCTTTCTTAGCCGCACTTGCGTATGATGAGTTCGTAAACCAGAAGCCAATTAAAAGGTAAGAGCAAAGTCCAACACCTTCCCAACCGATAAACATGATTACGTAGTTAGATCCAAGGACCAACAGAAGCATGAAGAAAATAAAGAGGTTGAGGTAGGCGAAAAATTTGGCGAAACCGGCATCATGTGACATGTAACCGGTTGAATATACATGAATCAAAAAACCAATCCCGGTGATAATAAGGAGCATCAGCGAACTCAATGGATCGAGGAGAAATGAAAAAGGAATTTTCACCAGACCAACACTGATCCAGTCAAAAAGAGGTATAATAAAAGATTTAGTCGCTGAAGAATTAAGCTCCAAAAATATTCCTATACTAACAACGAAAGATGCGAGTACCGATAAACAACCAATAAAACTAACAGCAGCTTTTGGCAGAATATTACGTCCTAAACCGTTGATAAGGAAGCCAATCAACGGAAATAAAGGAACTAACCAAACTAAATTTATCATTCTTGTATTCTATAATTCATCCTTGCCGACATCAGAAAGCCCAGCGCAAGCTCGTTATCCTGAGTGTAGCGAAAGATTACCATTTTAATTTATTCAATACGTTAACATCAGTGGAGTTGGTGTTTCGGAAAATCATTACAATAATGGCCAATCCAACGGCAACTTCGGCCGCTGCAAGTGCCATGATGAAAAAAACGAAAACCTGACCAGAAGCATCATTGTGATGAACTGAAAATGCGGTAAGTAAAAGATTGACGGCGTTCAGCATTAGCTCAATCGACATAAAAATAACTATCGCATTCCTGCGGATTAACACACCAATAACCCCTATTGAAAAAATTATGGCGCTAAGCAGGATATAATGATTTAACGGTACACCCTGCATTGCCTGAGTTACATTTTCCATCATGCCTGTTTAATTTCTTTTTTTGCTAATAAAACTGCTCCAACCATCGCTGATAAAAGCAACAGGGACGAAAGTTCAAATGGTAAAAGGAATTTGCTGAACAATACTTTCCCCAAATTTTTCACCAGGCCAAGATCTTGTGTTTTCAAGATCAATGGATCCGAGACATGTAATGCTTTTATGGAGCCAACCAAAGTGATAACTAGACACATCCCCGCAATAACACCGATCATTTTCAGTATCGTGGACTTCGAAGACTCCTGGTTTTCATTTAGGTTAAGCAACATAAGTACGAACAGAAATAACACCATGATCGCTCCCATATAGACTATGAAATTCACAATAGCCAGGAACTGGGCATTTAATAGAATATAATGGATAGTAAATGTGAAAAAAGTAACGATCAGATATAAAACGCTATGCACCGGATTTTTCGCAAAGATCACCAGCAAGGCGAAAAAGATCGACAGAAATGCAACAAAATAAAAAAGAGAAATACTCATCAAAAATTTCTTTAATCTTTGCTATAATGGTTGCAAAGGTATAATTTCTGCCGAAATCCGGCTATTCAATAACTGTAAATTAATTTTATAATGATCCCATTGGATCTTCAACTAGTTTGTCTTTACCGTATATAAAATCTTTTCTCAAATAGTCTGCTGGAACAATAGGACCATCTAGGTAAATTGCTTCTTTCGGACAAGCTTCTTCGCACAATCCACAGAAGATGCAGCGCAGCATGTTTATCTCATAAACAGCAGCAAACTTTTCTTCACGATATAAATGCTCTTCTCCTTTTTGTCGTTCGCCAGCAATCATGGTAATCGCTTCAGCAGGACAAGAAAGCGCACAAAGTCCACATGCTGTACAACGTTCAGCACCATTTTCATCCCGCTTCAATGAATGCAAGCCTCTCCAATTCTCAGAAAACTCACGCTCAACTTCTGGGTAAAAGATGGTCTCTTTCTTTTTGAACATGTGCATGAACGTAATCGCCATACCCTTAAAGATCGCCGGAAGGTATAATCGCTCCCAGAAATCCATCGGTTTCTGTTCTAATACTTTCTTTCTGTTACTTAATGGTTCCATAGACCCTAAATCCTCTCAAACAGAGTTAAAATTAAATCTTCACCTATTTCGCTTAGCTATAGGCAATTAAAGTTTATCAACTATTGTGATTACAATACTCGTAATCACAATATTGGCTATTGCCAGTGGAATTAATATTTTCCATCCTAAATTCATCAGCTGATCATAGCGGAAGCGGGGAACAGTCCACCTCACCCACATGAAAAAGAAGATAAATACAAAGATTTTTAGAAACAGTACGCCCATTCCGATAAGAGGGCCGATAGTTGGTCCGGTTAATTCATTAACCCAATCCATTCCCGGATAATTATATCCTCCGAAATACAATGTCGACATCACTGCCGAAGCAAGAAACATATTTAAGTATTCCGCGAACATAAACGCGCCCATCTTAAATCCAGAATATTCTGTATGATACCCGCCAACGAGTTCAGTTTCACATTCCGGAAGATCAAATGGGGTACGATTCGTCTCAGCAAAGGAACAAACCAGAAAAATCAGGAAACCCAGGGGTTGATAAAGAATATTCCAGTTGCCTCCGTGTTGCTGTTCAGCAATTTCCTTCATGCTCAGCGTATTTGTTGCGAGTAACAGGGCGATAATCGATAATCCCATCGGGATTTCGTAGCTAATACTTTGCGATGCAGCACGAATAGCTCCCATAAGGGAAAACTTATTGTTGGACGCCCATCCGCCTATCATTATTCCATATACTCCCAAGGAAACGACCCCGAAAATATATAGTATACCAACATTTATATCAGTAACCTGGAGACTAACAATGCGATCACCGATTTGTATATTTTGCCCCCAGGGGATAACAGCACTTCCAATACACGCTGTTAAAAGAGCAAGAGAAGGGCCGAGGATAAAAAGTGCTTTGGATGATTCAGCAGGAATAATCTCTTCTTTGAAGAACATTTTCAATCCATCTGCCAAAGGTTGAAACATTCCACCCCAACCAGCACGGCTTGGACCTACACGATCCTGAAGATAACCTGCTATTTTACGTTCAGCTAGCGTTGAATAAGCAGCAACACCTAAACTGACTGAGAAAATCACAGTTATTAAAATAAATTTTTCAATTATAAGTGCTATTTCCATCAGATCTTGCTTGCTCTGTCAAATTCTACCTTATTGGCCTCGATCAATGCCTGATTTTGTTTGATAACAGGCAATGGAACCATCTCATAATGATTAGATGAAATCACCGATTTATGTGAAATCTGCCGCGGCCCTTCAATTACCCAATCACTTGTATTCTTCGTATCAAATCGGCAGGTATTACATATGAAATCTTCAACCTCGCCAAATTCATCTTTACGACCGGTAACACGCAGAACTTCTTCTCCTTTATACCACAAGGTTACTTTTCCTTTGCATGTAGGGCAGTCGCGATGCGCATCTACAGGTTTAGTAAACCACACCCGGTTTTTAAATCGGAATGTTCTGTCTGTTAAAGCTCCTACAGGACACACGTCAATCACATTCCCCGAAAAATCGTTATCAATTGCTTTTTCTATGTAGGTTGAGATCTCCGAAGCATCTCCACGACCTAAAATTCCATGTTCACGACTATCGGTAAGCTGATCGGCAACATAAACACATCGGTAACATAAAATACAGCGTGTCATATGCAGCTGAATCTTGTCGCCTATATCAATTCGATCAAAGGTACGGCGTTCGAATTCATATCGTGTGTTTGCGACACCATGTTCATAGGATAAATCCTGCAAATGGCATTCCCCTGCCTGATCACAAACCGGGCAATCCAGAGGATGGTTAATCAAAAGTATTTCAACAACACCTTTACGTGCTTCAATTACTTCGGGTGAAGTTATATTTTGAACTTCCATGCCATCCATAACTCCTGTCCGGCAAGAAGCTACCAATTTAGGCATTGGACGTGGGTCTTTCTCAGAACCCTTACTCACCTTTACCAAGCATGTGCGGCACTTCCCCCCACTTCCGCTAAGTTTAGAATAGTAACACATAGCAGGAGGTACAATATCGCCGCCAATTTGACGGGCAGCATTGAGGATACTCGTCCCGGGATCTACTTCAACAGTAATCCCATCTATTGTCACTTTAACTTTTTCGCTCATTGACTTACCTCCTCTAACTTAGGCAGGGGATCAGCATATTTTGCTAAACCAAAATTCCGTTCCATCGCTTCCTTAGGATTTGTTACGTGCCACTCAAATTCATCTCTAAAATGACGTATTGCACTGGCAACAGGCCAGGCAGCTGCATCACCCAGCGGGCAAATTGTATTACCTTCAATCTTTTTAGCTACATCCACCAAAAGGTCGATATCACTCATTTTTCCATGGCCATATTCTAACCTATGCAATACTTTTTCCATCCACCCAGTTCCTTCACGACAAGGTGAGCATTGCCCGCAACTTTCATGATGGTAAAAACGAGAGAAGTTCCAGGTATTCCGTACTATACATTGATTTTCATCAAAGGCTATTAAACCTCCAGATCCCAGCATTGAACCAGATTGAAAACCGCCATCTGACAAAGACTCGTAGCTCATTAAACGTGCCTCGCCATTGACAGTTTTTAACATCAGATTAGCCGGAAGTATCGGAACAGATGAACCACCCGCAACTACTGCCTTCAACCTTTTGCCATTAGCGATACCGCCGCAATACTCATCAGAGTAAAGAAATTCTTCAACAGATAGACCAAGATCTATTTCGTAGACACCAGGCTTATTAAGGTTCCCTGAAGCTGAAATCAACTTCGTTCCGGTACTTCTTCCTATTCCAATTTTCGCATATTCTTCACCACCATCATTGATAATTGGAACAACCGCCGCAATAGTTTCGACATTATTAACAACTGTAGGGCAAGCCCAAACTCCGGAAATAGCAGGAAATGGTGGTTTTATGCGTGGATTTCCACGTTTACCCTCTAAAGATTCGATTAAGGCCGTTTCTTCACCACATATATATGCACCTCCACCGGGTTGTACGTAAAGTTCCAGATCATAACCGGAACCCAAAATATTCTTACCTAAGAACCCGGCGTTTTTTGCTTCTGCAATTGCCCGTTCCAATATCCTGATCTGCGGCATCATTTCACCACGTACATAAATGTAAGATGTTTTAGCACCCAGAGCAAAACTTGAAACAATCATCCCTTCAATAAGAAGATGAGGAATGTAAGTCATTAGGTATCGGTCCTTGAAAGTTCCCGGCTCAGATTCATCAGCATTACATACCAGATATCTCTCCTTCCCTTCAGGTTTGGCAAGGAAACTCCATTTCATACCAGTAGGAAATCCCGCGCCGCCGCGTCCGCGCAAGCCGGAATTCTTAACTTCTTCGACAATCGCATCAGGCGACATTGATTTCAAGGCCTTTTCGACCGAACGGTATCCACCATGCTGCCGATATACCTCGAGAGTGTTTATACCCGGGACATTTATATGCTCTAATAATAATTTACGCGCCATTCTTTTAGATACCAGCAATGAGAATTTAGAAGGTAAATTTACCTTTACTTAATCTCAATTATTATTCTTTAAATTGTCAATTAACTGATCCACACTTTGTTCGGTCAGATTCTCATAAAACGTATATTCCGGACCGATTTGTAAAACAGGTGCCATCCCGCAAGCAGCAAGGCATTCGACGCCTCTCCAGCTAAACTTTCCGTCAGGTGTTACTTCACCCTCTTTAACTCCTAATTTCTTTTCGATATGGTCCATGATCTTTTCGGCACCCACAAGGCAACATGGCCCCGTACGGCAAACCTCAAGAACATACTTACCTTGAGGACGAAGAAAAAACATAGTGTAGAAAGTAGCTACTTCGTAAACTTCAATTGGCTTAATATCGAGGTAGGCAGCAACCTTATCCATTGTTGCAGAACTTAGCCATCCGTATTCAGCCTGGACCAAATGTAGTATCGGCAATAAAGCTGACTTCTGTTTTCCTTCAGGATAACGAGTTACGATATCATCAAACTGAGTGATCAGTGTCGACGAAAATTCCATATCCTTTTGTTCGGTTACACTAAGCATCTAATTCCCCTGCAATTACATTCAAACTACTCATGTTAATAATGGCATCAGATAGCAACATTCCTGCACTCATTGGTGCATACATCTGATAGTTAATGAAGCTTGGCCTGCGGAAGTGCAAACGGTACGGCGACCTGCCTCCGTCATTAACTAGATAAAAACCTAACTCCCCATTCCCTCCTTCAACAGCGTGATAAACTTCCGTCTTTGGAGTGTCAATCTCGCCCATCACAATCTTAAAGTGATAGATGAGGGCTTCCATATTATTGTAAACCTCTTCTTTTGGAGGGAGATAAAATTCGGGTACATCGGCGTGGAAAACACCCTTAGGCTCCTTCTCTATCTTATCAAGAGCTTGTTGAATAATTCTCAAGCTCTGCCACATTTCCTCATTACGTACTATATAACGGTCATAGACATCTCCCGTTGTTCCAACTGGGATATCAAAATCAAAATCTTCGTAAGACGAATAAGGTTCGTTTACCCTGACATCATAGTCGACACCTGTTGCACGTAGTATCGGTCCGCTCCAGCTATAATTTAATGCCACTTCAGGATCAACTGCAGCCACGCCGGCAGTACGTTCAATGAAAATACGATTGCGATTAAATAACGTTTCGAACTCTTTTAATATAGGAGGGAATTTTACCAGGAATTGCTTGATCTTGGCAAATGCGATATCGTTGAAATCACGTTCAAAGCCGCCAATACGACCAATATTAGTAGTTAGACGAGCTCCGCAAATCTCTTCGTAAATTTCATAAATATGTTCCCGCTCTTCCATGAGGTACAGGAAACCTGAAAAAGCTCCAGTGTCTACTCCTAGAATACCATTGCAGATAAGATGATCCGAGATCCTCGCTAGTTCCATAACGATCACCCGTAAGTAGTCGACACGTTTTGGAGTTTGTATATCCAACAGCTTTTCAACCGTCATATGCCATCCCATATTGTTGATCGGGGATGAACAATAGTTCATTCGGTCGGTTAATGGTGTAATCTGGTAAAATGGCCGGTGTTCCGCAATTTTTTCAAATGCACGGTGGATATACCCAATAGTCGAGACACCACTGACTATTCGCTCGCCATCCATTTCCAGGATATTCTGGAAAACCCCGTGTGTCGCGGGATGGGTTGGACCAAGATTTAGAGTAATGGTTTCCTTTTGCGGATCGTTATCTGTTACTAATGGCTGGTTTATCATCTTCCGAAGAAATAATCCTTTTTATCAACACGGTTTGGATCTTCAAGAGGATATTCTCTTCTCATCGGAAAAACCGTCATTTCATCAACATTTAAAATTCTAACAAGGTTGGGGTGCCCTTCAAAGATTACCCCAAAGAAATCATAGGTCTCCCGTTCCATCCAATTAGCTCCTTCCCACAGAGTAGTAGCCGTAGGAATCTTCGGATTTACTGCTTCCAGAAATACTTTTATTCTCACCCTGATATTATTCGAAAGGCTATGGACATGATATACCACTCCTATAGACAATTCTTGTTCGGGGAAATGTATAGCTGTTATATCAGTAAGATAATTAAACTTCAAATCTTTATCCTCTTTGAGGAAGCGGAGCACTTCACTGATATTTTCAGAGGATGTGCCAAAGGTTAACAAACCGAATGGTTCTGTGGGTACAGTAACTCTTTCCCCAAATCGGGCGGTTAGACTTTGTACTACCTGCTGATTGTTTAATTTACCCATTACTGGATCCCGTATCTTCTTAATAAATCTGCGTATTCTGGTGATTCTCTTCTTCTCAGAGATTCATTCTTAACTAGCTCCTGAATCTTGTTAAATCCGTCAATTATTGCTTCCGGGCGTGGCGGGCAACCTGGGACATAAACATCGACAGGAATAATCTCATCGATTCCCTGCATAACAGAATATGTATCAAATATACCACCACTGCTGGCACAAGCTCCAACAGCGATGACCCATCGTGGTTCGGCCATCTGAAGGTAGACCTGTTTCAAAACAGGACCCATTTTTTTAGCGATGGTTCCCATAACCATCAATAGATCCGCCTGACGGGGCGAAAAACTAGGTCGTTCAGATCCAAAACGGGCAAAATCGTAGTGGGAACCCATGGTTGCCATGAACTCAATACCACAACACGATGTCGCAAAGGGCAAAGGCCATAATGAGTGTGAGCGTGCCAGACCAACCACCTTTTCCATCGATGTTGCGAAAAATCCTGATCCTTCAACACCCGGAGGGGCTTCAACTAATTTTACTTCACTCATAATCTTTCCAGCGAAAAAACCAAATAACCGATTCAGAACTGAGTCGCAAATTTAAGAAATTAAACGCTTTCAATGGTTTAACCCCTTATTTAGAATCATTCTAAACCCTAATCCCAATCAAGGGCTTTCTTCTTTATAATATAAATGAAACCCAATAGGAGTGTTCCCATAAAGATGAACATTTCTATAAGTCCATTGATTCCAAAATCACGAAAGTTAACAGCCCATGGGTACATAAAAATTACTTCTATGTCAAAAAGGACAAATAAAATCGCAACAAGAAAATATTTAATGGAAAATGGTTGACGAGCGTTTCCAACCGATTTAATACCCGATTCGAATGCTACAAGCTTATCAGCAGTTTTACGTTTTGGCCCAACCAAATGCGTAATAGTCATGGTCAACACTACAAATCCTAATGCTACCAGCATTTGAAAGATAATTGGCAGGTAGTTTACGGCGGTACTCTGAGCTTCCATTTTCTATAATTATGGTGCAAAGATAAATAAAAAGGAGCCTCTAAACAATGTCAGAGACTCCTCATATATTATATATTAAAATTATTACTTACTTCCGCCGATAGCTTTAATTGCTTGTTGCGCAGTTGTATTATTAGGATCTAAAGCCAACACCTTATCAAAGTATTGTTTGGCTTTGGTATTGTTTCCATCCCTGCGAGCAGCTACAGAACCAAGGTAAGTATAAGCTTGAACCAAATTATTGGTGTTCGCTGCAGCTAACTCTGGCTTTTCTACTGTTAAAAGATCGACGTATTTTTCGTAAAACGGAACTGCAAGCCCTTTCTCATCATCTGGACCATCCAACAAACGATTAATCCGACCACGATATAACCAGCCTTGATGAGTAGTTGGCGCACGCTGAATCAAATAACTAAACGCGCTATCAGCTTTCACTAATAAATCGTTTGAAGGATTTAATTGTGCTGTCTTTTTATTACCGTAATCGAAATAGTACGAAGAACCCAGATAGAAATAATCTAGCAATTCACGCTCCGGATTTTTAATGGCTATTTCGTATGCTTTAGCTGCTTCCTCGTATTTTCTTGCTTTATATAACTCCAAGGCAATTTCACTCATAACCGCAGCATTGGTTGAATCCAATTCAACAGCTTTGTTAATGTTGACCATACCCTGAGCAAGCATAGTGGTATCTTTCATTTGGGCTCTTCCCAGATAAAGATAATCCTGGGAAATAATCCGTGCAGGTTCTACCTTGGCCATAAATTCTTTGAGGGCTTGAGCACTTGCAGCATAATTACCATTTTCAAATGCTGAATAAGCTAAGTAACGTAATACTCTAGCATTAGCTCTTTCGAGTTGTGCCATTGCTTTTGCTTCAGCTTCAAGAGCTTTGAAGTCCTTAGCCAAATACAAGAAATCGGCATGACGAAGACGTGAATCTAATGATCTGTCCGTTAGATCCATGTATTTTTCATAGTATTTCAGAGCTTCATTTATACGAGTATCATATTCCTTTTGGGAAGACAAAGCCCACGGTAAGTAAGCTTCAGCTAATTCTCTGTAAGCAGGTCCATAATTGGGAGCAAGTGCTATCACACTATTATATTCTGCAATAGCTTCCGGATAAGCTTTTGACAATTTATTAATTTTCCCAAGCTCAACTTTAGAACGCACCAGGCTTTTATCAAGATCGTAACCAGTCCTGTAAGCACTGAATGCTTCACTATTTTTCATTTGCTCACGATAAGCATCGCCCAGGGCTAAAAATATTCTAGCATCTTTATCGTCTAAGGCTTTAGCTTTTTCAAGGTGCACAAGCGCTTCGGATATCTTAGGAACTGGCGCATTTGTATACGCTTTACCAATATACAGATCAGTAACGTGATCTTTTCTCTTGGTTAATTCCATTGCTTTATCAAAATTCGCTTTTGGATTTCCTTTCATTGCAAGCTCAACTGCTCCAAGTCCGATGTAGTTAAGTGGAAACTCATTATTCGCTGCAACTCCTTTAGTAAAAGCAGTTTTCGCTGAATCTATATAATCAGGTCTCTGATTAATTGGACTTGTAGTTAGATAAAGATTACCTAATACAAAGAAATTTTCCGCATTCGTTGGCTGAGAGATCGTCATTGTCTTTAATAATGCCTTCCCTTTTTGATACTGTTCTGCATCAATGGCTTTACGTGCATCATCTAAACTCTGTGCAAAAACTGCTGAACCTACTAACATCAACCCCAGGGTTATCTTAATTGCCTTGTTCATCATGTTTAATTTTAATTTAATTTACTTACTTTATAATATTTACTTCGCGGGAGGGAATACTATCGGGCAAGAGTCCCGATTTTAGTACAATCCTTTGTCCCCGCTCTCCTGCAATAAAAGATGCAAAACCTGTGCCCAAACCCGGACCGCCTTCGCAATTGATTATATATAACGATCTCAAAAGTGGATATTGCTCTAGAGCTATATCATTTTGAAAAGGTTTATAATATGCATCCGACCCTACCTTACCAGCCAAATTCTTTACACCCAATATTTTCAATGAACCAACCTGCTTCTCAAGATCCACCGGCGGTTGAACGATCCAGTTTACACCTACCACACCAATAGTACCCGGGTTATCATAAACATACTGTATAACCTCGGGATTTGATTTCAATGCGTAAACCCCTTTCTCTGGAAGTTCTTTAACGCCTGCAAGTTCCTTAAAGTATCGAACCGTACTTGAATTAGCATTGTCAAAAATTAAATTACCTAAAGGTGATACTTCACCTTTCAGCACTTTAATAATATCTTCTACCGTGACTGTGGAGTCTTCGATAGTATTATGGGCAATAAGGGCGATACCATCAACCGCAAATCGATTTATTCTGATTTTTACATTCTTATTTTCAAAGTGCTTTCGTTCGTCTTCACTCAAATTACGTGATAAAATCGCAACCTGCGCACTGTCGTCTAAAAAGGAATTAATCAACTCATTCTCAGACTTCGTAACTAAAACAAGATTAGCATCCGGATAGGTACTTTCGAATACAAAAGTCTGGTCTTCTATAATTGGAGCAAGTGATTCGTCAACCAGAATCTTCTCCGTGCCACTGGTGTATGTTTGTACTTCCTTGCTGCTTTGCTGACAAGATGTGAACAATACAGTAAGAAGAATGGCCAGGAAAGAGTTTAACTTAAAAGAATTAATCATTGAGAGCGAAGCAAACGAACAAATCTTAAAAACGAATATCCAATTAACAGAACTGCAAAAGCTATCCTATAATTGCGGGACAAATCAATAGGAAAATCTTTCCAGAAAATTATAATAACGCCTAATACAAAATATAACATGAACATGCCCAGGCCTAAAATAAACAGAAATCGCTTTGCGGGCGATTTCTGAATTTTTTCATGCTCTTTAACTGCGGACATTATTGTCCCGCAAGCTGGAAGAAGATCGGCATAGTGTAAGCAACACGTACTGGACGACCATTTTGTATACCTGGTTTCCATGCCGGAGCAGCTTTCAATACCCGAACAGCTTCTTCATCGCAACCACCACCAATACCTCTTAATACTTTAATATCTGTAAGGTTACCGTTCTTTTCAACCACAAAGCTCATGATTACACGACCAGTGATATTATTTTCCCGAGCCATTGGAGGATATTTCAGGTTTTTCTGAAGATATTTTCCCCATCCTGCCATACCACCAGCGAACTCTGGAAGAACTTCAACGCTTGCGAAATCTTTAATACTATTATCCTCAACAACTTCCATTTGTTTCGGTGCCTCACCAACCGGCTCATCAATTACGATTTCCGCATCAGGATTACCTTCAATGGTCTTTTGACCTGGATCAGCTACTTTCAGCTCTTCAACTGTAGGCGGCTCCTCATCTCTAACTTCTTCCGCTGGAACAACAACAGGAGGAGGGAACTTCACCTGGTCGATCTTTGGTTTAGGCGGCTCAGGGGGAGGGGGAGGAAGCTCTTCCTTGTTAATAGGTGGAGGAGGGAGTAAAACTACTTCCGTAATTTTCTGCTTTTCCTCTTCTGGTAAAATTCCAGAAATGTAACGGATAATTAAAGGCATCGAAACCAATACTATAAAAAGTACTGAGCCTATAATTACCGCCCGGCTTGTAGTCTTGGAATTATCTCTCCTTAACTCGTAAGCTCCATAGGATTTATTCCTACCAGCGAACACCACATCAAGCCATTGCGTGTTGAATAAATCTATTTTTGACCCTAGCATATCTTAATCTTTAGAGGGTTATTAATTTTTGTTATATTATTTGAAAAGACCGTCGCGTTTCAACAATTCAATATCGGGATCCGAAATATCAACAATTGCGTACTGGCTAATGTTTGCTACCTTCATCTCGTCAAGTATATCCACGAAATTTCGATAGTTTGACTGATCACTAGGTTTTATCAACACGATTAGACCTTTTTTAGGATCACCCGTGGCAGCAATCACTTTTTTTGACTGCTCAATTAAAGCTTTTCTTATACCATTACGACCATAGTTATCTACTTGTGGGGGAGTAAGGGGATTGTCAACCAAACCCATGTACCATTCCAAACGATTACCGGCTCCTAAAAGTATAGTCATCGTTCTATTATCAGCTACAGTTAATTCCTGCTGATCTATTTTATCTTTGTCCGGCATAGCCAAATCCATCGCCTGTGGTTTTGCCAATGTTGTGGTAAGCATAAAGAAAGTTATCAAAAGAAAAGCCAGATCCACCATTGCGGTTAAATCCACACGTGTTGATTGCTTTTTACTTCTGACCTTCCCGCCTTTATTCTTACCCCCGCCGGAGGTGTCTAATTCTGCCATTGCGTTCTAATTAAAATTAATTTAACCAATTACTATTTCTCAGTTGCCCTTAAAGAGGTAATCAAACTGAATTTATTAATACCTTGATCCTGAAGGATTGATGTTACGTCTTTAATTTCAGGATATTGTTCTTTAGAATCTCCTTTAATGCTGACACGCATTTCAACGTTATTAAGTTCTTTGGTTGCGTAACGGGCTGAAAGAATCCAGTTGTGCAATTCCGAGGGTCTCTCACCTACTGAATCCGTAGGAATTCCAGGCTGCAGCCCTTCCGCATTCCTTTCGTCACCTTTTAATGCGATTAGCTGTTTTAAGCTCCCAATTGGTACACCGAAACTTTCCATTAGAGAAAATCTAAGTTTTTCCTCATCAGTAAACTGCATGCTATACTTTTCGCCCATTAGTTCCAAAGTCCTAACTCTTATAGGTTGTCCTGGAACACCGAAAAATACTTTCTTCTGTCCCACTGTTAACGTTGCAATATCCACATCCGGCAGCTTAAATTTTACAGTTGACGCCGGGGTATCTACCGGTAGCGGTTCAGGCTGGCGAGCTGTTGCTGTAAGGATAAAAAATGTAAGCAACAAGAACGCCACATCGCACATCGCTGTCATGTCGATAGCGGTACTTTTTCTGGCAACTTTAGCTCTAGGCATATTTTATATTATATTATTGAATGATCCGATTACTATATAGATGAAAACATTCCGGGTTTTCCATAAACCCGGAATGTTTTTTTCAAAATAGATTATTTGTGTGTACTGGCGTACGTCTGAACGATAGAGAAACCTGCTTCATCAATAGCATAAGTCAACTTATCGATTTTCGAAGTAAACAAGTTGTACATGATAATTGCCAACGCTGAAGTCGCGATACCAGTAGCAGTATTAATAAGTGCCTCAGAGATACCATTCGCAAGTGCTGCTTGATCCGGAGAACCAGCTGTTGATAACGCGGCGAAGGCCTTGATCATACCTGTTACTGTTCCTAATAGGCCCATTAAAGTACCGATTGATACAAGTGTTGCGATTACCGTAAGGTTTTGTTCCAACATAGGCATCTCTAAAGCAGTTGCTTCTTCAATATCTTTTTGGATTGCAAGACACTTCTGCTCCGTATCCATCTTAGTCTCAACTTCCATCTCTTTATATTTCTTCAAACCGGATTTGATTACGTTAGCAACCGAACCTTCTTGTTTGTCACACTCAGCGATAGCAGAATCAATGTTACCAGCGCCAATAAATGATTGGATTTTTTTAACAAAAGCATCGATATTTCCTTTTCCAGTAGCTTTGCTGATGACAAAGAAACGCTCAAACGAAAACACGATTACCATTAGGAATAATCCCATTAATACAGGTACTACATAACCTCCTTTGTAAACCATTCCGAAGTAATTACCTGGCAGTGGGTGACCATTTTCAGGATCGCCTCCTTCAAAGTTCGATGGATCGCCCATTACGAATTTCCATAAGAGTACTCCTACAAGAATACAAAGTACAATAGACAGACTTGCAAAAATGTTTGAACCAGAGCTCTCTTTCTTCGCTGTTGTTGGTTTTGGTGCGTTCGCCATTTTTTTAAAAATTTTAGTTTAGTGGTTGATTAAATGTATAAGTTAATTGATTTTGTTTTGGGTATTAATTTTAAATGTTTTCAATGAAATGCCAATATTATGTTCTCCGGTATAAGGGAGAACAAAAATATAATTTTCGACTTAATAAAAAATTATTTGTGACTTTAATATGTTGTTTATTCGTTCTTGTCAAATCAATCCCTAGAATTAAAGCAAGAAAATGATGTTCTAAAAGAAGATAACCTATTTCAGACTATCTTTTTACAATGAAAACTATTTTTTATTGTAATTGCAAATTTACATTTAGATTTTAGCGAATATACAAACTTTAAGCAAACGTGGCTAATATATAAGTACTTGATTTTTAGATATTTTTCTTCAAATGTTTAAAATCTGATACATTAACCTCCAGCTTTTTTAACTTTATATCCTTCTGCATGGAGCAGTGCAAGCACCTTATCTCTAAAATCGCCTTGTATGAGGATTTCACCATCCTTGGCTGAGCCCCCAACACCACACTTTTGTTTTAACTTTTTACCGAGTATGGCTAAATCATCAGTAGTCCCACGGAAGCCAGTAATTAGTGTAACAGCTTTTCCCCCTCTTTGTTTCCGATCAAGTTGAACTCGCAAGTCTTGTTCATGAGGAGCTGGAGTGTTATCTTGTTGAGATAACTCTTGCTGATACTCAAAATTGGGATCAGTGGAAAAAACCACACCAGATAAACCTCTGTTTTTCTTTGACATATTCTTAAACTAATACAGTTAACGATAGTGGCTTTACACCAATTTGCAGTTCGGATGGCATATTACAGGGCTCACCGTCAAGATGCACGGCCCCATTCCCCATTCTAATAATCTTTATTTCTTTTCCCTGTATAATCTCAACATATTTAGATCGGTGTGTACTGGCACTGAACATTCTATAACCCAGCAGCGGGAACAGATATAAAGGGAAGGGCTTCGTAATGACCACGTCTAATAACCCATCCTCCAGGGAAGCAAACGGTGATATGTGGGCATTGTTCCCAAACTGCGAAGAATTAGCAACACTAATCATAAAGGCATCTCTGGAAATGCTTTGTCCATCGATCACTAAAGTGTAGTTTTGGAATTTATAGTTGGAGATTTCTGAAATTGCTGTGTTTACGTATCCACTAAGTCCCCTTTTTACACTTGAAGCGAAAACCGTACTGATATGAGCATCAAAACCAATACCCGCCATATTGAAAAATTTTCGCTCATTTAGAGTTCCTGAGTCGATCGTACTGGTATTGAGATTATTTAAAGTTTGAACTGCGCGGCGATCATTGAGAGGTATCCCAAGTGAGCGTGCAAGACCGTTACCGGATCCATACGGAATAATTCCCATAGTTTTGCCCGAACCTTCTATTGCTGAAGCAACTTCATTAATTGTGCCATCGCCCCCTACAGCAACCACTATATCAGAATTTAGTTTTACTAATTCAACTGCGATTTTATTAGCATGTCCTGGACCTTCGGTAAAATTGTAAGTCGCGTTGAACTTGTCTGGATCGAGAAATTTTGTAGCCATGTCAGGAAAACCAGATTTGCTCGTCCCTCCTGAAATGGGATTAATAATAAACGTGATATTCTTCTTCAACAAATTTGCCTATAAGATGCAAAATTACAGTTAAATTTTTCCAGAACTTAAAATTTATACTACTTTTGCATTACAAAAAAAGTGGATCGATTTGCGTTGATTGCAACCACGTAAAAAAAAGTGCTAAAACTACTCTGATTTTTACCTTCTGTAATCAATACTTACGTTTCTTAAGTTTCAAGTATTAACGATTATTAACAACAAATTTTTTATGCCTTATTTATTTACCTCAGAATCTGTTTCAGAAGGACATCCGGACAAGGTTGCAGATCAGATCTCAGATGCATTAATTGACAATTTTTTAGCGTGGGATGCTGATTCGAAGGTAGCCTGCGAAACTTTAGTTACAACAGGGTTGGTGGTTTTAGCCGGCGAAGTTAAGTCACAAACTTATCTTGACGTTCAAAAAATCGCACGTGATGTTATCCGCAAAATTGGATATACCAAGTCTGAATACATGTTTGAAGCAGATTCTTGCGGCGTTATTTCTGCAATTCATGAGCAGTCCGCAGATATAAATCAGGGTGTCGACAGGGTACAAAAACAAGATCAGGGAGCAGGAGATCAAGGTATGATGTTTGGCTACGCGACGAGCGAGACCGATAACTATATGCCGCTGGCACTTGACCTGGCCCACAAAATATTAACCGAACTTGCAGCACTACGTCGTGAGAACAGTTCCATTAAATATCTTCGCCCTGATGCAAAATCTCAGGTAACCATCGAATATAGTGATGATCACCGTCCAATTCGAATTGATGCTGTAGTTGTTTCAACACAACACGATGATTTCGATACCGAAGCTGCTATGCAGTCGAAGATTCAGGATGATATAATCTCAATTCTTATCCCACGAGTTAAGGCTCAGCTAAAACCTGAACTACAGGCTTTATTCAATGACGCGATTAAATATCATATTAATCCAACAGGTAAGTTTGTAATAGGTGGACCACACGGTGACACAGGATTAACGGGTCGTAAAATTATCGTTGATACATATGGCGGTAAGGGTGCTCATGGTGGAGGTGCTTTTTCTGGCAAAGATCCTTCGAAAGTAGATCGTTCAGCTGCATATGCTACACGCCATATTGCTAAAAACCTAGTCGCTGCTGGTGTTTGTGATGAAATTCTGGTACAGGTTTCTTACGCAATCGGCGTAAAAGATCCAATGGGGATATTTGTAGATACTTATGGTACTGCCAAAGTTGGTTTCAACGATGGTGAAATCGCTAAAAAGATATCCTCAATATTTGATATGACTCCTTATGGAATTGAAACCCGTTTAAAACTGCGCAATCCAATATATTCAGAAACAGCTGCCTATGGACATATGGGTCGCAAAAGCGAAACCGTTTCGAAAACATTTGCGGGTTCGAATGGTGAACTAAAAACTGTTGAGGTAGAATTATTTACTTGGGAAAAACTTGACTTTGTCGAACGAGTAAAAGAAGCTTTCAACATCGGTTAATTCTAAAAAAATCTAATTAAAAGCCCCCTTTCGCTTCGAAGGAGGGCTTTTTTGCTTAAATTGTCTTATGGAAAATCCTAATAAAAATCCCTGGCAAACACTTTCTGAAAAAAGGTTCTATGATAACCAGTGGATTAGTCTCACTGAGTATCAAATTATTAATCCCGGAGGTGGCGCAGGTATTTATGGGAAAGTACATTTTAAGAATTTGGCTATTGGCATAATAGTGCTCGACGAAAACTTTGATACCTGGCTTGTAGGTCAGTATCGGTATCCGCTTGACCAGTACAGTTGGGAAATACCTGAGGGTGGCGGCCCATTGCATGAAGATCCTCTAAAATCAGCCCAAAGAGAATTACTTGAAGAGACCGGAATTACAGCGAATAATTGGACCGAAATTCAAAGATTACATCTCTCAAACTCAGTTAGTGATGAGTTAGCTATCATATACCTTGCACGCGATTTGAGTTTCGGCGAACCTAGTCCGGAGGAAACCGAACAGCTAATTATCCGAAAATTACCTTTCAGAGAAGCTTTTAATATGGTAATGAGAGGAGAAATCACAGATTCCTTAAGCGTTGCAGCAATTTTAAAAGTAAAGGTATCAGATATTGTTCCTTAAAAAATAAGCTTCTACTTTTACAGCATATGAATAAGCTTTTCGGCTATATATTTACCCCTATACATTATCTCCTCTTTGGCTTAATACTTTGTGTGTTTCATCCCATTCAATGGCTATCCTTAAAATTCGGGGGTAATGAAACACATAAGGTTTCGGTTGATTTAATGAACCTTTTCCTTCTTGGTACCTATCTTATATTGGGCAGTAGGATTAAGTTTACCCAGAAATTCCCCCTTCCTTCTAACAGGCCCATTATATTTATTGCAAATCACCAGAGCATGTATGACATCCCTCCGTTGATCTGGTTTCTTCGTAAATACCATGCAAAATTTATCTCCAAGATTGAGCTGACCAAAGGGATACCAAGCATATCTTTTAATCTCAAGTATGGCGGGGGGGCTAATATTGATCGGGGCGATAGCAAGCAGGCGGTGGCAGAAATTCTGAAGCTAGGCGAACGGATGAAAGAAAATAACTGGTCTGCGGTGATTTTCCCTGAAGGCACGCGATCCCGGAATGGTAAGCTAAAGCAGTTTGCAGTAGGGGGGGTTGCTACACTTCTAAAACGGTGTCCCAAGGCATTGATCGTTCCTGTTGCAATTCAGGGCTCCTGGAAGTTTGTTCAGTATGGTTCGTTTCCTTTAAGCTTCGGCGAAAGAATGAGCTGGACAGTTCTCAAACCACTTGAAAACAAGGGCGGTCCTCTGGAAGATTTAGTTCTGCAGGCCGAGAATCAGATTAGGATGGAAATAGAAGGTAGTTTGGGAATTCAAACTGCGGGACAAGTTAACTAATAAATTTATCCGATATTCTTATCTTCAATTTGCTTGAAGAAATATTCCCGATAAGTATCTCCAATAGGAATGATTTTGTCGCCGATTTGGATCCTGCTTCGTTCGATACTTTCTATTTTTCCAATTGCAACGATATAAGACTTATGGACTCGAATAAAGGATTTAGAAGGTAAAGATTCCTCCATTTTCTTCATATTCTGAAGTGTAATAATTCTTTCTGTTTTCGTAAATATTGATATGTAATCTTTGAGCCCTTCGATATAAAGAATATCATCCAGGTAAATTTTTTGGATTTTATGCTCTGTCTTAACAAAAATAAAGTCGTGCTTACTCGTAGTGGATGCTTGTTCCTGTGTAATCGTGCTACCATTCCCATTGTTCTGAAGAACCTTCTGCGCAGCTTTATAAAAACGATCAAATGCTATCGGTTTCAAGAGGTAGTCTACAACATCTAGTTCGTAGCCATCAAGGGCATATTGTGAATAGGCGGTTGTGAGAATCACATCACACTTGCCGTTAATAATCTTTAAGAACTGAATCCCTGTCAATTCCGGCATCTGAACATCGAGAAAAACAAGATCAATTGCATCGCTTTGCACAAGAGATAAGCCTTCAATCGCACTGGTTGTAGTTTTAACCAGCGTTAAGAAGGGCACCTTACTTATATAATCTTCAAGAATATCAAGCGCAAGAGGCTCGTCGTCTACAACAAGGCAGCGTATCATTTTATAAATCTAAATATAATTCGCAATTATATATTGCTTCCTTGTCCTCAATGTTCAGACGATATTC
The DNA here is from genome assembly GCF_049655485.1 of Daejeonella sp. Taxonomy (GTDB): domain Bacteria; phylum Bacteroidota; class Bacteroidia; order Sphingobacteriales; family Sphingobacteriaceae; genus Daejeonella. The sequence goes on from NZ_JBASJU010000178.1 coordinate 28,138, forward strand.
TCCTTTATATAAAAGATCCAGCCGCCTTTTGACGTTTTGCAGGCCAATACCTCCCGTCTGATCCTTGTTTTGATTGCTTTTCCTATTAATAACCTGGAAGTACAGCTTATTGGAGGTTACATTCAAAACAATTGTAATCGGGTTATCTTTATCAGTAGCCACTCCATGTTTAAAGGCATTTTCTACGAATGAAATGAGTACAAGTGGTGTTATCCGCTTATCGGCAGTCTCACCTTCAATTTCGAAAATAATATAGGCCTTGTCTTTAAAGCGTAACTTTTGCAACTCGATATAGTTTTCAAGGTATCGGATCTCATCATCCAACTTAACAGTTGATTCATTACTCTCATATAGCATATATCTCATAATCTCCGACAACTTCATAACCGCTTCCGGTGTTTTCTGAGACTTTTGGTACGCTAAAGAATAAATGTTGTTTAAAGAGTTAAAAAGAAAGTGAGGATTGATCTGAGATTTTAAGAACGCAAGCTCTGAAATCAGCTTCTCGTTTTCAAGGTTCGTCTTAATTTTCTCGTTCATGAACCAATCGATAATAAACTTCAAAACGGTACTTAGGAAAACGAAAACACAGCTTACAAAAGACGCTGATGCAAAGTATTCCCAGAATCCTAATACATATTTGCCTTCATTGCGCACCATTACCACATTATAAAAGTAGTATGCCAGGCCGCACTTTATAAAAGTTCCAAAAACAACGAGCAGAAAAACTGCAATAGCACACCATACATACCTTTTGCGATTTAAAAAGGTGGGAAGAGTTATTAGATAGTTGATGTAGAAAATTGCAATGTTTACTACTCCAAAGTACCCAAAGATTACCATAGATTCGTAATTCAGGTTGTTTCCGCCACTGGCGATAAACATAAACATCAACATTATCGATGCCCAAATAACAATATGAAGTAGTATCTGCCTGAACTTATTCATATTTCAAAAATAGCACTTCCTTCGAGCAAGCTACCGCCAGTTTCGACCAACAGGCGATTTCAATCTGCGAACAGGCATTATATCATCTTCTACCGATTAGATGCTTAATATCACCGTTCGTCTGAATAAAAAGCACCTTCGTCTAATACATTTTAGTATCGATTTATTTAATGATTCCTTTGATTTACTAAATCAACACAAATTATGAAAAAGCTTACTAACATCGTTTCTCCATTTATTATGCTATTAGTGCCATTATTTCTTCTTATGGGAGTTTTGGTAATGAATATTGATAAGGAAATTCCTGCTCATAAAGAAAGGGCTAGTATGAATCTGCAGGTGCCCACTTTAAAGAGTTTTGTACAGGCAGCTCTGAAATAAATGCAGGAAGAACTCATAATTGAAACCAAAAGTCTTTCTTATTTTTTGGAGACCAGAATGTTTTAGATGAAGTTTCAATAAATGTTTGCCCAGGAAGTATCTACGGTTTCCTTGGTCCCAATGGTGCAGGCAAGACCACTACAATAAAAATTCTACTTAATTTGCTCCATTCACCCGAAAAAACATTTTCCTTTTCGGAGAGGAGCTGGGTAGAAATAGGATAGAAATCCTTTCCAAAATTGGCTCCTTAATCGAGCAGCCGGCAATATATGCCCATCTTTCAGGGCGGGAAAACCTCGTCAACCGTGCCAGACTGCTACAGGTTTCATTAAAAAAAGTAGACGAAACTCTAAGGCTAGTGGATCTTCACGAAAGTGCAGATAAAAAAGCTGGAAAGTACTCGTTAGGAATGAAGCAACGCCTGGGTATCGGCCTGGCACTTTTGGCTGATCCACAGCTTTCTGATTTTAGATGAACCCACCAACGGACTTGATCCAAATGGTATAATTGAAGTTAGGTTGCTTCTTCAAAAACTTGTGAAAGATCATGGGAAAACGGTCTTTATTTCTAGTCATTTACTTTCGGAAGTTGAGAAGATGATAACACATGTTGGCATTATCAATCGCGGCAAGTTATTATTTCAGGGAACGTTGAAAGATCTTCAGGACATCAATAAAAGCCAGATTATAATTATTTCTGATAACCTCGCGGAAAGTGTTAATCTATTAGTGAACAATGGGTACCCGGCGGAACTGGTTTTTGACACAATACGCATTCCATTTTCGACACTAGATGACATTGCCAGTATAACTGCACTACTAGTAAATAATGATCACAAGATTTACGGTATTAGCCAGACAAAAGGAAATTTAGAAGATCTGTTCATTTCTATTACTCAATCTTAAGATGCAGGGATTTTTACTTTCATTACAATCCGAATTTTATAAAACAAGGAAAACTTTAGCATTCTGGTCTGCAATCTTATTCCCCTTGGTTCTGTGTGTCCTTATCTCATTCGGGTTTTACTCTAATTCTTCCAAGTTAATCCAATTTTCAGCAGAAACACAATGGTTTCGCTTTGCTGGAGCTTTCATAGGAGTAATGGGAAGTTTGTTAATTCCTATGCTGGTAATATTTCAGACATTTTCTATCAATAACATCGAGCATAGTGCTGAAATGTGGAAGAGTGTGTTTTCACTTCCAATTCCCAAATGGAGCATTTATAGTGCTAAATATGTTTATGCCCTTTTCTTAAATGCATTATGTATCGGTCTATTTGCAACCTTCATATTAGCCTCCGGACACATTCTGAATTATCTCAATTCAGATTTTAAATTCAACCAGTATGACATTTCAGGCCTTCTTTTCAAAATGCATCTGAAGCTGTTTCTTGCTTCATTAGGTATACTCTCCATCCAATTTGTTTTTAGCCTGCTTTGGGCGAATTTTCTGAAACCCATGGGAATAGGGTTTCTTCTTACAATGTTCGGAATTATTACAACAAACCTCGGTTGGAAATATGCTTATACTATTCCATATGCCCATTCAATGGTAGCTTTAAATAATATTATGCAACAAATAATGGCTCAAAATGAGCAACGTGAGTTTGACTTAACGGGTAAAGAAATATATGTTAGTCTTACTGTAACTGTTGTGGCTTTTGTTGCAGGTTATTTTGTGATAAATAAAAGAAATATCCAATAATTAACGCACTGGCTTAGGGCTTACTGTCAAACTCTCGTGGCCCTCTTCATCGACTGACTGGACGCCGAAAACATAATTATCCTTCGAATAATTTAATTCAGCAGTTGTGCCCGTCACAAAAAACTTCTTTTCCCAGGTCGGGCTACTAGTTTCTCTCATAAGAACATAATATCCCGCCGGACTCTCACCTTTTGGCTTTTCCCATTTAAGAACAGTTTTATTAGTTAACTGACTTGTAACAATCCCTACATTTTCAGGTTCGCGTGGAGATAAGGCAAGATTGGCAAGCGCAGCAAGATTCATTTTTGCTACTTTCTGCGTATAAGCATAATCTACAAAATCAGGCAGATCGCCATAATCTACACCATTTTCACTTCTGACAGTTTGATGCTGACGATCAAAATTTTCATTCATTTCGGTAATTCTAATACCAGGAAATCCCGCCTGAGAAAAAGGCGTATGATCTCCTCCCCGCAAAAACCTATCACGGCGGTAAATCAATTTTACATCAAGCTGGTCAACATACCGCTCCCCGACTTCTTTAATATATCTTGCAAATTGTCTTGCCCGGCCGTCATTTTCAGAACCTGTGCTTGTTCTAACGGCGGCTTCAGCAGGTGTTTCCGCTGCCGGGACACCCTCACTGAAAATTCGTACACTTCTGTTATCCTTAAGTCCGGTTTCGACACCGTAAGTATTGCCTATGATATCATTAGTGATCATCCCGGCAACATTCCATTTAGATTCTTTCGCTCTCTTCGCCAGATTTGCCGCACCGTATAAACCCTGTTCTTCGGCGACCATCGCCACAAATATTATAGTACTATTGAATTTGTGTTTGCTCATCACCCTGGCAAGTTCCATTACAGCAGAAGTCCCGGAAGCATCATCATTTGCGCCAGGCGCAAATATCTTCGAATCGTTTACATCGGATGCTCTTGAATCATAATGGCCGGAAACAATAAACACGCGATCGTCTAAGGGGTCTGTTCCGGGAAGAATCCCCATTACGTTCTTCATCACTGTCGGAACTGTAATTCTACGGCCATCCGCAGGTTGCGTAAAGACGTCAAATTCCGCCTTCAAACGACCCCCGGATTCCCTGGAATACCTTTCCATTTCAGATTTAATCCAGTTCCGCGCCGCGCCAATTCCGGTTGTTTTACTCAAGGTATCACTTAAACTGTGTCGTGTTTGGAAGGTAACAAGCTTTCTGACATTTGCTTCAATATTCTTTTCGGAGACTTCATCCAGCATTTGCATGATCTTCTGATCCTGTTTAAGAATCGCCGGCTGAGCCTGACAAACAACTGATGACAACAGAAAAAGGGCTAAAAACAGAGATTTCATATGTAGATTTTAGGGTTTGGACGTTAAAGAATTAAACATAGATAAATGTTTGCAAATTTCAACGTCTCTTTGCAATTCTAATTATCCAACTCTATTTTTTGATGGCGATCAGGAATCTCTACATTTTCAAACCCTTTTTCTATCAGCCTGTCTTTTAATGAGTTCTGTACATCGTATTCCCCGTGCACAAGAAATATTTTTTTCACCTTTTCGGGAATCTGGCAATCCAGAAATTTTAATAAATCCTCATAATCCCCATGTGCACTCATAGAACGTATGGACCTGATTTCAGCTTTGACATCATATTCGTCACCAAAAATATGGACGATTTTCTGGCCGCTTTGTAACCGTCCGCCGAGAGATTTGGGCTCACAATATCCTACCATAAGGATCGTATTTTTGTCATTCCCAATATTATTACGGATATGATGTTTTACGCGTCCAGCCTCAGCCATACCGGATGCTGAAATTATAACACAGGGCTCGGGGTTTGTATTTAAAGCTTTTGACTGAACTGAATCATGGATAAATGTAAGATTCTTAAAATGAAATGGATCGAGATCATTCTCCATCACCTTTTGTACATTCCGGTTCAGTTCATCTTGATGACTTTTAACAACAGCAGTGGCCTTGGCAGATAAGGGACTGTCGACATAATATTTTACATCCGGGAGCATCCCCTTTTCTTCCAGGCCATTAAGCAGATATAACAATTCCTGGGTTCGTCCAACGCTAAACGCTGGAATAATCACTTTTCCCTTTCTGATTTTACAGGTTTGGATAATCAATTCTTTCAGCACTCCTTCTGCTGCCTCAGCATTTTTATGTAATGAATCGCCATAAGTTGATTCCAGTAATATGTAGTCTGCTTGAGGAAAACGCTGCGGAGACCTCAGGATTAGGTCGTCATATCGCCCTACATCACCACTGAAAGAGATGCGTGTAGATTTTCCATTCTCTTTAATTTCTATGTGTACAGCCGCGCTTCCGATTATATGTCCGGCATCTGAAAAATTAATAATCACATCATCGGCTATCGGTTGGTCCGTGTTATATTCAACTATTTTAAACTGGCGAATGGCTTTTATGGCATCTTCTTCATTGTAAAGAGGTGTCGCTGGCTTTTCACCGCGACCTTTTCTGTTTCTGTTGCTAAACTCTGCGTCCTGCTCCTGAATTTTTGCGGAATCCATAAGAAGTATCCGGCTTAAATCCATAGTGGGCGCAGTACAAAAAATAGGACCGGTAAAACCTTGGGATACTAAGCGGGGAATAAGGCCGCTGTGATCAATATGGGCATGGCTTAATATGAGGTAATCTACATCAGCCGGATTAAATCCGAAATGTTCATTCAGTTCATCTGTTTCCTCGCCCATTCCCTGGAACATTCCGCAGTCAAGTAAAATATTGGTTCCGTTATCCAGTGAGATTAAGTGTTTACTGCCGGTTACGTTTCGGGCAGCCCCGTGAAAGCTAATATGCATGTTCTTTTTAATCCAATGTAGCAACATACTTGCCAATTCCGCTATAAGTGGGCAGAAACGTAACTATTATTTCCACGATTTATAGGAACCAAAAAATGGGAAATAAAAAAAGTCCCGATTCCGGGACTTAGATAAACAGAGAGCTTAATTTATTCTAATATTTTATTGTCTTTTGCAGTATTTGTACCCAAGTTATTTTTCAGTTTTAATAATTAGCAAGCGACCCGCGGGCACCGATATGATTATTAATAACAAATTGGTGTCCAAATTTGTAAATCCTTCTCCCAGGCACAACGACAACATATTTTCCTGAAAGACGAAAAAAAGATGGGATATTCTTCCCCGAACAGTGAAAAAATCTACTCAATCAAAATATTTCGAATGATAGGGCCTGGGCCCCGGAAAAAAGAAATAAAAAAAACCCGGATATTTAAAATAACCGGGTTCGGGAGCGCTATCTGTAATTAGACCTCTTCTTCTTTAAATAATTTCGCTGTAAAGTAATCTCTATTCATACGGGCGATGTTTGTAATGGATATTTCTTTCGGACATTCTGCCTCACAAGCACCTGTATTTGTACAATTCCCAAATCCCTCTTCGTCCATTTGCGCGACCATTGCTTGTACCCTCCGATATCTTTCCGGCTGGCCCTGAGGCAACAAAGCCATTTGAGAAACTTTAGCTGAAACGAACAACATCGCAGAGGCATTCTTACAAGCAGCTACGCAGGCACCGCAACCAATACAAGTGGCAGAATTGAATGCTTCGTCTGCGATAACTTTCGGGATAGGAATAACGTTTGCATCGGGTACGCCACCAGTATTGACTGAAACGAAACCACCAGCTACCTGGATACGGTCGAATGCCGCACGATTTGTAGCAAGATCCTTGATTACTGGAAAAGCCTCAGCACGCCATGGTTCAATAACTACGGTGTCATTATTCTTAAAACTCCGCATATGAAGCTGACAGGTCGCTATTCCCTGTTTCGGTCCATGAGGTCTTCCATTAATATGTAATGAACATGATCCGCAAATGCCTTCTCTGCAATCATGATCGAAATGTATTGGATCATCTCCTTTTTTCACGAGGTCTTCGTTAACTACATCCAGCATTTCCAGAAACGACATATCCGGAGACACATGTTCTGTTTTATAAGTAACAAAATTACCCTTAGTGTCGGCATTTTTCTGACGCCAAACCTTTAACGTCAAATTCATATTTTCACTCATTTCTTAGTATTTAGTATCAGGTATCAAGTATCAAGACACCGGAAATTTCATTAATAATTCATTCGTTAAAGTATCAATTTCCGTCTTGATTCTTGATACTTGATACTTGCTACTTATTTATAGCTCCGTTGTGATAATTTAACATTTTCAAATACCAGTTCTTCCTTATGCAACATTTCGGGCTGGTTATCTCCCTGATATTCCCATGCAGCTGCATATGCATAATTGTCATCATCGCGCAGTGCCTCTCCTTCATCAGTTTGGCTCTCAAGCCTGAAGTGGCCTCCACAGGATTCCTTACGATCTAGTGCATCATCAACCATTAACTCGCCCAACTCAAGAAAATCGGCAATTCGGCCGGCGTTTTCCAGGTTTTGATTGAATTCTTCATTAATACCAGAAACCCGGGCATTCTGCCAAAAATCATCACGTAAAGCGCGGATTAGTCCTTTAGCTTTAATCAAACCTTCTTCTGTTCGAGCCATTCCGCAATATTCCCACATAATGTGCCCAAGCTCACGATGGTATTCATTTGCAGTTTTTGTTCCTTTTAAAGAAAGCAACTTATTGATACGTTCAACTACGCTCTTCTTTGTTTCTTCAAAAGCCGGATGATTAGTATCAACAGCTTTAGGACCTATTGTCGCTAAGTAATCCCCGAGTGTATAAGGAATCACAAAATATCCATCAGCAAGTCCCTGCATTAAAGCTGAAGCACCCAGGCGGTTAGCCCCGTGGTCAGAGAAATTTGCTTCACCCAGGCAGTAAAGCCCTTTAACCGTTGTTTGTAAATTATAATCTACCCACAGTCCGCCCATCGTATAGTGTACTGCAGGATAAATCCGCATCGGCTGTTTGTATGGGTTTTCATCCGTAATCTGCTGATACATGTCGAACAGGTTACCATATCTTGCCCTAACTGCGTCTTCTCCAAGTCGGCCAATAGCCTCAGCAAAATCAAGATAAACAGCAATGCCCGATGCTCCCACACCACGGCCTTCATCGACCATCTCTTTGGCATTTCGTGAGGCTACATCGCGTGGAACCAGATTACCAAAAGCTGGATATTTACGTTCCAGGAAATAATCGCGGTCTTCTTCTTTAAGATCTGTAACTTTTAGTTCTCCTTTACGAAGTTTTTGTGCGAGCTCAACAGTTCGAGGTGCCCATACCCTTCCATCATTACGTAAGGACTCCGACATCAGTGTTAATTTCGACTGATGGTCGCCAGTAACGGGAATACAAGTTGGATGTATCTGTGTAAAACATGGATTTGCAAAATATGCACCCCGCTTATGTGCTTTCCAGGCAGCAGTTACATTACAGCCCATTGCATTGGTTGAAAGGTAGAAAACATTTCCGTAACCTCCCGTGCACAAAAGCACAGCGTGAGCACCATGGGTTTCAATGGCACCGTTGATCAGGTCACGTGTAACAATACCTTTGGCTTCACCATCGACAGTAACCACATCCATCATTTCATGACGGGTGTACATTTTTACTTTACCAAGATTGATCTGACGGTTGAGAGCTGAATATGCTCCTAACAGCAATTGTTGTCCAGTTTGACCGCGGGCATAAAAAGTCCGTGAGACCTGTGAGCCTCCGAAAGAACGGTTGTCGAGTAAACCGCCATATTCCCTTGCGAAGGGAACTCCCTGAGCGACACATTGATCAATGATATTTACTGAAACTTCTGCCAAACGGTAAACATTGCCCTCCCGTGCACGGTAATCGCCTCCCTTGATGGTATCATAGAATAAGCGGTGAACGCTATCCCCATCATTCTGATAATTTTTCGCAGCATTAATTCCACCCTGAGCAGCAATAGAGTGTGCCCGTCGGGGGCTATCCTGAAAACAAAATGCCTTTACATTATAACCGAGCTCGGCAAGTGAAGCAGCAGCAGAAGCTCCTGCCAATCCTGTACCAACTACAATGACCGTATATTTTCGCTTGTTAGCCGGATTAACCAGTTTCAGGTTAAACTTATGTTTAGACCATTTTTGAGCCAAGGGCCCTTCCGGAATTTTAGCATCTAATTTCATCTCAGAAATTTATTTTAATCTGATTTCTCAGAAAATGTAAATCTTATTTAAAAAAGTAAAAGTAAACTGGCATAGCGGCAAATAATACCGGTATCAATACACCGAAAATCCATACACCCAAAAATCTTATGATCGGGATGTATTTCTTGTTATCCCAGCCAATTGTCTGAAATGCACTTCTGAATCCATGTATGAGATGGAAAGCCAGCGCCGCCATAGAAATGACATACAGCAATACGTACCACCATGTTTTGAAGGAAAGTGCAACGACTTTATATAGATCCTTAGATACGATCACCTGTTTGCCAGCTTGCGTATCTACATAATCCGAATGAACCAGTCTTTTCGCATCCCATGGTAATTCTGAAACTGTAATATCACTTGGATTATCTAAACTGATTTCATATTTGGCGTAAGGTAATTCGGCATTATGATATTTCCACCAGAAATTACTCATATGTACTACTATAAATACCAAAAGTATTGTGCCGAGAATACCCATATTTCGGGAGGTCCATGGGCTGTTCTGACTGCCTGCCTGCACTGCATAGCCTATCGGTCGTGCTTTTTTATTATTTAATGTAATTACCAGTGCATATACTGCGTGTAATATGATGGATGCGTACAACAAATAAGAAACAACCTTGATAGGAACAAAGTGTGTCATAAAGTATGCGTACGCGTTGAAAGCCTGGCCTGAATCGTCCTTAAATAATTGAAGGTTCCCAACTAAATGTACGATCAGGAAAGTGCAGAGAAAAAGGCCTGTGGCGGCCATTATCAGTTTTTTTCCCAATGAGGATGAGAACGTTTTTGCGAAATTGCTCATTACCTAGTGCTGTTATAATAATTTGGAAGCAAATTTATCATTATATGATAAAAAACTCGCTTAGACAACAGTTATAGTGCTGGTTTTTATTTATTTAGAATCGATCTAAGTCTTTGATTCAAATGGCCTTCAGATTAGAAGCTCACGACTTTGTTTTTCGCTATTGCGAAAACCCTGTCACCTTTAATACTCTTTACACATACCTTTCCGGTGAATTTTCCGAAAGCTGGGATGATTGCTTGCCTGGCTCCGAAGTGGAAACAAGGTAATGTGAGTAACTGACGCGCTCCGCCTTTTAGTGTAACTCCAGGGTGAATATGCCCGCAGATAACATAGGCGTCGTTCGCTTGCTCTATGGCTTTTAAAGGTTCATGTGAGAACAAAAAAGGTTCAATCACTAACGTATTATGTAATGTAAAATTTAGGTCACTGTAAAATTTCTTACTGAGGATATCGTGATTTCCCAAAACTAGGATCATATCTATTTCCTTAAACATTGATCGCCACATCACTAACCAATCCCAGTCATTATTCATTTCACTGTGAAAAAGATCCCCGAGAAAAATGATTTGCAGGGGCTTATATTCATAGATCAAGTCAGAAATGAGAGCAAGATCATCCTGTTCCATTTGCTTTGGGATTCCTATACCAGCTTTTCGAAAATGCCCAACCTTTCCAAGATGAATATCTGCAATAATCAAGGTTTGTTCTTCAACCCAGAAAAGAGCTTTCTCGGGCAACAGCAAAAGCGTTTGTTGTAAAAATTCGAAAGAGAGAGGTGGAAAAATCATTTTGGCAAAAATACAAAAGCCTCCCCGAGCGGGAAGGCTTTATATTACATTTTATCTATTTTACAGCATTTACCTTCGTATTGGAAACTGATATCGCATCGAGCTTCCATCAGGAGTAAACCCACTAATAGTAACCATATTATTTCGGCTTGCAGTTATAGCTTTTTCTATATCATTTGTATTATTAACTGGCTGATCGTTAACTGTGGTAATAACGGTTCCTTGTGCAACTTCAATCTGGTCGAAATAACCTCCCTGCTGGACAGCAGTGACAATTACACCAGAGGTAATGCGGTACTTTTTCTTAAGGACATCGCTCACAGGTGCGAAAGCGGCTCCCAGGTTTTTCGTCACTACACTTGCACTTCTCGGTTCATTCGTCTTGATAGACTCTTCACCTTTTAGGGTAATACTTTTTGCGTATTCTTTACCATCCCTAAGATAGGTAAGCTGAACTTTATCACCAGGCCCGAGGCGGCCAATGCGCTCCTGAAGATCCGAAGGGTTATAAATTTTGTTACCCTCAACCTTAGTAATAATATCACCCTCTTTCAAACCTGCCTGAGCGGCACCACCATTAGGTACTACGCCATTTACGTATAGACCATTAATTTCGTCGACACCAAAGCGTTTCGCCTGCTCAGCGTCAAGCCCGGTGAAATTAACACCTATAAATCCTCTCCGAACTTCTCCAAAAGCTTTAAAATCATCTAAAACTTTTTTTGCAAGATTAATTGGAATAGCAAAGCCATACCCTTCATAGCTACCGCTCTGAGAAGCAATAGCGGCATTTACTCCGATCAGCTCACCTCGTGTATTTACTAGGGCACCACCGCTATTACCGCGGTTAATTGCGGCATCTGTTTGTATAAATGACTCTATGGCAGTTCGTGCTTGGGGCTCTCCATTTTCCGAAGGTTGTGCATTATCCAGAATTCCTATTTGTCTTCCTTTCGCACTGACAATACCAGCAGTTACTGTGGTATTCAAAGCAAAGGGATACCCAACTGCTAGCACCCATTCACCAATCCGGACATCATCCGAATTACCTAATTTCACGATTGGATAACCAGATCCTTCGATTTTTATTAGGGCAAGGTCTGTATTGGCATCACGTCCAATTACTTTTGCAACCAATGATCGTTTGTCCGGAAGAATAACATCTATTTTATCAGCATTATCCACCACGTGATTATTGGTGACAATATATCCGTCGGTAGAAATAATAACCCCTGACCCTGAACCCATTGCCGGTCCTCGGGAACGGCGACCGCCACCACCACCGAAGAAATCTTCAAACATATCCTGCATCTGGTCGCGCCCTGCACTTGCACCTGGATTATTATAAGTCGTCTTGATATGCACAACTGCAGGAGTAACAGCTGCAGCGGCCTGAGTAAAATCTAAATCACCGGTAGAAGAATTGATCGCCGGCATCGGGTTATTTGTGAAGTGTACCTTTTGCTGTTCTTCAAACGACATACTGTCCTGGTACTTATCCTCAATGAGCTTGTATGAGCCTACAGCAACTGCCCCCCCCAGACATGCTGCTAAAAATGTAACACCTATCTTCTTCATATTTATAAAATTACTATTTATGTTCCTATTCATCTATAAAAGACTGTTCAAAATTAATACCATTAAAACGCAGTTCGAAGAAAAGATGTATAGAATTAATGTTAAATAATGTTAAATATATTCCATTGTAATAGTGATGATTACGTGTCAAGGATATTTAAAAGAAAGATAAAACGATTATCTAAAATTAGATCAGGAAATCTGGTGTTAAGGAAATTAGATTAAGCTCCCTGACAGGTCATAGTGCTCATTGTGTCAAAATTTCATGAGTGAAACTGCCAACTAATGAGACTAAAGGATTAAGTTTTTAATTATTAAGTTGAATAACGCTTAAATTCTATTTAGATTTAGAATTTTTTAGAGCTCAACTTGCTTAAATTTTGTCGCACTACCTATGTTACGAGTTGACAGCAGTAAACCCTGTAAGATTGTATACTCCATTTGCAAACACGATTTCCTCGGATTCCTGATTGAGCCTCATATCGTCCAATTAAATTCGGACGGAGGATTCTCCTTAACGTATCAACGAATTTTTAGCACTACAGCAATTGAATTTTCTTCGGTACTCGATGAGACTGATTATGCCCTTATTAAATTACTGGAAGAAACTGAACAAGGCCATATAATCAAACGCCACCACAAAAAGGCAATCAGGCCTCTTGAATACTTCAGTACTATCTTTAACGAAACACTCTTTGACACACTAAGGCCTAAAATCGAGAAAAGGCTGATTGCCGCACTTAAAATGCTTTCCGGCAGGGATCTCTATTTAATGAGTAAGGAGGGGTGGCCAGTGGAAAGGAAAATAACTATTGCTCAGGAACCCGCTTCAGTGTTATTTCATTTTAGGAGGGGAGCAACGGAGACGCGATACTTCCCAACAATCAAATTTCAGGGCCTCCGAATTGAATTTATGTTCAAGGATGCGCAGATTATTTGCAATCAACCTGCCTGGCTACTGCTCGAAGATGTGTTATATTATTTTGATGAGGACTTAGAAGGCAAAAAATTGCAACCGTTCTTAAACAAGCGCTTTATTTCAATCCCGAAGTCGTCTGAGAAAACATATTTTGAAAAGTTCGTAGCCCCCCTTATCGAAAAGCATCCTGTGTATGCCGAAGGCTTTGAGATACGAAATGAAAAATTTGAGGCAACTCCTGTTCTTAAGTTATTGTATGTAGATAGTGAAAGGCCACAGCTTCAGCTATATTTTAGATATGGCAGCTACATTTTTCCTGCCGGAAGCGACCGTAGGATTACTGTAAGAATGGAAAAAAAAGAAAACAACTACATCTTCCACAGAATTAAACGATCATTAAGTTGGGAAAAAAACAAGTTCTCTATATTACAGGAACTCGGACTGAAGTCGACAGGTTCTCTGTTTCTTAGCGTTTTCACAACAAATCCGGCAAACCCTGAAGAGGAGGATTCTCCATTTAGTGTAATCAACTGGTTAAACGAACATCACGATAAGCTCGAAGCTCAAGGGTTTACCTTTGAACAAAGTGATGGTGAAAAGAGGTTTGTAATAGGACGAAGTAAAATCGATCTTCAGATTAGAGAGAATAATGATTGGTTTGATATCCATGCAATTGTTCATTTCGGGCCATATCAAATACCGTTCATAGACTTGAAAAACCACATATTAAATAAAATTCGGGAGTTTAAGTTGCCTTCGGGAGAAATTGCTGTAATCCCTGACCATTGGTTTGCACAATACAGCAACCTTCTTCAATTTACCGAGGGTTCCAGGAATCTGAAATTAAAAAAACATCACATTGGTCTGGTTAATGACTTCGCAAATAGCGAATTAGCGACTGTGAGCATGGACAGGAAGCTCCAAAAACTTTCAGAATTTGAGGAAATCGAAGATTTTGACACCCCCAGATCCTTTAACGGAGTTTTGCGTCCTTATCAGAAAGCGGGTTACAATTGGTTCCACTTTCTACGGAAATATAATTTTGGAGGATGCCTTGCCGACGATATGGGCTTAGGGAAGACAGTTCAGACACTTGCGCTACTCCAAAAAATTAAAGAAGAAAATCAAGACGAAGGAATTCACACCACATCTCTGATCGTCATGCCGACATCATTGGTTTATAACTGGTTGAATGAAGCAAAAAAGTTCGCACCTAAGCTGAAAATACATTCTCATACCGGGAGCTTTCGCAATAAAGAAGTGGAAATTTTTTCAAACTACGATGTTGTTTTCACTACATATGGCATCACGCGAGTAGATATTGAAATCTTAAAAACGCTTTATTTCAACTACATAATCCTCGACGAAAGTCAAAATATAAAGAACCCTGCCTCCAAATCGTTTAAAGCCGTAAAAGCTCTCAAATCAAAGAACAAGCTTATTCTAAGCGGAACCCCCGTAGAAAATACGGTGAACGACTTATGGACGCAGATGTCTTTCATCAATCCGGGTTTGCTTGGAAATCAGCATTTTTTCTATACCGATTTTGTAGTACCAATTGAAAAGAAAAAAGATGAAGAAAAGGCTTCGAAATTGCAGGCATTGATCAAGCCATTCGTGTTGAGACGGACCAAAGCCCAGGTAGCAACTGAACTGCCAGCTAAAACTGAAAACCTTTTCTATTGCCAGATGAGTGAGGACCAGAAAGAGTATTACGAAAAAATAAAATCGGAATATAGAAATGCCCTGCTTGTAAACATGGAAAATGGAACTTTCAAACGTTCTCAAATCCAGGTATTACAAGGCCTTACAAAGTTGAGACAGATTGCCAATCATCCTTTAATGATAGATGAAGGATATGAAGGCGATTCAGGAAAATTCGAAAGTGTTATTCACACCCTTGAAAGTGTTTTGTCGCGCGGCCACAAAGTATTAGTGTTCTCTCAATTTGTGAAACAGCTTGATATTTACAGAAGGTATTTCAACGACCAGAATGTACCGTTTGCCTACCTCGATGGAGCTACTTCAAAACGTGGCGAAGTTGTTAAGGAGTTCCAGGCTAATAAGGATATAAAACTATTCCTCATTTCAATTAAAGCAGGCGGTGTAGGATTAAATCTAACGGAAGCCGACTATGTCTTCATACTCGACCCATGGTGGAACCCAGCAGTTGAACAGCAAGCAATAGACAGGACACACCGCATCGGGCAGAATAAGAACGTTTTTATTTATAAATTCATCACAAAAGACACAGTCGAAGAAAAGATTCTTGCACTTCAGAATAGAAAGCGGAAAGTTGCTGAATCCCTGATCACCACCGAAGAAAGTTTCGTGAAATCGTTAACTGCGAAGGATATTGCAGATATATTAAATTAGATGGTTAGTGGTCAATTGGTTAGTGGTTAGAAAGGGGGTTGGACGGATTAGCATTTTTTCTAATCACTAATTAGTAGCTGCTAATTACTAGCCACTAATTTCTAGCTCTTATTGCTGGTCCTTACCTGGATTTGGGTAGTGTCAAATGATATTTAACCGATATCACACGGATGAAAATTATAATAAAGACACTTACAAAAGAATTGATATTATCATCAACTTTGAGGGCTTTCAACGCTACGAAAACTGCAGCACCCGATAAGCAGGCAGTCGCATAAATTTCTTTTTTGAAGATAAGGGGAATCTCGTTTATTAGGGTATCTCTTATTACTCCACCCATTACAGCCGAAAACATCCCCATAATAATAGCAGCAAGAGGGGACACTCCAAACTCAAGCGACTTTTGGACACCGACTACTGTGTACAGAGCTATCCCAATGGTATCAAATAAGAAAAATGTCCGGCGGAATTTGATAATGTAATATTTGAATGCAATCGCAAATACCACTCCGACAGTTATGGCGATCAGGTAATTTCCGTCGACTACCCAGGTAGGCCTGACCCCAAGAATCATATCTCGCAAAGTACCACCACCAACAGCTGTAACGAAGCTTGTAAAGGTTACGCCGAAAATGTCCTTGTACATGTTTTTATCCGAGGCGGCAAGTGCGCCCGATATCGCAAATACTAGTGTACCCAAAAGGTCGATGTAATAGGGTAACTGCATGGGTTTGGTTTTGCAGTTAATTTATTACTTTTTATTCAAAAAAATCGAATACTCTGATCTGCTTATCATCTCAGCACCCAAGCTTTCAAGATGTGTGGTGTGGAACTGACAATCGATCATTAGAAGGCCGGGAATGCTACAAAGAAAATTCACTGCTGCTTTAGATGCATTGCTGACTTTGCTGAACATACTTTCCCCGCAAAACACATTATTAACCATAATTCCATAGAGACCGCCAGCAAGGATATCCTTTTCCCAAACTTCAACAGAATGTGCATGACCTAATTCATGTAATTCGATATAAGCTTTTTTCATGTCCGGATTTATCCAGGTGCCGATTTCGCCATGACGGGGTATGTTTGAACACGCTTCAATGACATCCTCAAAAGCATTATCATAGGTAATTTTGAATTGTCCACTATTAATCACTTTTCTCATTGAGTTTGAAACTTTGAACTTAGCCGGAAACAATACAAAGCGATCGTGAGGCGAATACCAAAGTATGGGACTTTCTTCAGAATACCAGGGAAATATTCCATGATGGTAAGCCAGCATCAGACGCGCCGGGGACAAGTCTCCACCTACAGCAAGTAATCCATCGTCTTCAGCTAATTCTGGCTGAGGAAACCAGATTTCAGTGTCGGATAATTGATAAAACATATTCGGTTACCTTGAATTATCCGAGAATTATCAGCTTCATCTTGAAACTATCTACAATTTAAGTCGATCAAAGCCGAAGACTTATTGCTTCCGAGCCGGCGAATCATATCGGCATCTTCACAAGCTCCTTCATAATCACCTTGCTTTAATTTTCGCTGTGCCTGTTTTAAAAGTCGATCGATGAATTTCTCATCGTAACCGAGCTGAGCTTTGAGGGCTAAAATTCTGGCTTCATCTGCCAGGTCATATATACCGGACTCCTTTTTTTCATAAAAATTAAAAACAGCGTTGCTTAAACCAAGTCTTGCATGGTAAGCATTTATTGCCGCGTTAATCTCGTCTTTAGAACGCTGTTCACATTTAAAATCACGAAGGGAAAAGTTTACGGGTAGTACGAGCGAGATTAAGGTGTCGTGCTTAGCGGGCACAATCCATTTCCCGGAAGTTAGACGTACAATACGTAAAGCTTCCTGGTCGAGATCTATTCCATACCCTTTCTGCACCTTCGAATCGTAAATCTTTCCTTCGTTGTCAAGTTTAAAACTTACCTGAATAGTTCCCTGCAAGCAATTTACTTTGGAAAAGTCGGGATAAATAAGGTTGTTATCTATAAAACTTTTAAGGTTTTTCTGTCCACCTTTAAATGTCGGTTGCTCCTGCGTAATCATTATTTGCCCAGGCAAATGGAAAAGCGCGGAGATAAAAAGCAGGAAATTGAGTATTAAATTAATATACATATCCTAATTTAACGTAAAATAGGCATAACTAATATTTGAATGTATTCTGAAGTAGAATTTTCGGATCCGGGCAATTTTTTAGGTAAGCGTCCTTTTCAGAAAATCGGCACACTCCAGGATAGTCACCCTCCATCCCCTGCATGTCAAATATCAGTTGAAAATGAAGATGGGGAGGCCAATGCCCATTTTCCAAAATTTTGCCAAATTCGGCTATTTTTTCCCCTCTAGTGATGGGAGTATCTTTTTCAAGGTTCTTGATACTAGCTAAATTTAAGTGTCCGTAGAGGGTATGGAAAATTAAGCCTTCGATTTCATGTTTAAGGACAATCGTAGCGCCGTAATCTCCAAAATTATCGTTAAACCGGGAGCTGTGAACCCGTCCGTCGAGCGGAGCAAATATGGGCGTACCTTCAGGCCCCCAAATATCAACACCTAAATGTAACCGGCGGGGCTCTTCCACCTTATCAAATAATTCACTCCGCGAATAAATAGTGCGGTGTTCATCATAACCTCCAATCCCATACCGGCAATTTTCTTTAAGTAAAGTTAGCCTTACCCATTCCGAAAACGCCTCTGTATCCCCTAATATTGATGGGTCCAATTCGGTGTTTGTCGCCGTGAAATTAAAATCGAATAGTTTATCTGACGATTTATCAAATTGTACTAAAGGTGATATATCTTCCTGATGCACATCGAAATATCTTTTCAACTGCATTGATAGTTCTGCGCTCATGCAAACAAATAGAAATAGTTATAAACATAATGGGAAAGGGCACCGGCAACAACGAAAAGATGCCAGATTTCATGGCTATGCAAAAGTTTTCCCATGGGCTTATCCTTATAATAAAAGAACGTGCCGCCCACATAAAATAATCCTCCTAACAACATCCATGCTATTGCTGAAGATGGCAACTTTTCTGACATTTCACTGAGTAGTGGTATAATAAGAGCCCCCATAGTGATATAGATTGCGAGTGAAAGCACTGTGTTTTTGAGTCGGTTGAATATTTTTAACAAACAACCTGCAATGGCAATAGTCCAGATCATTGCAAAAAGCGACCAGCGTATATATCCGTCAAAAACTAATAAAGCTGTTGGTGTGTAGGAGCCTGCTATCATCAAATAAATGCAACAGTGATCGAATTTTTGCCAAAAACGAATTTCTTTTTCAGTTACCGGATAGCCATGATAGGTTGAACTGATCCCGAAAAGAACGAATGTACAGATACCGTAAATCCATGCCGCTGTCTGTTGCGCTTGTGTATCGGCACGCATTAGTAGCATGAAAGTCCCTGGTATGGCAAGTATTGCCGGGATAACGTGAGTATAAAAATTTATGGGCTCGCGAATAATCCTCATTCCGCTTGGTCTTCCTGCTCTGGCTGACGAGGTTCTTTACTAATCTTATCGAATATTTTATCCATTCGCTCCACATACTCGCTGGTATCATCAACAAAAAACTCAAGCTGCGGAACTATCCGGGCCTGATCCTTTATCCGGCTTCCAAGCTTATAGCGGATTTCTCCAGCGTGAGCTTTGATCGTATTAAGCGACAGGGTATTATTAGTACTATTGAAAAAACTCAAATAAACCCGGGCAATGGCCAGATCTGAGGTTACCCTCACCTTAGTAATAGTAACCATTACATTAGGAAGCAAATTCGCTCCCTCGCGCTGAAATATCTCAGCAAGGTCTTTCTGTATTACTCCGGCAAATTTCTGTTGGCGTTTTGATTCCATATTAATGTAGGCTCTAGTAAAAATCTAAAATATTCTCAGAAACAGAATCAAAGATTTTTGATCGGTATTAGTATAACAATTTGTCGTACGGGTAACGGACTTTATGAATGGCTTTCACCTTTTCATAAAGCAGTGACCTGAACTCCTCAATATTCTCTTTATTTAGTGCTGAAATAAAAATTGCTGGCGTCCTATTCTTATTCATCCAGCTATTTTTAAAATCAGATAAAGTCAATGGCGGATGTTCTTCCTGAGGATCGAAATCTGCCGGCACATAGGCATCGATTTTATTAAAGACCATTATGATCTCCTTATCAATTGCACCCATCTCCTTTAAAGTTTCATTAACAGTGTTGATCTGATCTTCAAAGTTTGGATGAGAAATATCAACTACGTGAATCAATATATCTGCTTCCCGAACTTCATCAAGGGTGGATTTAAAACATTCAATCAAATGGTGAGGCAGCTTTCTTATAAACCCTACGGTATCAGAAAGAAGAAATGGCAAATTTTCTATCACCACTTTCCTGACGGTCGTATCCAAGGTAGCGAACAACTTGTTCTCAGCAAACACCTCAGATTTCGAAATCATATTCATGATCGTAGATTTTCCAACGTTTGTATATCCGACAAGGGAAACCCTAACCAGCTGACTTCTGTTCTTACGCTGGGTCTCGTTTTGTTTGTCGATTTCCCTCAATCGCTCCTTTAAAAGCGATATTTTATTTAAGATTAAACGTCTGTCAGTTTCAATCTGGCTTTCTCCAGGCCCACGCATTCCAATACCGCCCTTTTGTCGTTCAAGGTGCGTCCATAAACGTGTTAGCCGGGGCAGTAAATACTGCAGTTGAGCTAATTCAACCTGAGTTTTTGCTTGGGAGGATTGCGCGCGTCTTGCAAAAATATCCAGAATTAAATTACTTCTATCAAGGATTTTTACCTGAAGCTCATTCTCAATATTTCTTAGTTGTGATGGAGACAATTCATCGTCAAAAACGACCATGTCGATTTCCTCAGATTTAACATACGCATTTATCTCCTCCAGTTTCCCTGTACCGACAAACGTGGCGCGGTCGGGCTTTTGCATCCTTTGGGTAAATGATTTATCGGTTTCGCCGCCTGCAGTGTCAACCAAAAAAGTCAGCTCATCTAAATATTCCCTTGTCTGCTCTTCCGTCTCTCCCGGCGTTATAATTCCTACTAAAACCGCTTTTTCCGGCTTTAAGGCTGTATCAAAAAATTTCTGTCTTGGCATTTAGTTTTTAACAAGTATTAAAGATAAGAGTTTGGTCAGAACCCGTTTACAAATTCCTGCATTGCCTTTCCCGGATCCGCCTGCTTCATAAAGTTTTCACCTATCAGGAAGCCATTATATCCGGCCGACCTCAGCCCGGTGATCGTTTTTGGGTCGCTTAAGCCGCTTTCCGAAACCTTTAAGAACTCATTAGGAATGTGTTCGACCAAATCGTAAGAGTGTTGAACGGTCACTTCAAAGTTTCCCAGGTTTCTGTTGTTTACTCCAACAGCGTCTAATTCGGGAAATAAACTTCGCTCCAGTTCTTCCAGGTTATGTACCTCCATCAAGACACTCATGCCTAAACTTTTAGCTAGCCTGGCAAATCTTTGGATTTCCGCAGGTTTAAGTATAGCGGCAATTAACAATATAATATCTGCCCCAAGCGCTTTTGCTTCTACAATCTGATATTCATCCAGTATAAATTCTTTCCTCAAAATTGGAATCTGGTTCCTTTTTCTTGCTTCGACCAAGTCACTCTTTCTACCCCCGAAAAAGCTTCTGTCTGTTAAGATGGACAGTGCAGAAGCCCCGGCAGCTGCATACGCTCTTGTTACTTCTTTGACAGTTACTTTATCATTGATGATCCCCTTTGAGGGTGATTTCCGCTTAAATTCAGCAATTACACCGGTAAGGGCCGGATTTAAAAGAGAATCGCGAAACGAATAACATTTCCGGAAAAAGTTATCAGATTCTTCAAGCCTTACAGTTGGTATCCTTAGCCGATCCGCTTCAATTTCAAGTCGCTTTTTAGCAACGATTTTTTCGAGGATATTTTTTTGCCCTTTTTCAGATGTCATGTTATCCTTTCGTTTATACTAGTTAACTAAGCCAGTTAGATATTAATAATTTCCCATGCTCCGTTAGCACGGATTCAGGGTGAAACTGTACACCCCTTACATCCAGTGTACGGTGTCTCAAGGCCATAATTACACCGTCAACATCGGTAGCTGTAATTGCGATTTCTGATGGTACATTATCATTTCTTACTGCCCATGAATGATATCGTCCAACTTTAAACTCAGATGGGCAATTTTGAAATAGCTTTTCTTCCGTGTCCAGTACATTGATTTGTGTAGCACGCCCATGTACCGGACGTGAAAGATTATATAACTCCCCGCCAAAGACTTCAGCTATCGCTTGAAGCCCCAGACAAATGCCCAGGATACTTTTACTTGATGAATAAGTACGTATCACATCCAACAATAATCCTGATTCGGAGGGAATTCCAGGGCCCGGAGATAAAAGAATCTTATCGAATGCATCTACATCCCGAAGTTCAAACTTATCATTCCGCCAAACAGTAGCCTCATGCCCAGTTTCATTTAGAAGATGTACCAGATTGAAGGTAAAGGAGTCGTAATTGTCGATTACTAGTATGTTCACTTTATGGTTGTTGATTGTTAGTTGTTGGTTGTTAGTTGTTGGTTGTTAGAATCTTGAAATTCGCAATTTTTAATTCTCAATTATATATCCTCCGCCAATTCCAGCGCTTTCCTCAAGGCCATTATTTTATTATTAACCTCATTTAATTCGCTTTGCGGATCCGAATCAGCAACGATTCCTGCTCCGGCCTGGTAATGCAGTACATTGTTTTGACTCAGAAACGACCGGATCATAATAGCATGATTAAAGTCGCCGTTAAATCCCATATACCCGATTGCTCCGCTATAAAACCCTCTTTTTTGTGTTTCGAATTTGTCGATCAATGTCATCGCCATATATTTAGGTGCTCCGCTAAGTGTGCCGGCTGGATATGTATCGCCGACAACATCGAATGGATCGACGGATTCCTGTAATTGTCCGGTAACTTTCGAAACCATGTGAATCAAATGGGAATAGTACTGAATTTCCTTAAATGACTTGACCTCCACTTTACTACAATGCCGGCTCAAATCATTTCGGGCCAGATCTACAAGCATTACATGTTCGGCATTCTCTTTAACATCCTGTTTTAAATTTTCGGCCAGTTCCGCATCTAAAACGGAATCACCAGTCCGTTTGAACGTGCCGGCGATGGGGTAAATAGTAGCTTCATTATTCTTAATGGTAAGCTGGGCTTCCGGTGAAGAGCCAAAAAGCTTAAAATCACCATAATCAAAATAAAAGAGGTATGGCGATGGATTAATGGATCGTAGAGCTCTATATACGTTAAATTCATCGCCTAGAAATGGTTTGGCAAATGCCCGGGAGGGCACGATTTGAAAAACGTCCCCGCGGAATATGTGCTTTTTAACCATTTCAACTGTTTCAATAAATTCCTTGTCCGTGAAGTTTGATACTTCTTCTCCATTTAGATTGAATTTGTATTCAGGGAAGTTCTTATTTTGAATAAGGTATTGTATTTTCTCAAGACTATCCGGCCTGTCTTTTTCTGTCCGGTGTTCAAGCAAGAACAATTCATTTTTAAAGTGATCAATAACAATTATATACCTGTATACGTGGTATTGCATTAAAGGTATATCTCTGCCAGGTGCATCTGCTGCGTGTAATTTTATATCCTCGAAATGCTCGATAGTTTCATAAGCGAAGTAACCGAAAAGCCCATTCGATATAAATTTAAAATCGTTGGTTGTTAAGGATTCAAACTGCTTCCTGAAATCGGAAACATGTCTCTTAAGGTCAAGGTCCGCAAGTGGATAATGATCTGTAGTCCCGTCAGGGAAATATGTTTCGAGTTTATCACCAGTTAACTTGATCCCTGCAATCGGATCGCAGCAAACATAACTCAGACTGTTCTCACGGCTATGATAGTCCGAGCTTTCAAGAAGGATGCTGTTTGGAAATACATCTCTAAGCCGAAGATAGATACTGACAGGTGTAGTAGTATCTGCAAGCAGCTTTTTGTACGATGTGTATAGTTTATAATTCTTCATATCTAATTCTCCATATCGCAAAGATATGTTCAGCCATAAAAAAACCCGACGGGTTGAAGCGTCGGGTTCATATTGTTTAGGTTTTGGTTGATTATAATTTTCTCAAAATACCTGTCCCGCGCGCCACTTATTAAAAGTGTACCACCAATTTCCAGTATTTTGTGTCATCTTCATCGGTGACAAAAATATAAAGAAATTTGATACTGCAAATCTTTTGAGAAGATATATTTCAATAAATAATTCCCATGGCTTTCACTTTTTACCATTATTCATCAATAGTTCAAAGGATCCAGGCGAACGAAATAAAAGATAAATTGTGGACCTATGGAAATACTTTATCAATTCCCAACGGTCATTCCCAACAATGGACGCGCACTTTGATAAATTGCCACCACTATTACCAGTAAAGCCAGACCGTAATACAATGCTATTGCCCGGTGTTTGTTTATCGCCAGCTCGCCTTTTTTGGAGCGCGCATGTCCAACAGTTATTAAAACGACGGCAAAGAGCATTAATACCCCGTGTTCCACGGTCCAGTAACGTGTTATTGTATTTTTCATAGCTTCACCCATGTTACCATACTGAACAAGGGGACTAACGAAATACAAAATTAAACCAGCTAAAAGTTGGGTGTGAGTAGCGATCAAAGTGAAAAGATTAATTTTCCTGTTCGTAGCTGAGTACTCTTTTTTGCCAAATAACGCCGTGATTGCCATAATGATTGCTATTGCAAGAAGCAACAGAACGATATAGCGTAAACCTGAATGAAGTCCTAGTAAGAAATTATACATAATCTGTGTTTTAGATCATCAAAGTAAAGAAAAAAGTATGAATTCAGCCATTAGAAATTATCTGGCGTCAAGATAGATCGCCTCGGGCGATGTGTTTAGAGTAACTGTTCGAAAAGGGCTGACATTACCATTATTCGAAAATTTAAAAACCTGGATCTTTTTATTAGCCTTTTCTGCTACGTAAATAAGGTCTTTTTCTGCACGGATGTCCCAGGCAACATCCACCGGGTTACCCAGCCCGGTATTAATACCAGAAATTATCCGCGTTGGTGATACTGCCGTTCCCATCGCGGCAAATTTTGCAAGTGCGGCCTCTATAACATAAATCTTCCCATCGCTCGTAGAGCCGCTTCCGGCTTCTTCCCCGATATCGCTTAATATAAGCGCGTCGCGCGAAGATGAATACGCTATTCCATGAAGCCTTATACCGCCTGTCACAGTTATCTTTTTGCTGGGCACAATTGTGCCGACAACTAGTGAGGATGCGTTTTCAAAAAGCTGAACCTGCGCACTACTGCGATCAATAACGACAAAAAGATTATCATTCTCCAAATGGATTCCCCAGGGCTGGCCGTTGAGTTTTAGTTTCTTGCTAGCTCTCGCGCTACTTTTAATAGTGTCTACCCCTTGATATACATAAATGGAGCTGTCTGTATTACTTGCAACATAAAGGGTCTTCCTTACCCTGTCGAAAGCAATTTCCCTTCCGCTTGTCAGGCCGTCGTCAATAAAAGAACCCTTATCAGCGAGCGAGCCATCCGTCTTAACTGTAAAGCTTTTTATATTTTTAGCCTGTCTGCTAACCTGGAATACCGTCCCGGAGAATGGATCGAATACAATCCCGTTCCCATCAGGCAGTTTTGTATCGTAACGGTCCGGGCTATCTAAAGTTGCACCGTCTGCAGGGTCAAAAATTAATGTGCTCATCACCGATGCATCAGTATCAGCATTGGATACATATAATCTGGAAACAGAACTTTGTGGTAAAGGTTCGTTGTCGTCTTTTGAGCATCCTAAAACACTAGTGATAGCAAGCAGAAAGAAAGCAAAAATTTGACGGTTCATAATTTACCTCAAAGGTAAGGGTTCGGATCTATAATATACGAAAGTCGAACAAGGAATAAAGAGCAAAGAAAAAAGACTCGCAGGAGGGCTTATCAAGGTTAAGAGTGTCCAAACATTTCCGCCACCTCTGATCCTTATTCTTTGCTCCTTGTTCCTTAATCCCTTTATGCTTTCGCTACGTTAAACGCCTTATTAACTACTTCTTCCAGCTCAGTGATGCTGAACGGCTTGGCCAAGGTGTAATCAGCTCCAGCATTTTCTGCCAGTTGATCAATATCCTGATTTGCCGTAAAGTATACAACCGGTATTGATTTGTGTACTGGGTGATTTTTAATAGTTTGGGTAGCTACAACTCCCCCATGGGTTGGGATTTTATTATCCATAAATATCAGGGAAGGTTGTAGTTCTTCAATTTTCTCGATTATGTTATCACAATCAGGTATGGTATAAACCTCCGCCAGGTTGCTGTCCACCAGGATGATCGCAACCACCTCTGAAATTGTTACATCGTCATCACAAATTAAAACACGTCTCATTATGCCTATTTTACTAGAGGCTAATATTACAACATTCAAGCCATATTTGGGATTTTTTTATTCTTATTCGAAAAAAATTTCTCGAAGCTTTTTAAACAAAATAAGCTCCTGATGGGCAGGAGCTTATTTGAACTAACCAATTATAAACCTGTTTAACAAGGTTTGCTGTAGGGGAAGGAGTCGAACCTTCACGAAGCAGTTATTTCCCTTTTACGGTATTTCCCAAATCTTCGCCACCGAGACGAGGAGGTGTGTCTGCCAAATTTCACCACCCTACAGTGTGT